>JBEIIL010000079.1:0-17928 GCA_040380755.1 Methylobacteriaceae bacterium | reverse complement strand
ATCCGCCGGCGGATCCTGCTCCTGCTCCTGCTCCTGCTCCTGCTCCTGCTCCTGCTCCTGCTCCTGCTCCTGCTCCTGCTACGGCGCCGGTCCCTCAGGCGCCTCCCCCGACACCTGTCTCGGCTCCGCCGCCGCCGGCCGCACCGGCTCCTTCGCCACCTCCTGCCGAGTCGACCTTCGCGCCATTGCCAGCCGACCTGATCGATTTCGACAGCCTCGAGGCGGAGATGTCCCGCCTGCTCGGCCGCGATCCGTCGAAGAAGGACTGACGCGGAACCGGCATCGTCCGCGTTCTCCACAGCTGCCTGACCGCCGGACCGGTCGAAGGCGCCACGCTGGATGACCGCGACCGGCCAGCACCCTACCGTCTCGCCATGCGGTGGTGGATTCGGCGGAGAGCGGCGCGTCTGGCGCGGGGCGGAGTGGGCGTGGCCGTGTGGCTTGCCGCCGCAACGGGCGCGGCCGTTCCGCAGACGCTGACGCTCGACATCGGCCAGGGCGGCGGCGTCACCGAGCGGGCGATGCAGCTCGTTCTGCTTGTGACGTTGCTGTCACTCGCGCCGGCTGCGCTGGTGATGGTGACGTCGTTCACCCGCATCGTCGTGGTGCTGTCGCTGCTGCGCTCCGCCATCGGCGCGCCCACAGCCCCGCCGAATGCGGTCATCGTCAGCCTGGCGCTGTTCCTCACGGCCTTCGTGATGGCCCCGACCTTCCGCGCGGTCTACGACGCCGGCGTGGCGCCGCTGCTGGCCGGGCAGATCCAGCCGCAGCAGGCCTTCGAGCGCGGTTCGGCGCCGCTGAAGACCTTCATGTTGCGCCACGTCCGCGACAAGGACCTGGACCTGTTCATCACCATGTCGCGCGAGCCCCGGCCGGCCACGCCCGATGCGGTGGCGCTGACGACACTGATTCCGGCCTTCATGATCTCCGAGCTCCGCCGCGCCTTCGAGATCGGCTTCCTGCTCTACATCCCGTTCCTGATCATCGACCTGGTCGTCGCCTCGATCCTGATGTCGATGGGCATGATGATGCTGCCGCCCGTGACGGTCGCGCTGCCCTTCAAGCTCATCTTCTTCGTGCTGGTCGACGGCTGGAGCCTGGTCGCAGGCAGCCTCGTGCAGAGCTACGGCCCGTCCTAGCGCATCATCCCGTAAACCGGCATCCGGGTGGCGGGCGAAAATGTCGCGAAATCAGAGGGCTAGAGCGGACGACCTGATGCCATAAGGTCGGTTTCCGAACGAGCGCCTCGGCACTAGGCCTTGTTGCCGGGGTCCGCGGCGCCCGGCGCAGCGGCGGCAGGCTTGCCGTCGGCTGGCTTTGCGTCACCAGGCTTTCCGTCCGCACCCTTGCTGCTGTCGACGCGCGTCGAATCCGGCCGAGCAGCCGCATCGGGCCTGCGGACCCGCGTCGGCATCGCCGGCGTATCGGGGTAGCGCCTGCGGTATTCCGACAGGAACTCCGACAGCGTATCGGCGCTGGCGACCGCCTTGGCGAGTTCGCGATACTCGTTCCCCTGGGTCGGCCCCGGCGCGGTTACGATGGCGAAGGGGCGCGCATCGACGCTGTCCGACATTTTGGTGGCGAACTTGGCGCGCAAGCGCTCGAGCGACAGGGCCTCGTCGGCCAGCCCATAGGCGATAGCCGCACGGGTGACGTCGGCCCGGGCCCGGTCGTCGAGCGGTTCGGCCGACTGCCAGCGGGTGCCGACCATGCGCTCGAACACCTCTCCGGCCTCGCGCCAGCGCCGGCTTTGCCACAGGATGTCGGCCCGCAGCCGCTCGACATCGCTGCCGGTCTCCGGCGCGATCATCTCCAGCGCCAGGTCGGTGCGCGACAGGTCGGACAACGCCCGCACCTCCAGCAGCAGCCGCGCCCGGCGCAGCTCCTGTGGCATCTCGGACAGACGGCTCTCGCGCAGCGTCTGGTAGGCCTTTGCGGGCTGCCGGTTCATCAGGTGGATCACCGCCAGCCGTGTCGCCACGGAAGCCTTGGCGGCGCCATTGAGGCGGTTGTCGACCTGGTGGGTCAGCAGGTCGCCGGCCTCCTGCAGCAGGTCAAGCTCGACCAGGCGCTCCGCCAGCCGGCGAATCATCTCGTCGCCGCGACGGCCCGGCGGCGTGAACTCCTTGAAGTCGAAATAGAGCGAGATCGCATCGAGCCGCGGGATGGTCTCCGCCTTGCCGTCGAGAAACAGCGTTTCGAAGCGACTGCCGGTCTCGTCATAGAGGGACCGCGTATGCGGGTTGTCGGGGAACAGCTGGTTCGCCCGCCGCGCCGTCGAGAACGCATCCCGCCAGCGTTCCTCCTCGGCATAGAGCCGGCCCAGCAGACCCAGCGTGCGTGCTTCGACGTCGTCGCCCCGCCAGCTCACCGACAGGGTCTCCAGCCCCGCAATGGCCGCGGCGCGGTCGATCGAACGGTCCTTCAGCGCCAGCGCGATCCCGTGCAGCTTGGCGCGCGCCTCGGTCGGCCGCGGCGACGACTTGGCAAGCTTGTCAAAGGCACTGAAGGCCTCCTCGAGGCGGCCCTGCCCCTCGGCGACGCGCGCGGCGAGCAGCGCCGCAGTCGGCTTGTCGACATGCTCGCCGTCCAGGGCCTCGAGCGTTTCGAGCACCTTCTGGGCCAACCCGAAGTCACGCCCTTCGATCGCGGCCTCGGCATACAGCGGAAGAAACTTGCCCTGCAGGTCCTCCGGATAGGTCTGCAGGACCGATGCGGCACGGCGAAAGCCCACCAGGGCCGGCTGCCAGCGCCGCAGCTGCGCGTCGGTGAAAGCCCGCCACAGCACGGCCTCGGTCTCGTCCTTGAGCGCATCGGCGGCAAGCACCTTCGCGGCCTCCGGCAGACGGCCGGCCAGCGCCTGGGCGATGCCGGCGAGCAGCTGCACGCCGCGCTCCGCCCCAAGGTCCGGATCATCCGATGCCAGCACGCCGAGGGTGCCGAGCGCCTCCATGGAGAGGCCGGCGGCGATCTCGAAGCGCGCCATTGCCAGACGCGCGTCGCCACGGCCACTCTTCGGCGCCTCGGCCGCCGCCCGCATCAGCGCCCGGCCACGGTCGCGGACATTGCCCGAGCGGTTGCGCTCCCAGGACTCGCGGTCGATGACCAGTTTGGGTCCTTCGCCGCGACGCTGGCTGCGCGGTTCAGCCACCAGCGAGACCGACAGCCCACCATCACGTGTGATGACGACGTCGTCGATGCCGCTGCGCACCGCGACATCATCGGATTGCGGCACGATCGCCAGCCCCTGTGCGGTCGCGATGGCGCGGAAGTCGACGAAGGCCTGGGCCTTCACCAGGCCGCGGGCGGCATTGCGCCCGGTGACGATCGCCAGCCGGTCGCCGACATCGGGGTCCTCGACCCAGTGAACGCCGGCGACGTCGGGGAAGCCGCCGGTCACGATCGTCCGGCCGTCCTTGTCGATGCCACGGGCCAGCTGCAGCGGTGTGCTGGCGCCCGCAACCTCGTCGCCGAGGCTCACCACCCATTCCTTTTCGGTCGCCGCTGCCCGAACCAGCAGGGGCCGCAGCAACGCCACGCGCAGGATCATCAGCCGGCCAACGCGGCGGAGCTCCGCTTCGCCGATCGTGCCGGGCGCCACAACACCGATCTGGGATGGATCGAACGTCGCAGGGGTTTCCGCGGCGACCCACAGCGATCCGCCCCTCTCGAACACCGCCAGGGGCGTTCGCGGCGGCAAGCCGAGGCCGAGCCGCACCGAGCCACGCTCCGCCGCAACACTGATGCGTCCCGACGGCTCGGCAGGGGGCTCGGGAACAGGGGCGGCGACCGGCATTCCCGCCGGCGACGCCGTCACCGCGGTGATAGGGGTCGGCATGCCCGGTGCCGGTGAGGCGACGGACCCATCGGCTGCGTCATGACCGCGCTGGCCGCCCGCCTCGGGGCTCGGCTCCCGCACCGGGCGCGCGCCCGGTTTCGCCGTTTTCGGCTTGGGCGGCGCAAAGTCGAGCACGAACGTGTCGTCCTCGCGGAAGGGCCGGACGTCGACGCCGGGCGCCACGCCAAACGCGATGCGCAGGCTGCTCGGGCCCTCCTCGGCATCCGCACCGGTGATCATGCCGGGCAGCGCGGCACGCAGCCGCGCCGCATCCACCCGCAGCGCCGTGTCGAAGGTGAGCTCGATCCTGTTCTCGCCGCGCTTGACGTCGACCGGCGCCGTCACAGGCATCTCGAACACGAGGCGTGAGAAGGTCGGCGTCGTGCCAACCCGGAACGGCATGTCGCGGGGCTCTTCGCTCGCTTTGCGCCGGGCGAGCTGGCGGACCCGCTCCTCGGCCTCCTTGGCGCGCCGGCTCAGCTCCTCGATGACCTCTGTCGGCAGGCTCGGAGGCAGGCCGCGCCAACTCTCCGGGAGCAGGTCGATGAATAGCTTTTCCCCCGCCTCCATCAGGTTCGGCCGCGCCGGCCGCGCCAGCGCGATGCGGATGCCGCGGCCGTCGGGATCCATGCGCACGGCCGAGATGTAGCCGGGCATGTCGAGCGCAAGCTTCTCCGGCCCGAAGCTCACCGCCTTGTCGAAGCCCAGGATCAGGATGCCGCTGCTGACGCGAACGGTGGCGCGCGGCAAATCGTCGAACGACAGCACCACGCGCCCGTAGCCGGCCATTTCGGTGCCGCGCACCGTGGCCTTGCTCGCCCAGGCGGAGCCCGGGCCCGCGAGCGTGCAGGCAAGCACCAGCAGCGCCGCGCACACGAGCCGCGCCGCCCCGCTGGTTACGGTGCCGATGGTCCGCCGCATGGACATGGCTGGGACGCGGTCTTCGGCGGCCGGCGACTGGCCGGCATCGGAAGACGGTAAGCAAGAACGGCTAACGGCAGCTTAAGTTCGCGGTCTTGCACGCTAGGCCGTGTACTCGGAAATCGCCATGTCCACTTGACCCTCAGAAGCGACAAGAATGCGGATGTTGGGAAACCGCTGCTCAGCGCCAACAGCTAATATTGAACCCAAGGCGGCAAGCAGACCAACACAAAAGGGGCTGTTCAGCGAGACGCGGCCGCGCCGTCGTTGCCGCCAGATCAACGGTCCGCACGTGTTCCGTGATGCTGAAGCGCCTGCTTCAGACACGGCACGAAAAACGAGATGATGCGATAGCGGCTCTCCACGCATCCGATGGCGGCTAACGTGCCAGCAAGCGGGCGACGCTGTTCCGGGAGAGACCTGCTATCTCGGCGAGTTCACCTTGCCCCAAGGGCAGGTCGACCACTGCACATGCGTTCCATCGGCAGTGCTTTGAAAGCATAGCGAATTCTGTCAAGCATCAATAGGTGCTGTAATCACTGGCAGCGAGGCAGAATAAAAGCCCGGTTTCGGGTCTCGCCGTAGTGCTTCGGTGTCGAAAAAATTTCTCCGGCAACGGTGGGGTCGTCGGGCGTCTCGACCGCGCACCAGACCAGGTAGATGGAGATCGTGGAGCCACCGGACGATGGCCTGTTTCTCCCTCAGACAAGGCGCTGATCGGCCAGTCTCAACCCGCGTCAGCCGTCGCTCAGGATGACGAAATCGGATCCTGACCGGGAGTCCGGATGGCTTGGCAGGTCCGTGACGATGAGGATCATGCCGGGGAGCATGTTCGCCACCATGGCATCCCGGAAGGCGGGGTCGGACGAGGGGCGATCGATCAGCGCTTCCTCCCTGGCGAGCGGCTGCGCCGGGTCGGGGTGATGGCTGATGCCTTGCCACGCCAGGCCCTGCCGCTGGTCGTTAGCGCCCCTTAGCACGAACACATGCTCACCAAGCCGCGGATCCCCGGCGACGTTGAGCCGGCCGGTGGCGATTTCCCTGTTGTTCTCGATCAGCGTGATGCTGCGGTCGGCGGACGACGCGATCACGCTTGTGATGGGGCTGCTCTGGTCGTCGAGCCAGTCAGACGGGTGTGCCTTGCCCTTGAGTTTGGTGACCACATCATCGAATTCGGTCGACGCAGAGGCGCCGAGCACAAGTCCGGGATGGACGAGGTCCCACGGATCGCTGTGGCTGCCAGAGATGATCACCGGCGTGCCGATATGGGTGACGCCAAACAACTTTGCGGAAAAGGCGGTGGGAAGCCGGATGCACCCATGCGAGGCCGGGAATCCGGGAAGCTTGCCGGCATGCAGCGCGATACCGCCCCACGTCAGCCGGTTCATGTTGGGCATCGGCGCATTGTTGTAGGTCGAGGACCTGTGGTGCTTGTCCTTCTGCAGGACCACGAAGACCCCGGTCGGAGTCTCGTGCCCCGGCTAGCCGGTCGAGCAAGTCGAGACGGCGATGCGGACACCGTTACGGTAGACATGCACCCGCTGCTCGGGGATGGACGCGATCACCGCCACCGGCCCGCTCGGCGAGCGCTCCGGATGCCAGGTGAATTCACCCGGCACCAGCTGGTGGATTTCCTTGACGACCTCCTGGGCGCCGGCGAGTCGCACCGTCTCACCCGCTGCAATCGCAGCCGCGCCACCACTCACCAGAACGTTGCGGCGGGTCCAATCACGCGTCGTCATGTTGCCCCCGACTGAATGGGTTCGCTGCCCGGTGAAGATCCCGCCAGGGCGGGAAGCCGCCGCGCTGCTGCACACCGCTCCGTTGTACAGGATCGGGCAGGACGCACGAAAAGTGGAAGGCGTGTCCGGCGAACAGATTCGCCAATGCCCGCCTTAGTTGCGCTTGGGCTCGATAGCCTGCAGCTCGCCTGCCGGCAGCGGCTGTCCGGGCGGTCCGCCGGCGCCGGCGGCACTGGCCCGCAGGCCCCGCATGGCGAGCTCCACCGTCAGGCGCTCGGCGGCCTCCGGCGACATCACGGCCAGGATTTCCGACATCTTGCGGGGGTTCATGCCGTTGACGACCGGCACCAGCACCTTGAGGTCGAGCCGGTCGAACACCCGCGCCGCCTCCTTCGGCTTCATTGTCTCGTACATGGTCACGAGGTTCTTCACCGCCTGCTGCTCGCTCGGCTCCTTGGTCGGATCCTTCTCCTTGTCCTTGGTCTTGGCTTCCAGCTCGCGCAACTCGTTGATGCGAGCCTCGAGCTTCTTGTCGGCGGCCTTGAGAAGGGATTCGCGGGTGTCGAGCTCACGCTGGCGCTCATCCAGCGCCTCGCGCCGCTCGCCGAGCTTCTCCAGGATGGCCTTCTCCCCGGGCGAGGGAACCGGCTTGTCGAGCACCACCGGCTTGCTCAGGCTGGTGCCGGGCAAAGGGGGCGGTGGCGCTTCGGGCTCCTTCTTCTCCTTTTTCGGCGGAGTCGAGCCGGTCACCAGCGGATCCAGCGGCTCGAGATTGCCGCGCACCTTGAAGAAGGTCTGGGCGATCGTCGGGCCTGGTGCCGGGCCCGACAGCAAGGGTGCGCCAAGGTCGACGGCCTTCAGCAGCAGCAGCGCGCCCGCCGCTCCCGCCATCGCCGGAAACAGGCGGACCCTCCAGCTCATGCGGCCTGACCGTGCACCCTGCGATGCGCCCGCTCGGCGAAGGCCTGCGCGGCAGCCAGGGTGGCACCGAGATTGCGCGGCGCGGCCGGCGCCGGCTCGTCGGACGCCGGTACGGCGGTGCCGCCGTGGGCCGAGGCGACGATGCGGCTGATGCGGGCGATGACGTCGTCCCCGGAGCGGATCTGGACCGCCAGGTCGGCGCTGTGGCGCTCGGCCTCGCGCAACTGCGCCGCGATGGTCTGGTCGCAGTCGTCGACGATGCCGCGCAGACCGGAGACGGCCCGTTCCGCCTTGTCGGTGGCGCCGATCAGCTCGCCGATCGTCTTGCGCATGGCGTCCTCGTCGGCCTTCAGCCGGCGCAGGCGGCGGTCCAGCACGACGCAGTGCGCGATGGTGGCGGCAAGCAGAACGCACACCATGGCTTCGATCAGCATGCCGATCATCATTTGTCCCTCGGGGCTGCGGCGCTCGCCTCATAGGCGGCAAACGTGGTCTTGGACCGCTTCAGCGGGCGCAGCACGCGCACCGCGATCTTTTCACCGACCCGGCCCATGCGGCCCTCGCTGAGCAGCACCTGGCCGCATTTCAGCTTCACCGGCGCATCGGGTTCCATGTCGAACATCAGCGTGTCGCCCACCTTCATCGCCAGCATCTGGCGCAGCGGCAGGTGGGTCTCGTACAAAATCGCGTCGATGTCGGAGCGGGCCTGCCAGATCTCGGTCGCGAGATGGTCTTCCCAGATCGGGTCGCGCCCGAACTTCTCGCCCATGAAGCTCTGCAGCAGCAGTTCGCGGATGGGCTCGATGGTCGCGTAGGGCAGGAGGATCTCGACCGACCCGCCGCGGCCCTCCATGTCGATCCGCAGCTGGATCAGGATCGCGGCGTTGGCAGGACGGGAGATCGAGGCGAAGCGCGGGTTCGTCTCGATGCGGTCGATGCTGAAATGCACCGGCGACAGCGGCTCGAACGCCTGCTCGGTATCGGCCAGCACGATGTCGAGCATGCGCCGAACGAGGCTGGTCTCGATGGTCGAATAGGGTCGCCCGTCCATCCGCACCGTGGTGGTGGTGCGCCGGCCGCCCAGCAGCACGTCGATGACCGAATAGGCGAGCGTCGAATCGACGGTCAGCAGACCGAAATTATCCCATTCCTCGGCCCGGAACACCGACAGGATGGTCGGCAGCGGGATCGAGTTGATGTAATCGCCGAACCGCACCGAGTTGATGTCGGACAGCGAGACTTCGACGTTGTCGGAGAAGAAGTTGCGCAGGCTGGTCGTCAGCAGCCGCACCAGGCGATCGAAGACGATCTCCAGCATCGGCAGGCGTTCGTACGACACCATCGCCGAATCGACGATGGCGCGCAGGCCCGAGCGGCTCGATTCGCTCGTGTCATCGGTGGAGAAGCCGAGGAGATTGTCGATCTCGTCCTGGTTGAGCAGCCGGTCGACGCCGGCATCCGGCACGTTGGCGGTCGCGGCCGCCTCGATCATGGCGCTCCATTCGGCCGCGATCGCGTCGCTTTCGCCGCCCTTTTCGTCAGCCATGGTTGCGTGCGCCCCGGATCACTGGATCAGGATCTCCTTGAACAGCACGGCCTCGACCTTCGAGGGGTAGATCGCCACGTTGATGCGGCGCAGCAGTTCCTCCTTCAGCCTGTAGACGCCGGCAGAACCTTCGAGATCGCTCGGCCGGAGCTCACGCGTGTAGACCTGGAACATGTCCTCGATGCGCGGCAGCAGCGGCTGCACCTCGGTGACAACCTTCGGGTCGGACACTTCCAGCGCGATCTTCATCTTCAGATAGCGCGGCCGCTCGGTCGTCTGCTGGACGTTCTGGCCGGCGAGGTTGACCATCATGTCCTTCATTTCGAGGAAGGCGGTCTTCTTCGGGGGCGCTGCCGCGGGCGTGCCGCCATGCTCGGCCGCAGCGTCGGGCTTCTTCTTGAGGAAGAGGAACCAGCCTGCCCCGCCGCCGCCCAGCACGAGCACGGCAGCCGCGACCATGATGATCAGCTTCTTCTTGCCGCCGCCCTTGGGCGCACCGTCATCGGCAGCGGGGGCCTCGGCCTCCGCCTTGTCCTCGGTTGCACCCTTCTTCGGCTTCTTCGCCATGTCCGACCACGCCCGCCAGCGGACGGACCCGGGCCCGGGTTCCGTTCGTCTCCGGACCATCGCCCGGCAGGGTTAACGAAGCCTTAAGCCGCGGCCCCACCCGGCACGAATTGCCGGGTCGAAACTGCCCTTGCGGGTCGTTCTGGCGCCTTCAGAGAGCACGTCTCTCTTCTATAAATTGCTGTATTTGTTAAATTTTTTCCAGATTTACCATACTGGCACGCGGGTTGCGAGACTGTTGGCGTGGCCGTCGCGCTGGGGAGCGTCGAGACAGCCACGGGGGACTGCGGCAGCGCCCGGCCAGGGGGCTGCCAACCGGGAGCATCGGCGATGGAGAATGCGCTTCTCATCGGGCTGTCGCGACAGATGTCGCTGGCCCGCGAGCTCGACGTGATCGCCAACAACGTCGCCAATATCAGCACGGCCGGCTTCAAGGCGCGGTCGCTGCGCTTCGAGGAGTATCTCTCGCCCAAGGCGAATGCGGATACCTTCCAGCGGCAGGACCGGCGTCTGTCTTATGTGGTCGACAAGGGGTCCATTCTCGATTTTGGCGCCGGCGCCATCGAGAAGACCGGCAACCCGCTCGACATCGCCATCCAGGGCGACGCGCTGATCGCGGTGCGCACGGCCCAGGGCGACCGCTACACCCGCAACGGCGCACTGCAGATCAACGGCCGTGGCGAGCTCGTCACCAGCGACGGCCATGCGGTCCAGGGCGACAGCGGCAACTTCACCTTCACGGGCTCGGAAAAGTTCATCGCCATCGGCGCCGACGGCACCGTGTCGACCGATGAGGGCACCAAGGGGCGGATCAAGCTCGCCGGCGTTCCCGACCCGAGGGTCCTGCGGAATGACGGGAACAATCTTTACTCCACCGCGGCGCCGCTGCCGGCGCCCGGCCCCAATGTCCGCGTCGAGTCGGGCGCCATCGAACGCTCCAACGTCAAGCCGGTGATCGAGATGAGCCGGCTGATCGAGGTCAACCGCACCTACGCGTCCGTCGCCTCGATGATCCAGCGCACCGATGAGATGCGCCGGTCCGCCATCGAGCGTCTTGCCAGCGTCCCGGCCTGAGGAGACTGAACCATGCGCGCCCTCTACACCGCCGCCACAGGCATGGCGGCCCAGGAGCTGAACGTCCAGGTCATCTCCAACAATATCGCCAACCTGCGCACCACCGGCTACAAGCGCCAGCGGCCGCAGTTCCAGGACCTGCTTTACGAGACGCTGCGCCGGCCTGGCTCGGCCACGTCCGACCAGAACACCCAGGTGCCGTCGGGAATCCAGATCGGTTCCGGCGTCAAGACCGTGTCGACTGCCCGCGTGATGAGCCAGGGCACCCTGACCCCGACCGAGAAGCAATATGACATCGCCATCCGCGGCGAGGGCTTCCTGCAGGTCACGATGCCGGACGGCCGCACCGCCTACACCCGCGATGGATCGCTCGAGCTTGACAGCACCGGCCGCCTGACGACGCATGACGGCTACCTGCTCAGCCCGCAGATCACCGTTCCCAACAACACCATATCGGTCAGCGTCGCGTCCGACGGCACCATGCAGGCGACGGTCTCGGGCAGCACCGCACCCACGACGCTCGGCCAGCTGCAACTCGCCCGCTTCGTCAACAAGGCCGGCCTCGACTCGATCGGCGACAACCTCTTCATCGAGACCGCGGCATCCGGCCAGCCGATCACCGGCAATCCGAACTCGGACGGGCTTGGCAACCTGCAGCAGTCCTATCTCGAGGAATCGAACGTCAACGCTGTCACGGAGATCTCCTCGCTGATCGCCGCCCAGCGTGCCTACGAGATGAACGCCAAGGTAATCACCGCGACCGACCAGATGCTGTCGGCGACCTCGCAGATGTTCAGGGGCTGAGCGATGCACGCCAGAATTCTCCGCCGCCTCGCGCTCGCCGTCCTTCTGTCCGCCGTCTCCCTGCCGGCCATGGCCCAGGACCGCCCGGTCCTGCGCCGCGACGCCGTTGTCGCCGCCGACATCGTGGTCTTGGGCGACCTTGTCGAGAATGCCGGCCAGGCGGCCGGCAAGGCCGTCTTCCGTGCCCCGGCACTGGGCCAGAGCGGCACCATCCAGGCCGCACGCGTCGTCGAGGCGGCCCGGGCTGCGGGCCTCGACCTCGACGCTGCCGGCATCGCGCAGGTCGTGGTCAACCGCGCGGCCCGGCGCGTCCAACGCACCGAGCTCGAACTGGCGGTGGGCGAGGCCCTGCTCGGCCGCTACGGTGTCGGCGATGCCGAGGTCACGCTGGTTCTGGAGAATGGCGAGACCCAGGTCCACCTCGATCCCGAGGCCACCGGATCGCTGCGCGTCACAGATCTCGTCTATGACGCGCGCGGTCGCCGCGTGCAGGCAGCGGTCGCGGTGGATGGCCACCGCGGCACGACGATCCGACCGATACGCGTGTCCGGACAGGTGGTCGAGACCCTCGAGGTCCCGGTCCTGAAACGGGCGATGGCGCGCGGCGAACAGGTCCGCGCCAGCGACATCCGCCTCGAACGCAGGCCCAGGTCCGATGTCCAGTCCGTCGCTCTGGCCGATCCCGCCATGCTGACAGGCCGCGTCTCACGGTCCGCCCTGCAGGCCGGCGCAGTGCTCCGCGACTCCGATCTCGCCCGGCAGGAGCTGGTCGAGAAGAACGGCATCGTTGCCGTCGTCTACGAAACGCCCGGTCTCGCCTTGTCGATGCGCGGCAAGGCCATGGAGGCCGGCGGCCTCGGCGACACGATCCTCGTCATCAACCCCCAGTCGAAACGAACCCTGCAGGCGGTGGTGACCGGTCCCGGCACCGTCACCGTCTCGCTGGGCGCACCCGGCCGCGTCGCCGGGCTGCGCTCCGGCCCGCAGTCCCGATAGGAGGCTCCCATGCCCGTGTTCACCAGCCCTGTGCTGTCCTTGCCTGTCCGCTTTCTCGCTGCCACCGCCATGGCCACCGCGCTCGCCGGCTGCGGCTCGCTCGACCGGCTCGCCAATGTCGGCAAGGCGCCAACACTCTCGGCCATCGAGGACCCGACTGCCCAGGCCGGCTACAAGCCGGTGCAGATGCCGATGCCGTCGCCCGAGCCGGTGAGCTATGCATCGAACTCGCTCTGGCGCCAGGGCTCGCGCGCCTTCTTCAAGGACCAGCGCGCCCGCCAGATCGGCGATCTGGTCACGGTCCGCGTCAAGGTGACCGACAAGGCCAACATCGACAACTCGACGAAGCGCTCGCGCAGCGGTTCAGAATCGTTCGGCGCCGCCAAGATGTTCGGCCTGGAGAACAACCTCACCGGCGTGCTCAATGATGGCACGACCTCGGATGCCCTCGTCGATGCCCAGTCGTCGGGGTCGAGTGCCGGCGCCGGCTCGGTCCGCCGGTCCGAGGAGCTGATCACCAACGTCGCCGCCGTCGTCACCCAGCTGCTGCCCAACGGCAATCTCGTCATCGAGGGCAAGCAGGAGATCCGGGTCAATTTCGAGATCCGCGAGCTGATCGTCGGCGGCGTCATCCGCCCCGAGGACATCGAGGCCGACAACGTGATCGACAGCTCCAAGATCGCCCAGGCCCGGATCGCCTATGGCGGCCGCGGCCAGATCACCGACGTCCAGCAGCCGCGCTACGGCCAGCAGGTCATGGACATCATCCTGCCGTTCTGATCCCTCCTCTCCCGGAGACCCGGCACGCTCCCCACGTCCGCCAGGTCACCGGATGGGTCGCATCTGCGACCCGCACGGCCGCCGCCGGGCTCCCGGCCGGTGGCGGCCCCCCCCGCTCGCCGACCCGAGTCTTGGCTTGCCAAGCCTCGGCCTATCAGGCCTCGGGCTATCAGGCCTCGGGCTGTCAAGTCTCGGACTATCAGGCCTTGGCCTTCCTTGCCGCCCCGAACCGCCGAACGGCGCCGCGGGGGACCGGGCGCCGTGCAGGGTTCGTTTCCAGCGGCCCTTGTCCCAGAGGCTCAGTCGTCGCGGTAGACGCGCTCGTTGCGCTCATGGCGCTCCTGCGCCTCGATCGACAACGTCGCGATCGGCCGCGCCTCCAGGCGCTTCAGCGAAATAGGCTCGCCGGTCTCCTCGCAATAGCCGTAGGTACCCTCATCGATGCGCGCCATTGCGGCATCGATCTTGGCGATCAGCTTGCGCTGCCGGTCGCGGGCGCGAAGCTCGATCGCCCGATCGGTCTCCGACGACGCGCGGTCGGCGAGGTCGGGATGGTTCTCGCTCTCGTTTTGGAGAGCCGCCAGTGTTTCGCGGCTCTCACGCAGGATATCGTCCTTCCAGGCGAGCAGCTTGCGACGGAAATACTCGCGCTGCCTCTCGTTCATGAAGGGCTCATCGTCACCCGGCCGGTAGGCCGGTTCGAGGGTCATCGTCGCCATGTTCGCCCTAGCTTTCGCAGCCATGTCCAACTTTCGTTCGAGCCCCTCCGGGCGGCGCGGACTATAGCGATGCACCCTTGCGGCGGCAACGCCGTTTCGAGCAGCGCACAAGAGTAAAAACGTCCGCGTTCCTAAGGGTTTGCGAAGACCGCGTCACAAATCACCCGGAACCGAAGCGTTTCTTGGCCAAATCACTGTCATGCTCCGGAACGCAATTGGGCCGCAATCAGCGCCTCCAGCTGCTCGGCCAGCGTGCGACCATAGTGCGTCGCATCCCAGAAGGCTGCCGGATCGCGCGTCTGTGGCGAATCGAACCGGAGGTCGGCAATTGCCGCGCCCGGTCGCGCGGCCGCACGCGAGGCGAGCCTCTCGCGGCAGGCGCCCGACGCCCGGTCGTGCGGCGAGCCGGGGGCCGGCAACAGCCCGGCAAAGACCGGCGGCAGCGCGTAGACGACCCGGGTCGAGGCCGGCAGCGCGTCGACCGCGTTGGCAAGGAGCTCCAGCATCGGGAACGGGCCGGCGGAGATGGCCAGCGGCTCGGCCGGTGCCTGGCGCAAGGCTTCGCCCAGCGCCGGCGTCCACTGCCGGCCCTCTTCATAGTCCCATGTTCCGTCCCGTCCTGCCGCAGGCCGCCGTCCGGCCAGCATGGCCAGCCGGCCGACCGCAGCCTCCACGGCATCGAGACGGAACAGTCCCGCCAGATAGGTCCGGCCGGTTCCGGCATAGAGCCAGTGCGGGAAGGGCGTCCGGCCGCTGCCGACCCCGCCCCCGCAGGTGAAGGCGTCGACACCGACGACCACGGCGGAAGGTGCGTCACGGTGGGACGCAAACCAGCGCAGCATGGCCGCCTGCTCGATGCTGTCGGTGCCCGGAACCGTCAGCGACACGAAGCGCAAGCCCGTCAGCCTGTCGAGCCGTTGCGGTGACACCAGCTGCATCCGCGAATTGCCGATGATGGCGGCGTTGAACGCCGGGTCACGTCCCCGGCTGGCATTGGCGGTGCGCGGCCCCTGCGCGGCAACACCTCTGGCGGCAATGACGGAGAACCGCCCCGTATCGTAGGGATCGACCGCCGCCAGGGCCCCGAGGAGGACAGCCGGCAGGATCACCGCGAGCGCAGCAAGCCAAAGCAGCATGGATCGCCAGCGTGCTGCCGCCTTTTCGGCCGCTGCCGGCGCCTCAGAACTGGAAGTAGATGAATTCATAGTTCGCATCGTCGCCGATCTTGAGCAGGACAATCGCGAACAGCACCGCCGCCGCCACGGCGATCCAGCGCCGCGGCGGCGCGCGCTCGACCAGCGCATAGGCGGTAGGCCCGATGAACGCGAAGGCCGCGGCCACGGCCAGCGCACGCCATTTGAAGCCCGACCCCATCGGCGCGAACCCGAACAGCGCCTTGTAGAGCGTCGCCGCCGCCGCGAAGCTCTCGGCGCGGAACAGCACCCAGGTCAGGCTGACGAAGGCGAAGGTCAGCACCAGCCCCAGCGCCGCCGGCATGGCGAGGCCGGCCCGGCGCCAGAGCAGGCACACGGCGAGGCCGAGCCCATGGGCGAGCCCCCATGCCACGAAGGTGAAGCCGGCCCCATGCCAGAGGCCGCCGAGCGTCATGGTCGCGACGAGGGCCAGGACCTGCCGCGACAGCCCGCGCCGGTTGCCGCCCAGCGGCACATACAGATAGTCGCGCAGGAACCGCGACAGCGTCATGTGCCAGCGCCGCCAGAAATCCTGCAGCGACGTCGCCCGGTAGGGCACGTCGAAATTCTGCGGCAGGCGGATGCCGATCATCAGGGCGAGGCCGAGCGCCATGTCGGTGTAGCCGGAGAAGTCGAAATAGATCTGGAAGGTGAAGGCCAGCACGCCCTGCCAGGCCTCGCGCACGCTCACCGGGTCGCCGGCCGCGGCGGCCTTGAAGACCGGATCGGCATAATCGGCCAGCGGGTCGCCGATCAGCGTCTTCTTGGCCAGGCCGAGGATCAGCAGCAGCGCGCCGCGGACGAACAGCTCCTCCCACCCCGGCCCGAAGGGCTTGCGGTCGAACTGGTGCATCACCTCGCTCCACCGCACCAGCGGCCCGGCGAGCACCTGCGGGAAGAAGGCGATGTAAAGGCCGTAACCCACGAGGTCATAGCGCGGCGCGCGCCCGGCCCGCAGGTCGACCAGATACATCACGTGATGGAACGTGAAGAAGCTGATGCCGAGCGGCAGCGCCAGCTCGGGCCGCGCCAGCGGCAGGCCAAGCGCGGTGGCGATGCCCGCCAGGAACCCCGCATATTTGAACAGGCCCAGCACCGCCAGATTGGCAACGATGGCGGCCGTGATGACGATGCCCCGGCCGCTGGCCAGGAACAGCTGCGCCACCGCCCAGTTCACCACCACCGAGGCGGCCAACAGCGGGATGAAACGCCAGTCCCACCAGCCGTAGAACACAACCGAGAGGACAAGCAGCACCGGCAGCCGCGCGGCAGGGGCATACCGGCAGGCGAGGGCATACACGGCGAGCGCGGCCGGCAGGAACCCGAGCAGGAAGACGAAGGAGTTGAACAGCATCAGCCTGGTCGGGATCGTGCCCGACCGCTCGCCGGGCGGCACGTCATGAGCTGAAACCGGGCCGGGCGTCAACGCCGGATGGACTCATTCGGCGTCCACCACCCACATGCGGCAGCCGGCTTTCGACGCGGCACGTGCCTTGCGCCGTCGGCCACCCGGTTTCAGCGGCCGAGCTTGGCGAGCTCCACCTCGGCCCTGAGCTCGATATGGGCGAGGACCTCGTCGAGGCGTGGATCATCCGTGAACTCGCGGCGCTGCGACAGAACCGTCCGGATGCGCGCGAGATCGGCCGGCGCGATGCGTCCAGCCAGGATCGATGCTGTCAGCCCGTCGAGCGCGCCGAGCAGGTCGCGGCCGCGCTGGACGACACGCTTCTTGCGCTCGGCCGGGTCGTGCTCGGCCTGCAGCACCAGCAGCGCCTCGATCCCGCCGAGCCCATGGGTCGCGGCGCTGGCCCCCGTGCTGGCCGCCCGCACCTCGCCCCCGCCATCGAGCGTGAAGCCGCTGCTGCCCGCCCGGCGGGGACCGGTGGTCGGTGCGGTCACGGTGAATCGGGGATCGACCCGCATTGGCGCTCCAGACTGCTGCAGCGGACTGTCGGCACTTCGGGTTAATGCGTCGTTAACGAAAATCCAAGCGATGACAACACGTTGAGATGTCAAACCTATCGCGACCGCGTCATTGAATAACAATGCATATTTTGACCAGTGGCAAACCGGACACGGCGGCCGGCCTAACCTAATCGTTTGCAGCGGCATCGAGGCCACGACCGTCGCCTGGCGCCCGCCGGCCGGCCGGCCGTAGATACAACATCAAGACGCTGTGTCTACGGATCACCGTCAGCCCTCGACCTCGCCCTTGCGGACCTCGTCGTTGGAGTGCGCTCTGTTCGGTCAAAACGGGGGGCACTCCAGGCGGGGTACTTGACCGGCGGTCGGCCTTGCCATGGCCTTTCCGTCCGACCAAACTCGCCCCCAACAAGCAGGTCATCCGGTGGAAGTCGGTTAAATCAGGCAAACCATCTCTGTGAGTCAGACCCCAACTTTGACCGCACCAACTGGCTGGCTTAGTCCTATGAATTTGCAAGGAAATTTGACGTTTTCAAGGGCCATGATCGGCGTCCAATCGTGCCCCCACCCCATGAGCCAATAGGCTTATGAACCCGCATTCGCCGGATGGCACACGGATTTGAGGCGCAGGGGGCGCGATTCAGATAGAATAATCAGTAGGTTGATCCGGATCGAGCGAGGCCGTGATGACGCACCCGGCGGGTGAAGCAGGCGATCGCTCCCTCCGGCTCGATTTCGACCGCCGCGTGAAGATGGAGTTCCACGGCTCCCGCATCACCTCCGATGCCGGATTGCTGGCGTACCGCGAACTGGACGAGGCCCGCGGCCGCAGCGCCAGGGCCGCCGACGTGCTCGCCGACCTCCGCACCGGCCGGAACGGCCGCCCTGCCCTTGTCGGCCTGCT
>JBEIIL010000078.1:0-17963 GCA_040380755.1 Methylobacteriaceae bacterium | reverse complement strand
GTCCGATACGGACCGCTTACCAGCGATCTCTTCCGATGCCGGCATTCTGACGATGCCAAAGAGCATGTCAACGGTAAAGTCGATTTTTTATCGGCTTTTCCGGTTTGTCCTATCCGGATTGGCGGTGGCAATTCGTCGCGAATCCGAAGAAAAAAAGCCGGTGCTTTCAGGTTTGACCGTTCCGTGGGTGACCGCTAAAACCGAAAATCGTTTTGAGCCTGTTGCCGGCGGTGGATTTGCGGGCGTCTTTGTCTTCGTGCCTGAGTCCGACTGAAGGCGCCCATCCTCCTGCCCCGCGAGCGCTGCGTGACCTGCCATGAATGACGAGGATCAGACAGTCGCCCTTCGCGCCGGCGCACTGACGCGGGCTGGCTCGGCGACCGGCGACGTCGCATGGGCCGACTTCCTGGCGGCACTGGCCGACGAAAGTCGTGAGGAGATGTCCCGTCGCAAGCAGGACCGCAGCAAACGGCGCGAGCAGGAAATCCTGCGTGCCTCGCTCCGGGTCTTCGCCCGCGACGGCATTTCCCGTGCGCGCATCGGCGATATCGCCGCCGAAGCCGGCATGCCTGTCTCGTCGATCTACGAATACTTCCCCAGCAAGGAAGAACTCGCCTATGCGGTGCCGGTCTTCCATCTCACCCGGTTCTATGAGGAATATGCGGGCGAGGCCGCATCGCTGCTCACCGCCCGGGAGCGGCTCCGCAGCTATCTCCACCTGACGGCCGATTTCGCCCGCCGCAATCCTGAATGGGCCAGGACCTTCTACCTTGAGATCTGGCCGAGTGTAATGGTTGGAGAGACAACTGTTCGGCGCAGCATCGACAATTACGCGCGTGTCATTGTCCGCCTGCTGCGCGACGGCAACCGCGACGGCGAATGGACATGCGGCAATGTCTACCAGTCGACAGCGATTCTCAATGGCAGCCTCAACCAGGTGCTGATCACCTGGTTGCTGTACCGCAAGCCCAGAGACCTTATGAAAGCCACCAACGCCATGATCGATCGGGTCATGGCATTGCTGCTGGAGCCGCCGCCGACGACACCGGTTCGCAAGAAGGCCACCCGCGCCAGGATCACGCGCTGACTGGCGTCGCTATGCGGTGATGCGATAGAAGCGGCAGGCATTGTCGTGGAAAAGCGACGACTTCTCGCTCTCGGTCATCCCGGATGCGAGGCGCTTGTAGGCATTCCAGAGGACCTGGTACGAAACCATGCCCTTGTCGACGGGAAAGTTGCTCTCGAACATGCAGCGCTCGACACCGAAGAGACCGAGGGCGATCTCGAAATAGGGTCGCCAGGCCTGCGCGAGTTCGTCCGATCCCGGGGGTAACTCGTTTTCATGCCAACGGCCGCCACAGATCACCATGCCCATGCCGCCCAGCTTGATGCTGACATTGGGGCAGGTGGCGAGCGCTGCAAGATTCTTTCGCCAGGCCTCGAAGGTGTCCCGCGGATGGGTGGCGAAGGGGCCTAGGCCGAGGATCGAGCCGTAGTGGTCGAGCACGATCGGCAGATCCGGCAGGAGCCGCGCCACTTCCGTCAACTCGGGAATCTGCCGGTGGTACAGCATGGCGTCATAGCTCAGGCCTTGCCTGCCCACCGCGCGTAATCCGTCGCGATAGGCCGTCGTTCCCAGCAAGCCCGGATTGGCCGGCTTGACGATGATGCCGTCGGGAAAGGCGGGATCATGCGAGACGAAATGCCGGATGCCCTTGAAGCGGGTTGGGGAGGCCGCGATATGCGCCTCTAGCACCGGAACCACGTCCTCGCCGAGCATCAGGTCAGCGAAACCAACGATCCCCGTACAGATGCCGGGACGGCCACGTCGGCCGGCCTCCTGCGCCAGTCGGTCGATCCGTTCGGTTTCCCCGACCGGCCGCAGCGCCAACGGCCCGTCGGTGCGGTGGCCATAATGGGCTTCGATGAAGACGGTGCCGACCACATTGTGGCCCGTATCGAGGTCGGCGACGAGACCGTCGAGCAGATAGGGATTGCCGTCCTGCTCCCAGATGTGGTGATGGGCATCGAGGATCGCGCGCTCGGGTTCGAGAACAGCCTCCTGCCGAAGCGCGAGCCACTCGGGGCGCGGCTTGAGGAAGCGATAGGAACCGGTGATCTCGATCGCCATGGATGTGCCCCTCCACACCGTCCCGCGACATGGCGCGCCGCGCCAGCCCACGGTGCTAGTCGAGCTGGATGCCCAACTGCTTGATGAGTGGCGCCCATCGCCGGTTCTCGGACGCGATGTAGTCGGCCAGTTCGTTCGGCGTCGAGGTCTGCGGAATGAAGCCAAGCTCGGCATAGCGCCGCTTCGTCTCGGGCGACAGGACGGCCTTCGATACGGCATCATGGAGACGGTCGATGGCCTGGCCTGGCACCTTGGCGGGGGCCATGACCGCGAACCAGGTGAACGCGACCAGGTCGGAATAGCCCGATTCCGCGAAGGTCGGCACGTCCGGCGCCACCGCCGAGCGGACATCGTCGAAATTCCCGATGATGCGGATCTGGCCCGACTGGTGGAGGGGCAGAAGCGTTGCAAGGGCGTCGACCAGCGCGTCGACATGACCGGCTGCCAGGTCGTTCAGCGCCGGCGCTGTTCCCCGGTACGGCACCTCCGTCATCTGGATCCCGAGCCGCTGGTTCATCAGCGCATTGACGAGTTGCGAGTTTGCGCCTGTCCCGGCGGACCCATAGTTCATCTGGCCGGGGCGCTGGCGCACATAGTCGCGAAACTCGGCGATGGTCCGCACCGGCAGCGAGGCCTTGACGGCGAACCCCAGCGGCACTTTCACAGCCATGGCGACGGGAGCGAAGTCTTCCACCCGGTAGGACAGCTTCTTGTACAGATGCGGGTTCGTGCACAGCGTGGTCGTGGTGACCATGATCACTGTGTGGCCGTCGTGTCTGGCCGACGCTACCGACTGGGCGCCGATGATGGTGCTGGCGCCCGGCTTGTTCTCGATCACCACCGCGACGCCCAGGGTTTCCCGCATCTGTTCCGCCAGGACCCGGGTCGCCACGTCCGTCGGGCCGCCAGCCGCGTAGGGAACCACCATCGTGATCGGCCGGGAGGGAAAGCTCTGGGCTCGGGCGGTTGGCAGTCCGATGCTTGCCGCCAAGGTCGAGGCCAGCAGGGCCCGCCGCGTGATCAATGCCATCGTCATCCTCCCGGTGTGCTTTCCGGCGAGCAAAGACGATCCCAACGCAGGCGTCAACCCGAATAGAATTTGGATACCGTGCGTCGCTTCGGTGTGCGCCTTTGGCCATGGACTGCCTGGTTCTTCGTCGAGTTCGGTTGACCGGATGCGAGCGCCAGAAAGCTGAGCGATTCTCGGAAGACTGCACGCTCGCGCCCCAGGAGGCCTTGCCGTGGCAAGCGCGACCGCTAGCATGAAGTGTCTACGCCCGTTTCGTGGGCGCCCTCATCCCGGCGGTTGCTCTCAGCATGCTTGCCCGAGCGTGACAGCCGCACCGCCAAGGACTCCAGGCCGTGCAGTTCGGTAGCATCAGGCTCGAGGTTGGAGCGGACGGCGTCGCCGTCGCGCTCTTTGACCGTCCACCGGTCAATGCCGTGTCCCTGTCGGTCTATGACGACCTGGGTGAGCTCACGGCCTTCGTCGGTGCCAGCACGGATGTGCGCGTGCTTGTGCTGACTGCACCCGAGACGGCACGGGCGTGGTGCGGCGGGGCAGACCTGCGCGACTTCGTGGGCATGGACCCGGTCAGGCGCAAGGAGCGCTACGCCCACATCAACGCGCGGCTCCCCGGCTTCTTCACACTCGACCGACCGGTGATTGCCGCAATCAACGGCCATGCCATCGGCATCGGCATGATCATGGCTGCCCTCTGCGATCTGCGGATCGCCGCCGAGGAGGCGAGGTTTGCCTGTCCGGAGATCGATTACGGTCTGGTGGCTGGCGGTGCAGGCCTGTTTGCGCTGCTGAAAATGCCGGAAGCCAAGGTCCGTGAGATGCTGTTCACCGGCCGCAAGTTCACGGCTCGTGAACTGGAACCGACCGGCTTCTTCAACGCCGTCCTGCCCAAGCGCCAGGTGTTGCCGAGTGCGCTTGATCTGGCGCGGCAGATCGCCGGCAAGAGCCTGCCGGCGCTTCGAGCCCGCAAGGCCGCCTGTACGCGCCTCGAAGGCCGCACCTGGATGGATGCCTATCTCGACGCCCAGTCCCTGTCTGCGGCCCTTGCGGCCGGCGCCGATGGCGGGGAAGGCGTGGAAGCCTTTCTCGAGCACCGTGAGCCAAAGGTTTTGGACCGATAACGCCAGGATCGGACCTGCCGGAGCTCACTTGGTCTCGGCCCGGGGCACGGGATCGATCCAATCGGGCCCACGAAACCCGATATATATTCGGTCTTTCTTGACGGTGAATGTCGGCACGTCGATGATGTCGCCAGACAGAGGATCGGGGACTGACGCATGGCCATCGAGCACTCGCGCATCGCTGAAGGCCAGGTGGGGAGAACGGTCGTCGAGGCGGCCCGGGACTGGCTGTCACGTTTCAGTTCATTGGCTGCCGGCCAGCCCGATGCGACCGGCCTGTTCACCGCCGACTGCGCATGGCGGGACGGGCTGGCCGTCACCTGGGACATTCGCACCTACACAGGGGACGCCGTTCCCGCTGTTCTCACAGGACGACTGCCAGAGGTTCAGCTTTGCGAGATTGCCTTGTCCCTTGAGCCTGCGCCGGCCTTCAAGCCGCGCGGCGGGCGAACCGTGCTCGAGGCATTCTTCGATTTCCGCACCCGCTTCGGAAGGGGACGGGGCGTCGTGCGCCTCGTCCCCGCCGATGGGAGCGGCGCGAGCCAGGACGAGCCAGCCGCCTGCGTCCGGGCCTGGACGCTGCTCACCACTCTGCAGGAGCTCGACGGGTTCGAGGAGAAAACAGGTCCGCGCCGGCCTCGCACGGGCGAGTACGCCCGGAATTTCGGGGCACCGAACTGGCGCGAGCGGATCGAGGCGGCTCAATCCTACGACAGGCGCGATCCCCAGGTGCTGATCGTAGGCGGCGGCCATGCCGGCATGACGCTGGCCGCCCGCCTCGGCCAGATGGCTGTCGACACCCTCGTCGTCGACAGCCATGAGCGGGCAGGCGACAACTGGCGCAAGCGCTACAGCGCGCTCACGCTGCACAACGAGGCCTGGGTCTGCGACCTGCCCTGGATGCCCTACCCCCCGACATGGCCGGTCTACCTGCCGAAGGACATGCTGGCCGACTGGCTGGAGTCCTACAGCTGGGCCATGGAGCTGAAATACTGGACATCGACGACGCTGGTCTCGGCCGAATTCGACGACGTGAGCAAGCGCTGGACGGCGCGGCTGCGGCGGGCGGGGGTCGACCATGTCCTGCACCCGGCCCATCTCGTGATTGCCACCGGCATGAGCGGTGAGCCCAGAGTGCCCGCGCTTCCCGGGCTCGCAGACTTTGCAGGCGAGACCCTGCACACCCATTCCTACGTGAACGGCGAACGGTGGAAGGGGCGAGACGCCGTGATCGTCGGGTCGTCCACCAGCGCCCACGACGTCGCCCAGGACCTGCACGGCTGGGGCGCGCGGGTCACCATGATCCAGCGCAGCCCCACCACCATCGTCAGCGTGGAGCCCGCCGCGCAACTGGTCTTCGCCCTCTATTCGGAAGGTCCGAGCCGCGAGGACTGCGACCTCCTGAGCATGTCGATGACCTACGACATCATGCTCAAGGGCCAAACGCTGCTGACCCAGAAGATGCTGGAGCTCGACAAGGACCTGATCGCGGCGGTGGAGGCCAGGGGCTTTCGCACCGACATCGGCGAGGACGGTTCCGGCTACTACATGAAATACCTGCGTACCGGCGGTGGCTATTATCTCGACGTCGGCTGTTCAGCACTGATCGGCGACGGCAGCATCGCCGTCCGCCAGAACGCCGACATGGAGCGGTTCGTTGCTGATGGCGTCGCCATGAAGGACGGCAGCCTTATCCCGGCCGACCTGGTGGTCCTGGCGACCGGCTACACCAACATGCAGGATACGGTGCGCCGGCTTCTGGGAGACGCGGTAGCCGAGAAGGTCGGCCCAATCTGGGGCTTTGACCACCATGGCGACATGAGGAACGTCTGGAAGCGCACCGCCCAGGAGAACCTGTGGATCATGGCCGGCAGCTTCGCCCAGTGCCGCACCTATTCGCGCTACGTGGCGCTGCAGATCAAGGCGATCGGAGAAGGCCTTATCCCGTCGACCTGCGCGGCACGTGTCTGAACGAGCCACGGCCCGGTTGTCTGATCGTGCGCGAGCACATGGGTGTCCTGCACGAGGTCGTGGTCTTGCCCGACTGCTTTTGCTGGAACGGGCAGGCAGACGCCAGCCTGTCAATCATCGCCCAGCGCTACCGGCACACACTGGAACGGTCCCCGGTTCTTGGGCCTGCGCGGCCGCAGCAAGACGGATGGGTGGGTGGCTGGGGCGGGAGGATTCGAACCTCCGCATGGTGGAATCAAAATCCACTGCCTTACCGCTTGGCGACGCCCCAAGATGGACGCAGCGCGTCCGGCGCGGACCATAGGGGGAGGTCCGGCAGGGCGCAAGATTGCCTGGATGAAGCCGGGATGACAGCGTGTCGCGCCCGGGTGGTCAGGCGGGCACCGTGGTGGCGCCTTCGAAATGCGGCACTGCCGCGACGAGCGCGCGGGTGTAGTCGTGGGTCGGAGCCCGCAGGAGGCGCTGGCTGTCGCCGGCCTCCACAACCTTGCCGTTCTGCAGCACGATGGTGCGCTCGCACATCATCCGCACGACGTTGAGATCGTGGCTGACGAACAGGAAGGCGAGGCCCTCCTCGCGCCGCAGCCGGTCGAGCAGCTGCAGGATGACGGCCTGCACCGAGACGTCGAGTGCGGCGGTTGGCTCGTCGAGAATGAGCAGGCGGGGCGCGCAGGCCATGGCGCGGGCGATGCCGACACGGGCCTTCTGGCCGCCGGACATCTGATGCGGAAAGCGGCCGAGAAGGTCGCGACCGAGCCCTGCCCGGGCGGCGCAGTCCTCGACGCGGCGGCGCAACGCGTCGCCGGGCCGCATGCCCGCCAGGCGCAGCAACGGATGGGCGATGGAATCGAAGGCCGAAAAGCGCGGGTTGAGACTGTCGGTCGGGTCCTGAAAGACCAGCTGGATCTCGCGACGCTCCGGCGCCCGGTGGAAATCGCGCGCCGGGATGTCGCCGATCGAGCGGCCGTCAAACAGCACCTGGCCGTCGGTGGCGTCGATGAGGCGCGCCACCAGGCGGGAGATCGTCGACTTGCCTGAACCGGATTCGCCGACAAGCCCGAGGCTGGCGCCGCGCTCCAGCGCGAACGACACGCCGTCGACGGCGGTGATGCCGCCGGGATAGCGCTTCACCAGCCCCTGCACATCGAGCAGTGGTGGCGTCCCCGGGGCGGGCGGGGGCAGAGGGATCGGCTCGACCCGCACGGGCGCGTCATCCGTTACGAGATCGGCGATGGTCGAGGTGGCGGTGGGGGAGGCGGCGACGAGGCGGCGGGTGTAGGCGTGGGCTGGGTGGCGAAACAGGCTGACCGGATCGGCCTCCTCCACCACCCGCCCCTGCTCCATCACGCAGACACGGCCGCAGTAGCGGGCCGCCAGGCCGAGATCATGGGTGATCAGCACCGTGGCCATGCCGCGGTCGGCTGTCAGCCGCGCCAGCAGGTCCATCACGGTCTTCTGGGTGGTGACGTCGAGCCCCGTGGTGGGCTCGTCGGCGATCAGCAACGCAGGACGGCAGGCGACCGCCATGGCGATCATGACGCGCTGGCACATGCCGCCCGACAGCTCGTGGGGATAGGCGTCGAGGCGCTTCTCGGGCTCGCGGATCTGGACGTCGCGCAGAAGCTGCAAGGCCCGGTCGCGTGCCTCGCCGGCGGAGATCCGGCCGTGGGCAGCCAGCACATCGGCAATCTGCCGGCCGACCGTGCGGATCGGGTTGAGGGCGGCGCGCGGGTTCTGGAAGATCATCGAGATCGCGCCGCCGTGCAGCGCCCGCATGGCGCGCGGATTGAGCCGCGTCACGTCCTCGCCGCCAAACCGGATCGTCCCTCCGGTGATGCGGCCGGCGGCATCGAGCAGGCGCGTGGCCGCGTAGGCGGTGACGGATTTGCCGGAGCCGCTTTCGCCGACAATGCCGAGGGTCTCGCCGGCCGCCACGGTGATCGACACGCCGCGCAGCGCCTCGACAATGCCGGCGCGGGTGGAGAAGGCGACACGGACGTCGACAATTTCGAGCAGCGGTGCACTCACGTGCGCATCCGCGGATCGAGGATGTCGCGCAGCCCGTCGCCCAGAAGGTTGAAGCACAGCACCGCCGACATCAGCGCCAGGCCGGGAAAGGCCACCAGCCACCATTTGCCAGTGGATATGAAGCGCGCACCCTCTGCCACCATGATCCCCCATTCGGGGGTCGGCGGCTTGACGCCCAGGCCGATGAAGGACAGTCCGGCCGCGTTGATGATCGCCCAGCCGAGATTGAGCGAAATCTGCACCGCCATGGCGGGCAGGATGTTGGGCAGCAGGAAGCGCAGGATCACGGAGATATGGCTGTCGCCACAGGCGCGCGCCGCTTCCACCCAGCCGGCATTGCGGCGGACGTTCACTTCAGCGAGGGCGAAGCGGATGTAGAAGGGCAGGTTGATGATCGCCGTGGCGATGACAATGTTCTCGATGCGGTTGCCGAGCGCGGCGACCATCGCCATCGCCAGCACGAACAGCGGAAACGCCATCAGCACGTCGACGAAGCGACCGACCGCGGCGTCGAGCCGGCCGCCCGCATAGCCGCAGATGCTGCCGATCACGGCACCGGCAGCGAAAGAGAGCGTCACCGCCGAGGCCGCGATGGCAAGGTCGAGCCGCGCCGCCATCACCAGCCGGCTGAACACGTCGCGGCCCAGCTGGTCGGTCCCGGCCCAGTGCTGCGACGAGGGCGGCTGCAACGCCTTGACGACATTCGAGGCGATGGGATCGTAGGGTACGATCCAGGGCGCCAGCGCGGCGATCACGCACAGCAAGAACGCACCCGCAAAGGCGGCCGCCGTGACCTTGTTGCCGCGCAGGACCCAGACGGCATGGCGCAGCGTCGCCGTCATGCGACCGAGACCCGCGGGTCGGCGATGCCGTAAAGAATGTCGACGGTGAGGTTCACGATCACGAAGATCGACGCCATCAGCAGCACGAAACCCTGGACGGGCGCGTAGTCGGACGCCAGCAGGGCATCGAGCGCATAGGAGGCGACGCCCGGCCAGCTGAACACCTTCTCAACGAGAACATTGGCGCCCAGCATCGTCGAGAACACGATCCCGGCGATGGTCAGAACGGGCAGAAGGGCGTTGCGCAGCGCGTAGGCGACGATGATCTGCAGGCGCGGCAGGCCCAGCGCCCGGGCGGTGCGGATGAAATCGCTGCCCAGGGTCGCCAGCATCGACGCGCGGGTGATCCTGGCCAGCGGCGCCACGACGAACAGCGCCATGGTGAAGGCCGGCAGGACAAGCTGCCGCGCCGCCGCCGTCCAGCCCTCCCAGTCACCCGCAAGCGCGAAGTCGACCAGCAGGAAGCCGGTGACGACCGGCGGCAACGTCGTGAACACGTCGACGCGGCCTGTCGGGTCGGGGGCGATGCCGAGCAGGTAGTAGAACACGTAGATCAGCAGCAGGCCCGACACGAAGGTGGGCACGCATACGCCCAGCGAGCAGAAAAAGCGGACGGCGTGGTCGACCAGCGATCCGGGCCGCAGGGCCGCCACGATCCCGAGCGGGATCGCCGCCAGCAGCGCCAGCAGCAGGGCGGACAGGGTCAGCTCCAGCGAGGCCGGCAGCCGCTGTCGCAGATCCGACAGCACCGGCTGCCCGGTGGTGAGCGAGCGGCCGAGATTGCCCTTGCCGATATCGGCGAGGTAGCGGACCAGCTGCTCGGGGATCGGCTTGTCGAGGCCCATCTGCCGGCGGATCTCCTCGATCTCCTCCTTGCCGGCATTGGGGCCCGACGCAAAGAACACCGCCGGATCGCCGGGCAGCACCCGCATCAGCAGAAAGGTAAAGACCAGGACCCCCAGCAGCGCCGGCAGCGAGGACAGGAGCCTCGCCGCCGCGCGCTTCGCCGTGCCGGACAGCGCGCTCACGCGCGCCGTCCCAGACTGCTGGGCATGCCGGGCATCACGGGCCCAGGCCGGCTCACTTGCGGCTCACTTGCGGCTCAGGTCACGGAAGTCGATCTGGCGGTGGAACTGGTAGGTGTAGCCCTCGACAGAGGTCTGCATCACCGCGTCCTGCGACGGCTGCCAGATCGGGATCTGCGGCATCAGCTCGAAGTGCAGCGCGTTGAGCTTCAGGCCATAGTCCGCGTATTTCTTCGCATCAGGCTCGAACCGCGCCGCCTGCGCCATTTCAGTCAGTTGCGCATTGTTCAGCGATGAATAGTTCCAGCGAATGTTGCCGATGTAGAAGTTCCGGTAGAAATAATCCATCGACGGCAGCCACGCGACGACACCTTCGGTAAAGAACGGCAGCTTCTTCTCGTTGATCAGCGTCGACATCTGGGCGTCGGGCAGCTTCTGAATGTCGACCGTGATGCCGATCTTGGCGAGCGACTCCTTCAGCAGGGCCGACATCGGCTCGGCGGTGCCGGCCTGACCGACATTGAAGCTGAACGTGGTCGAAAACCCGTTCGGCATGCCGGCATCGGCCAGGAACTTCTTCGCCACCGCCAGGTCGGTCTTCACCGGCTGCGGGATGGGGAAGGTGCCGGCCGACGGCCCGTCCTTCCAGTCGCCGTTGTAGAGCGGCGCGCCGCGGCCGAACAACGCGGCCTTGAACATATCATCGTAGGGCAGCGCATAGGCGATGGCACGCCGGACATTGACGTTGTCGAAGGGCGGCATTTGATTGTTGAAGGAAATGAACGTGATCGCGTTGTATTGCGGTGTCGAGATCACCTTCAGCTTGCCCTTGGCCTCGAGGGCCGCGGCATCGTTGGCCTGCAGGTCGATAACGATGTCGGCGTCGCCGCGCTCGACCAGGTTGGCGCGGGTGGCCGCCTCGGGCACCGTCTGGGTGATCAGGCGCTTGAACCCGGCCTGGGCGCCGCCGGGTCCGCGGTTCCACGCCTCGTTGCGGCGCAGGATGATCTGCTCGCCTGGCTTGTAGGTCTCGATCGTGTAGGCGCCGCTGCCGGCGGTGTTGTCCTTCAGCCAGGTCTGCGCCCAGGGGTCCTCGGCGGTGGCATGGGACTTGGCCAGCTTGGAGTTGATGATGATCGGGTAGACCGTCGCCAGGTTGGGGAGCGCGAGCTTGTCCGGGCTCGGCAGCGTCACCTGGAGGGTGTGGGCGTCGATGATCTTGAACTGGTCGGCGTTGGTGATCGAGCCGGTCAGCATCTGCGCCGCGGCCAGCGACTTCGCCGTGACGGCGCGGTCGAGCGACCACTTCACGTCCTCCGTCGTCACGGGCGTGCCGTCGTGGAACTTGGCGTCCTTGCGGAGGTGGAAGGTGATGGTCTTGCCATCGGGGCTGACCTCGTAGCGCTCGGCCAGTTCGCCACGAATGGTGTCGAGGTCGAACACCCACTTCCCATTGAGCTGCTTGCGGCCCATGGAGACAAGGCGGTCATAGGTCGACAGGCTCAGGCCGAAGGCCTCGCGGGTCGAGCCCGGCATGGTCGGATCGAGCGTGTTGACGGCGGCGCCGGTGACGTGGCGGAGCGTCTCGGCCCGGGTCTGTGCCAGCGCTGGCGTGGCTGCCATCATGGCGCACAGGCTCGCTGTCGCGAGGATGGAGCGGAAGGTCTGGCTGGTCACGGACACGTCTCCCTGTTGGCCGCGGGCGCGGCGATGGTCCCGTCTGCGAAGGACGGCATGCAACCGCGGTGCCATGATAGCCGGTCGCTCACGCTTGCGAAGAGGAATGCAGCACGGCCTGCGGAACATCGTAGGCCAGAAGATCGCGCCAGTGGCGCTCGACGTCGCCCGCGAACAGGCCGCGGGTGATCCCCGACACGAGGCGGGGCACCGCGGTCGTCATGGCGTTGATGGACGAACCGGACGCCCCGAAGCTCATGGTCGAGGCAATCGAAAAGACGTGGATGTCGGCGATCCAGGGTGTGACGCCGGGCGTGCGCTCGCTGAGCGCGTAGTCCGCGCCCAGATAGGGAAACCGGGCCAGCCGGTCGGAGGTCTCGTTGGCCGGCGGCGTGTAGCGGTCAGCCCAGGAAGCGATGTTGCCGGTGAAGGCGGCCAGTTCCGGCCGTGCCGCAAAATCCATCGTGATGCCGGCGGCAACGATCACATGATCGGCGTAGAGCGACCCTCCCGGCACGTCGAGCCGGGCACGGCCGTCGACGGCCCGCGCCGCCATCACCGGTGCGCCCAGATGCAGGCGGAAGCCTGGCTGCACGGCACAACGGTCATAGGTCGCCTGCGGGAAGCCCTCGCGCATCTCCAGGATTTTTCGCATGAAGCGCCAGCGCCAGGCATCATCGAGATCGCCCAGATGCCGCAGGAAGCCCCGGAAAGTGAGCCATCGGTAGGGCTGCACCACCTGGGCCTCGGGGCGGCGGCACAGCAGGTGAACCTCACGGGCCCCGGCCTCCAGCGCGGTGGCGGCATTGTCGAAGGCGGATGCGCCGGCCCCGACAACGGCGACGACCTTGCCGGCCAGGGCCGCAAAATCGATCGGATCGCAAGCGCGCGACCGCAGGGCGTCGGGCAGGCTGGCGAAAGGCTCGGGCAGGTCCCAGTCGCCCATGCCCTCCTGGCCGGTGGCCAGCACAACCTTGCGGGCATAAAGCGTCGTGGTACCCGCAGCTGTCTCAACCATCGCCGCGATGAGGCCATCGGCCGGAGCAAGGCTCCGCAGCGCCACGCCGTTTCGGACAGGAATGGTCGTGACGTCCCGGAACCAGTCGAGATAGTCGGCCCAGTCGGTGCGGGTGATCTGCACCAGCGCATCCCAGGCCGTCGCACCATAGCGGGCCTCGTGCCAGGCCTGGTAGGTGAGGCTCGGCACATCGAGGTCGGGACCGGTGAAGTCCTTCGGGCTGCGTAGCGTCGGCATGCGCGCATAGCTGCGCCACGGTCCTTCGGCACCCGCCAGGGCCTGGTCGATCACCAAAATGTTGGTGACCCGCGAGCGCAGCAGTCCGAACGCGGTCGCGAGGCCGGACTGGCCGGCGCCGACCACCAGCACGTCGAGGGCCGGCGTGCCGTCGGGACCGGTGCGGGGCAGCAGCCAAGGTGCGCGCGGATGCGCGGTCATGGCGAGGTCGGCGCGGACCCGCGCCTCAAGGACGGGCAGGCCGCCGGGCCCTTCATTGGCGACCGTCATTGGGCCAGCCATCCACCGTCGACCACAAGCGTTGTGCCGGTGGTGAAGCCCGCCCCGTCGCCCGCCAGATAGAGCGCCGCCTCGGCGACCTCGCGCGGCGTGCCTAGGCGCTGCAGGGCATGACGGCGGACGGAGGCATCCTCCGCGGCCGCGGGATCGGCGTGGCGGGCGAAGCTGCGGCGCAGCATCGGCGTGTCGATGGCACCCGGCGCGATGGCGTTGACGCGAATGTGATCCGCCGCAAAATCCAGCGCCATGGTGCGGGTCAGGCTGAGAACGGCACCCTTGGCGGCAATGTACGCGCTGTTGCCGCGCCCTCCGGCCAGCGCCAGCTGCGACGCCACGGTGATGATCGAGCCGCCGCCGGCGGCCTGCATGGCCGGAATGGTCGCCCGGGCGAACAGCCAGGTTCCCCCGACGTGCACGCGCATCACAGCGTCCCAGTCGGCAGGGTCCGTGGTCAGCACGGTGCCGCCGACGGAGAAGCCGGCGGCAGTCATCAGAATGGTCGGCAGTGCCCAACCAGCAGGGACTGCGGCCATAGCGGCGGGAGCGAGCGCGGGATCCCCGACATCGCCCGCCAGGCTTACGGTTGCTCCACCAGCGGCTTCAATCGCTGCCGCTGTCGCGGCCAGACCGTCCGCGTCCCGGTCGACCAGCACGAGATTGGCGCCCTCGCCGGCAAACAGCAGCGCCGTCTCGCGACCGATGCCGGAGGCGGCGCCCGTGACGAGGGCGGTGCGTGCGAACAGTTTCATGCGTGCTCCATCATGGCGCCGCCGTGGCGCTCCCACCAGGCGGCATAGGCCGCCACGGCCGCGTCGAAATCGCCCGGGGAGCGCCAGCCGAGATCCGTGGCGAGCCGATCGGGCGCCAGCGGCGCCCGATCCCTCGGCGCATGCAGGTCGATGGTCGGCATCTCGCCGGCGTGGACGAGGCGGCAGACGAAGCCGGGACGCCGCTCCGCCATCCGTTCGCCGAATTCGAGCGCTGTCGACACGCGCGGCGTCGTGACGTTGTAGAGCCGGTGCGGCAGCGACGCGGCGGTCGCGACGGCGAGCACCGCAGCGGCGACATCGGGGGCGTAGACCCAGTCGCGGGCGCCGGGCCGGGCCAGCAGGGCCGGCAGACCGGCCGACTTAGCCCGCATGATCTGGGCCTGGGGGCTCGGCGTATCGCGGACACCGCCGGCACGCTCCCACGGGCCCCAGGCGGCGCTGAGGCGCAGGTTCACGAGATCCATCGCCCACAGGTCGGCAAGGCGCGCGACGACACGCTCGGATGCGTATTTCGTCACCGCATAGAGGCTGACCGGGTCGACCGGGGCCTCTTCGGTCAGAGGCCCGGCGTCCGGCGGCGCAAACCCGTAGGCGGCGGCCGAGCTGAGATTGATGATGCGGGCAACGCCCGCGGCGCGCGCCGCCTCGAGCACGGGGACGAGGGCGGCGAGGTTGACTGCCAGGATGCGCCCCGGCTCGGCAGCATCGCGGGCGGCATCGGCGGTGATAGCCGCGCCCCAGATGAGCACATTCGCGCCGGCCAGCGCCGCCGCGACGGCCGTGGCGTCATCGACATCCGCCTGCACGACGGACAGATCGCCCGGCAGGCCGGCGAAGGCGGCCGTGGCCGTTGCCGGGACGGCGGCACGGTCAAGCACGGTGACGTCGTGGCCGGCCGCCAGCATCGCCTCGGCGATGTTCAGGCCGACAAATCCGGCGCCTCCGACGATGACTGCACGCATGGCCTCTCCCCGTGGTCCGCCAGGACCGGAGCCGAGGCTGGACGGATTGGTCGCCCGGCGCAAGCCTTCGGCAGGCAAGCCGCATTCCAGCTGTCCGGCGCGGGTTGTCGCAGGGCCGGTCGGAGGCATAGTGTTTGCCTGTCTGGCGCACGAGCGGCCACGCCCGTGCCCCGCCCCTGCCCTGCCATCCTCGTCCGCGAGACCCTGCCATGACCCGCATCGTGACTGTCGCCGCCGCCCAGCTCGGGCCGATCCAGAGGGCCGAGGGACGGACGGAGGTGGTCGGCCGCATGCTGGCGCTGATGGACGCGGCGAAGGCAAAGGGCGCGGACCTGATCGTCTATCCCGAGCTTGCCCTGACGACGTTCTTCCCGCGCTGGTACCACGCCGATCGTGCCGAGGCCGATGCCTGGTTCGAGCGCACGATGCCCAACGACGACGTCGCGCCGCTGTTCGCCCGCGCCCGGCAGTACGGCATGGGACTGAGCCTGGGCTATGCCGAGCTGACCCCCGAGGGCCGCCACTTCAACACCTCGGTGCTGGTGGACCGCGAGGGCCGGACCATCGGGGTCTACCGCAAGATCCACCTGCCGGGACACGTGGAGTTCGACCCCGAGCGGACGCACCAGCACCTGGAGAAGCGCTATTTCGAGCCCGGCGACCTGGGCTTCCCCGTCTGGCGGACCATGGGCGGCCTGTTCGGCATGGCGATCTGCAACGATCGCCGCTGGCCGGAAACCTACCGGGTGATGGGCCTGCAGGGCGTCGAGATGGTGCTGCTCGGCTTCAACACGCCATCCGTCAACTCACAGCGCGCGGCAGAGGGGCCGGCCGAGCGGATGTTCCACCACAAATTGTCGCTGCAGGCCGGCGCCTACCAGAACGCCACGTGGGTCGTCGCGGTCGCCAAGGCCGGCAGCGAGGACGGGCACCACCTCATGGGCGGCACGATGATTGTCGATCCCGACGGCCATGTGGTGGCGGAACTGGCCGGCGAGGAGGACGGCGTGCTGGTCCACGCCTGCGATCTCGACGCCACCCGCTTCGGCAAGGAGACGATCTTCGACTTCAAACGCCACCGGCGGATCGAGCACTATGGCCGGATCACCGCGCAGGTCGGGGTCACGGAGCCGGACGAGGCCTGACGCCGCCACGAGACTGACCCGACAGGGAACAGATCATCCGCTCCCGACGCCGGACCGCTCAAGCGCTACCGGCACCGGACAGATCGCGGGCTCCCGGCCACCTCGCGTTTTCGGGTTGCCTTCGACCCACCCCTTGCCTATACAGACGCCCGTCGGCATGCCGGCATGGCGGAGCGTAGCGCAGCCTGGTAGCGCACCTGCTTCGGGAGCAGGGGGTCGGAGGTTCGAATCCTCTCGCTCCGACCATTTTGCGGCAAGACAGCGGCTCCGAGCCGCGTAAATGCGCTTGCTCTTGGGCGTGACGGGCTCGTTATCGCCTCACCGACTCATCCCCCGCAACCCATAGACCGTGTCGAACGCCGCCTCGGCGGCGACGAAGCGGCGTTGGGCGTCCGCCTTGTCGGCTGTCGCACTGACGTCGGGATGGGAGGCCTTGCGCCAGGCGGTGCGGGCGGCGCGGACGAGGAAGTCCGGCGCGTCCTCGTCGAGGCCGAGGGTGCGGTAGACGGGCTTCGGGCCCGCGGCGCGCAGCTGCTGCAGCTCGGCCTCGGCCTCAGCGAGACGGGCGCGCAGGGCCTCGACCTCCCGCTCCAGGCCGGCGCCGGCCGGGCTCGAACCGGACCTGCCGAACGCGGCGGGACGGCGGTGGCCGGGGTCCAGCTCGGCGATGCGGTCGGCGACCTGCTGGCGCACCTCGCCGGCCTGGATCGATGTCCGTGTCGCCAGTTCGGCCTCGATCTCGCGCAGCTTGGCGATGACCGACCAATGATCGCGGGCAATGTCGCGCAAGGTCGATACGGAATGGAAGCGATAGGTCCTGGCACTCATGGGCACGTCCCGGGCTGGCGCCGCATGGTCGGGCATGAGGCTTGTCATCGGGTAAACCCGATCAGGACCGGAGGCGGTCAGGCCGATCCGCCACGGCGGCGCCGGCCCGGCGGCCGGGCGGTTCAGGCCATGACGCGGGGCCGGAACGTGTCGGCGCTGGCCATCGCCCAAGCGTCCTTGAAGCGATGGTCCTGGGTGCCTGTCAGCAGTTCGCCGGGCTTCAGCGCCGGATAGGTCTCCGCCAGGCTGAGCACCTCGTGCGCCGAGATCCGGCGCGAGAAATGCGCCGTGGTGAACTGGCCCGGATGATCGAGGCCAGCCGCAGCGACGAACTCGGCCAGCGCCTTGGTGGTCTGCTGATGATAGCTCAGCACGCGCTCGGCCTTGTCCGGCACCACCAGCGCCCGGGCGCGGCTGGGATCCTGGGTGGCGACGCCGGTCGGGCAGCGGTCGGTGTGGCAGCTCTGCGACTGGATGCAGCCGACGGCAAACATGAATCCGCGGGCGGCGTTGCACCAGTCGGCGCCCAGCGCCATGGCGCGGGCGATGTCGAAGGCCGTCACGATCTTGCCACTGGCGCCGATGCGGATGCGGTCGCGCGCGCCGATGCCCACCAGCGCGTTGTGGACGAAGCTCAGCCCCTCGCGCAGCGGCATGCCGAGATGGTCCATGAATTCGAGGGGCGCGGCGCCGGTGCCGCCCTCCTTACCGTCGACGACGATGAAATCAGGATAGATGCCCGTCTCCACCATCGCCTTGCAGATGGCGAGAAACTCCCACGAATGGCCTATGCAGAGCTTGAAGCCGGCCGGCTTGCCGCCCGCCAGGCGCCGCATCTCCCCGATGAAGTGCATCATTTCCGCCGGTGTGTTGAAGGCCGAATGGCGCGAAGGGGAGATGCAATC
>JBEIIL010000077.1:0-18072 GCA_040380755.1 Methylobacteriaceae bacterium | reverse complement strand
TCGTAAGTGCTTGTTTTCACAGAAAAATGCGAAAATTCGAAAGTGGGCTCATAACCTGAAGGTCACAGGTTCAAATCCTGTCCCCGCAACCAAAATATACACGCAACTGCAACAGCTTACGCAAACCCCCGCTGGCTCATCCCCTGCGGGGCTTTTGCTTGTGATCCGTCAGCACACCGTTGAACGCCAGACCGCACATCCGGAACGGTCAGGTCGGATCACGCCGCGCCGATGTCCTGGCCAAGCCCTGGAGGCGTGTCCTGAGTGTGACGTAATCGACCTTCGATCGATGGCGTCGATCCAGAGGGATTTCCCGCATCGCGATGACCTGCACGTCGCCGATCAACGCGGCTGCGCGCGCCCAGGCGGGCTCCTGAGCCTGATCGCCTTCGACAGCCAGAATGGCCCGTCCGTCCGATTCCACCAACGCGCTGCGGTACACGCCGGGCCAGAACCGGGACGCGGCTTCGATGCCGAACGGCAACAGACCGCCGGCCCGGCCGTCGAGCTTGCCGCCTAGCCAGAGGCGGCCTTCGATGTCGAGATGCCCCGCATCGCCGGTGCGGTGCCAGATCTCGCTGCCGCTCCGCAGTTTGGTCGCGGCGTCGTCGGCAGGATCCAGATAGCCCTTGTTGACGTGATGGCCGGTGACAAGGATCTCAGCCTCGCGAATGATCAGGCGGATGCCGTCGACCGGATGTCCGGCAAGCAGTCCCGCCCCGGTCTTCATGGCGTGCCAGTCTGCCGCGCCGATGTCGCGATGGTGCAGGTGGGCGATCGGCTCGGCTTCAGTCGAGCCATAGACCGCGACGAGGTCGGCGCCCGGCACCGTGCCGACGAGGCGTTCCAGAAGATCCGGGAAAACCGGGCCGCCGCCGGTGAAGATGGCATCGAGCTTCAGGGGTTGCTGCGCGCGTGACAGTGCCTCGCAGACCGACGGCGGCAGCAAGGCGCGCGTCACCCGCTGGTCCACGATCTGGCGTGCGACCTGCCCGGGCTCGGCCTGGTCGTGGCGACGCAGGTTCCAGTTCGGCAGCACCGAGGTCACGCCCATCCCTAGATTGGCGACGACGAAGACGGGGAAGGCGACGAGGTCGGTCTCGTCCTCCCGTTTCGGGGCCAAAAGGTCGGCCAGGACGGCGCTCTGAGCTGCCAGGAAGCCATGGCTGCGCGCGATCGCCTTGGGCCGCCCGGTCGAGCCGCTGGTGAAGGAGATCAGCGCCGGATGCTCGGGCTGGAGAGTCGCGAGCGGCTCGCCCGCTCCCGCCGCATCCTGTGGCGTCAGCCTGAGCCTGACCGGCCACAGCTCCGGCACCACATAGGGCAGGACGCGGAGCCAGCCGTCGCACAGGCAGGCTTTTGGATGCGTCGCTGCCGCGGCGTGGCGCAGGCCCATGAGGCCCAGCGCGGGCTCGGGCAGAACGGCCACCGCGCCGATCCGCCACAGCGCTGCAAGGCCGGCATAGAGCGACGGCCCCAGCGGCATTGCGATGAGGACGCGGTCGCCGCTGCCGATGCCGCGCCGGACCCAAGCGGCGGCGAGCGCCGAGGACCGCGCGATCAGCGCGGAGAAGCTCGTCCGCTCGCCGGTGCCCGCCACGATCGCCGTGCGGTCGCCATGGCGCTCGGCCTTGTCGAGGAACGGGTCGAGCAGGTTCATCCCGTCAGGCTTCCAGCCGCAGGCCGAGCAGCGCGTAGCGGCGGAAGATTGCGCCAGCATGGCGGGCACTGCGGGCCAGCGAGACATTGTCGACATGCATGAGGGCATGGATGGCGTCGACGAAGCCGGCGTCGCGCGCGCAGCGGTGGAAGTGGTCGGCCAGGAGATGCCCGACGCCGCGCTGCGCGCTGGCGTAGGTCTTCAGGATCACCGTGCGGGGGGCTGCCGCTTCCAGCCGGTCGGGCATGCCGAACAGGAAGCCGACCAGCGCGCCGGCCCCGGTGCGCGCAAACAGCACGAAGCGTGGATCGACCAGCGGCATTACCGGCTCGTAGAGCCTCAGAAATCCCGCCTCGTCGAGCGGCTTGAAGAACGCGTTGTTGCGGAACGCGCCGGCCGACAGCGCATAGAGCTGGCGCACCAGCGCTGCTGCATCGCGGCCGTCCCATGCGCTGACGGACACGCCAGGGACGGACACGACGGCCGGCCCGATCGCAGCCTCAAGCGTCGTGCGGGTCGAGACATAGTGCGAGAGTGGCGTGAAGCCGCCGGAGCTGAAGGCCTCGGCGTCGAAGGCGCCGCTGGTCGGCTCCATCAGGAAGGGCGGCGAGCCGTCGCTCTCCGTCACCAGGCGGTAGGTGTGCCAGGTGTCGCCGTCCATCGGGCCGACCACGGCCTGATAGCCTTCGGCCGTCAGTTCGACCGCGATCTGCGCCAGCAATTCCCGGCCGGCCGCAGCGCTGTCGCAGCGAAAGCGGCCGACGCTGGCGGTCCGCCGGCCCTCCCAGGCGGGCGCGTCCCGGAACAGCAGGCAGGACGCGCCGGCAATGCTGCGTTCGGAGGCATCGTGTGTCATGTCGTCGGCGCCCTCAGTGCGAGCTTGGCCAGGAACAGGGTCAGCGGGACAGCAAGGGACAAGCCCATCACGCGGACGGAGCGGTAGCGGTCGAACAGGACCGGCCGCAGCAGGACTGTCGCCAGACACAGGATCAGTGAGCCCAGGGCCCAGGGCCAGAGCGGGCCGTGCCACTGGGTATGGGAGGGATTCGCTGCGGCCACGACAAACAGGATCGTGGTGATGGCGGACACGCCAAGGACGGCGAAGAGCGCGAACTGGCGCGGCAGCAAGGCGAGGAAGCCGATGGCTGCACCGGCGAAGCCGAGATTATAGGCGTTCAGGGCGTTCTGTCCGGTGTAGTTGCCGATGAACAGCCAGAACAGCGCCGTCCCGGTCATCACGGCGATCAGGTCGAGATCGGGATAAGGCGATCGGCACGGACGCGCGTTGCGCGCGAGGATATGCGCGAAGACCACCATCACGGGCAGGATCGCGTTGTGGGGCGCGGTCACGGCGCAGATCAGGAAGAGCAAGACCGTATAGGCCCGCGCGGCGTGGTTCGTCAGGCCCAGCACCGGCGCGAAGGCCAGCATGAAGACGAGCATTGCGAGGAATGCCAGGACCAGCAGGCCGAGCGCCAGCGGCGCCGTATCGAGATTGTTGGCGAGCAGGAGATGGATCCCGATCGGCACGAACAGATTGTCGAATCCGCTCCAGGACTCGGCCTCGACCAGCGCGCCGAAGGCGGCGATCATCACCGAGAACAGCACCACCTTGGAGCGGTCCATCTCCGTCATCAGCAGGAGCAGGACCAGCGCCAGGATCCAGGTGACGAGGAAGAACATGGTGACGCCCTCCCAGGTCTTGGTGCCGGCCTCGACCTGGAAGTGCCTGCGGCCATAGCGTGTCCCCGTCAGGGCGGCGGCCGCATCCGACAGCGTCAGCACCAGGATCGGCAGCACATAGAGGACCGGCTGCCCCTGCGAGGCGAAGAACAGGAACCCGACGCTGAGGGCGAGGAAGAGCTCGCCGTAGGATTTCCGCGCCACGCCATGGACGGCGGAGCTGATGCCGTCGCCGGCGAAGCGGCGCAGGCGCAGGCCGAGCAGCACGAGAAGTGACAGGCTGATCAGCAGCAGGGCCGGCCAGCGCTGCGTGAAGGTCAGCGGCAAGGTGAGCGCATAAAGCCCCGTGCCGACATGCACGCATTTGCGCTGCAGTTCGACCGACAGGCCATAGCGCGCGCCGAGCCATTTGACGCCGGCCAGCAGGCCGAGCATGGCGGAGATCGAACCCGCGACCAGCAGCAGGTTCATGGTGACGCTCACGCCCGGACCTCCTCGACGACGAAGTCGGAGTAGAAGAAGGCCTTGTCGGCTGCCTTGCCGAGTGCCTCGAGGTCCTCCCGGCGCAGCATGCGAGCGGCATGGTCGGGCGGGAGGCGGCGCGGCGCCATCATGTTCCAGTAGACCAGCCGGGCACCTGGGTTTGATGCGCCGACGACGCTGCCATAGACCGCCGCGAAGGTCTGCGGGGTCATGTACTCGAAAATGTCCGAGAGGTTGAAGCCGTCGGCCTTTTCCCCGGTCGAGACGAAGCTCTCGAGCGAGCCCAGGCGAATGTCGAGCCGATCGAGCCGGGCGCGGATTGTCTCGAAATGCTCTGCGCGCCACGCCATCGGCAGCGCGTCGCCATGCGTGCCGGTCAGGATCCAGTGCAGATAGGGGTTGAGGGCCGGATCGAGATCGACCGCGGCGTGGCGGATGCGGCGGGCGACATGGTCGGCGACGCTGCCTTCGACATGGTCGAAGAAGGCGGGGTCGCGGCCCAGCCGCCCCATGGTGAAGCGCGAGAAGAACCCGCGCAGCAGCAGGCTCCAGCGCCAGCTGTTCCAGCGCGTGTCGAGGAAAGTCTGCCGCTCCTGGCGCGTCTTGCCCGGCTGGAAAATCGCCGCGATCGTCGCCTGCGAGTGGACCAGCGGCAGCAAGTAGCGCTGCATCACGCGAAAGTAGCGTTCGAACTTGCCGACCCCGCCGAGGCCATGGGCGACGACGTCCTCCCGTCTCGCGGCCCAGAAGCTCCGCTCCGCGTCCGGCAGGCCCTGCACGACGCTGTCGAACAGGCTGCCGCGGCGGTCGCCTGGCCTTGAGCCCATCAGTTCGAGGAACGCGGGATGGTCCAGAGTTCGGTAGGCCGAAATGCGGATGCGCAGGCAGGCGATCTGGGCCGCCGAAAGATCAACGACGACAACACGCGCGGGATCGAGCGTCAGCATGGCAAGCGCGTTGTCTCCGGCGGAGCAGATCGACACCAGCGTGGCGCCAGGCGACGTCCCGAGCGCGGCGGTCAGCACATCGGCGTCCTCCCAGAGCTGGGCATAGCGGATCGCCTCGAAGGAGGCCTTGCCGGCAATCTCGCTGTCAGCCATCGACCTTCCTCACCTCGCCCGAGCCCCCATCGACGCTCAGCGTTTCGCCGTCGACGATCCAGTCGAGCGCCCCCTTCAGCCCGACGACACAGGGGATGCCCATCTCGCGCGCCACGATCGCGGAGTGTGACAGCAGGCTGCCACGCTCGACGACGATGGCCGAGGCATTGCTGAACACCGCGATCCAGCCCGGATCGGTATGGCTTGCCACCAGGATCTCGCCCTGGACCAGCGCCTCGCGGCGCGGATCGCGGATGATCCGCGCCCTGGCGCGCACCGTGCCGGCCGAGCAGCCGGTGCCCTTGCGGGCGCGCTCACTCGCGTCCGCTGGTGTTGTCGGATCGGTGCCGGTCATTCCGATCGATGACACGCCAGCGGCGCCTGTGACGGTGATGCGCTCCGGCGGGTCGGGCCGCTCGGCGGCCCGGACCATCTCGGCTCGCCGCGCGGCGACGAGGCCCTTCAGGTCGGCCGTCGTGCCGTAGCCTTCGATGGCACCGAGCACCTCCGGCACGGTCAGCAGGAAGATGTCGCGCGGGGTGTCGATCGCGTCCAGCGCTGCGAGTTGGTGCCCCATCGCGACGAACACGCGACGGGCATGGCCGAAGATGCGGGTGCGCTCGAAGCGCAGGTTCTCGCGGTCGCGGACGCGGTCCCGCGCCCAGCCCACGGCCAGAATGGCGAACCTGCGACGAACCGGGCTGTCCTTGAGGGCGCGATCCAGCCTGAGGAAACCGTCCTCGCCCTGGACGTGGGCAGCGCGGGGCGTCAGGGCAGCGGCCGCGATGGCGGCCATGAGCTGCGTCGGGTCCTCGTCGAGCGTGATGCTCTCGAGCTTCAGCTCTTGCGTGCAGCGATCGGCGAATTTCGCCAGATAGGCGTCGATCTCGCGCGCGAGGTCCGGATCCGCCATGGCAGCGGCGCGGTCGCCCCGTTGCAGGGCCTCGATCAGGTCCGGCTTGCCGGCGGCGAGCCGGCCCATCGTGGCGATGCGCTTCGCCGGCTCGGCGGAGATGATGTCGCCCTGGCCGATCATGACGGCATTGTGAATCTCGAGGCCTTCGGGACCGCACCAGCGCTCCAGCAGCTTTCGCGAGGCGCCGAAGGCGATCATGCACAGGAAGTCGTTGACCAGCGGCGCGTCCCAGCGGTCGAGCAGGCTCGCCTCGATCGAGCGGTATTCGCCTGCGAGCGCCGAGAGCGGCATGGCCGCAATCGCCGCTGGCCGGCGGTTCAGGGCCCGGTCGAGCCTGGCGTAGAAGCCGCGGATCGTCCGACTGAGCCGCAGGGCCTCGAAGGCGAGACCGAAGCCGGCGCGGGCCATCCGGCCATACTCGACGGCCTTGCCGATGCCCCTGGCCGGTGCTGGCCCGATGCCGGCGCTGATCGCCGCCGGCAGGGGTTCGCTCACGCCCATCATGGTTTCCATATGGGCCCGGTTGAGGCTGAATCCCGGCAGCAGCGCCAGCGCGCGGTACCAGTTGACCAGGTTGTAGTAGACCCGGCCGTCGACCCTCCCGAGCATGTTGTCGAACACCGGCGCGCTCTGTGCGATCCGGCCGGGCGTAACGCCCAGCAGCGCGACGAACCGGCGGTAGACGCGCGCATAGGCATATTGCGCGAAGCTGTAGGTCAGGGGCGAGACGAGGCCCGGATAGCTCTCGACGATGTTCGAGTTGTCGAAAATCGTGACCGCAGGGTCCGGCAGCGCCGCCTCACGCAGCGCCGTCGTGATCGGGCGCGCCTGCAGCAGGAACAGCCGATCGCCCTCGAACGCCCATTCGATGTCCTGGGCCGAGCCCCTGGCCGTGGCGACGCGGGTGATCAGGGCACCCAGCGCCGTCAGGTCGGCTGCCGAAAGAACCCCTTTGGCCGGGCCCTGCACCACGGCGTGGCTGACCGTATCGAGCACGTAATCGTCGCCGTCCGCCTCGCCGCCGACGAGCCGGTCGCCGAGGCCGGCGATGGCCGAGATCACGAAGCGATCGCGTCGGCCGCTGACCGGATCGGCCGAGAAGGCGACGCCGGCGGCGCGCGCCCGCACGAGGCGCTGGACGATCACGGCAGGTGCGCCGCCTGTCGGATCGAGGCCGCGCGAGGCCCGATAGGCCTTGAGGCTCTCTGTGCTGCCGGAAAGCCAGACCTGCAGCGTCGCCGCAGGGACATCGCCTGCGTCGATCTCCAGCACGGAGAGGAACTGCCCGGCATGGGAATGGCTGCTGCCGTCCTCGTCGCGCCCGGACGAGCGGACGGCGAACGGGCCGGGACCGATGCCAGGAATCGCCGCCTCAAGGCTCCTGAGCGCCTCTGTGTTCAGACCGCTCTCCGACAGACCCTCCGGCAGGATGACGACGAAGGGCGGCACGTCGAAGCCGGCCCGCGCCAGCGCCGACAGCGCCGCCGCCTTGCCACCCGCGACGGCGGGATCGGCGGCCTCATGCGCCTGAAGGACGAAACCGCTCATGCCGCGCCTCCCGCCAGCAGCGGCGCGAAGCCGGCGGCGCCATAGCAGACGAGGACCCACAGGCCCGCCATCGTGTCCACCATTGTCTGGGTCTTGCCATCGGGGCTGGCCGCATAGCGGGCGGCGCAGGCGAGCGTCGCGGCCAGTGCGGCCGCCCCGATGATGGCGACCGGCAGGAGGGCGGCGACCGCGCTGCCCACGCCGAGCAGCAGACCGTAGGCGAGGATGCTGCAGGCGCTCCAGGCCAGAGCTGCGCGCCTGGGCCCCAGCAGTGCCGAATAGGTCTCCACGCCGGGCCGCTCGTTCTCGCGGCCATAGAGCTTGCGGCCGATCTCGAGCACGCAGCCATTGACGAAGCTCAGCGCCAGGAAAAGCCAAAGCCCTGCCGGGGGTGCCCCCGCGCGCGGCAGCCACTCGCAGGCCGTGATGAACAGGTCGATCAGCGGCATGATCGCCATATGCGAGACGAGATAAAGGAACGGGCGCGCCTTGAGCCATTCGGGTGCAAAGAACTCCACGCTCATCACCGCCAGCCAGGCCCAGACCAGGGCCAACGGCCAGAGCAGCGTCGGCGCCAGCAGCGCCGTCACCGCTGCGGCGACGGGGATACCGGCGATCCCAAGCCCGACGATCAGGCGCAGGCTGACAAGGCCGCGCGGCACCGGGCGCTCCGGCCTGAAGCGCCGATCGTCGTCGGCATCTTTGGCCTCGTCGCAGGCGCGCAGCTGGAAGAAGATGATCAGCGTGACGACAAACGCCGTGGCGAAGACCGGCCATCCCGGAAGGGTTCGTCCGCCGAGATGGGCCGACACGCGGATGCTGGCCGCGGTGAAGACCGCGAGCAGGATCGCGGTCTTCAGCAGCGGAAAGCGCTCGGACTGGTAGATCCAGAGCCGGCGCAGCACCGGCAGCATGGCATCAGGCGAGACTGGCGTCGTCACCTGTGCCTCGCCAGCTTGTCGTGGGCGGAGGCAAAATGCCCGGCCGCGATGGCGCCCATGATCGAGATCTCGCCGCACAGGCACAGCGCCGCCGCGACCTCCGCCGGGGCCGCGCCGTGGCCGGTGCCCTTCAGTCCAAGCAGCGACAGGGCGGCCGACTGGCTGGGCAAGCCGGTGCCGCCGCCGACCGAGCCGACGAGAATGTTGGGCAGGGTGACGGAGACGAAGAGATCGTCGCCGCGCCGCTCCATGCGGGTGAAGCCCACGGCCGATTCGGAGACGCAGGCGGCGTCCTGCCCGGTCGCCAGGTAGAAGGCCGCCAGGCCATTGGCATAGTGCCCCTGTGCGCCGAGCTGCCCGCTGAGGAGTGCGCCGAGATTGGCCATCTCCGCATAGGCCATCATCCGGTCGACGCCGACATGCAGGTGCTTTTTGACGATTGCGCCGGGAATGATCACGCTGGCGCTGACCTTCCGCCCGCGCCCGGTGAGCAGGCCGAGATAGGAGGCCTTCTTGTCGCCGGAGAAATTCGCCTCGATGAACCAGTGCAGGGGCTTGATCGGGCAGGTGGCCTCGATGCGCCGGCAGAGTGCATCGGTGGCGATCGTCACCATGTTCTGGCCGGCGGCGTCGCCGGTGGTGTAGCGGCAGAGCAGGAAGACGATGTCGTTGTCGATCATCGGCTCGAGCGAGATCAGCTTGCCGTACCGCGTGGTTGCCTCGGCCGCGGCCTGCAGGTCGTCGACCGAGCGGGCGACCCACTCCACGAACAGCCCGGCATCGAGCAGGCTGGCAAACTTGAAGCCGGGGCTGCGCAGCACGCCCTCGGTCAGCAGCCCAGTGGTGATGCCTCCCGCCTTTGTGGCGACCGCGGCACCGCGCGCATAGGAGGCCACGAGCGCCGCCTCGGTCGTCGCCAGCGGGATGTAGTAGGCGCCGTTGGCATTGAGGCCATTGATCAGCAGCGGGCCGATGACACCCACCGGCAACTTCAGCGTCCCGATCATCGCCTCGATGTTCGCCGAATAGGCCGGCGCATCCGCGAGCGTCTGCGCGTCAGCCAAGACGGGCTCCGACGCCGCAGTCGATACCCCGGCCTTGTCGAGCTGCCGCCACAGCGACGCGATGCTGGCCGCATCCGCGTCCCGCGGCGACCGCAGGGTCTGCCCCAAAACCCTATCGGCCTGATGGCTCATGCGGCGGCGCGCCTGCTCGGCCGTGTAGGAGGCGCGCAATCGGTCCAGCAGTTGCAGGACGGAAGTTGGAATGACCGACATGCCTGCTTTAAACACCGTCATAAAGCACTTTTGGGGAAGGTTATCGGTGAGACGTAAATTTTTGAACTTCCCTGCGCGGTTTGTGCTGAAAGCGGTGGACGTCGCCTCCGCCACATTGCGCTGGAAACCATCGGCCCACTCGACGATGATCTTTCTGTGATCCTGTCGATGTTGGCGGAATGATCGTCCGGGCCTTCCAAGCACGCAGCGGATCGACGCACGCCACATCACCCAGCGCGACACGATCCACAAACAGGAGGGCGCAGCCGAATGCTTGCCGGACAGCTTGCCCTTGTGTTGGCCGCTGCCTTTGCGGGTGCGGCCTTCTCTATCAACATTGCGGAACAACCTGCGCGGCTCGGGCCTGAAGCACGCCTTCCTCACCCAGCCCGTCGAGGTGCCCGGTCTCCGGCCAGACCTGGCGGCGCTGGCCGGCCTGCCCGGACGCCGTCCCGATATCGTGATGCGGTTCGGCTATGGCGCCCCGCTTCCCTATTCGGGGCGCCGGCCGGTGGACGCGGCTCTGGCCTGATCGCCAGCCACGCCGCGGTTGCCGGCCGCGTTCGCCTGTCGCATAGGATGGTCCGGCGCCGACCGAACGGCGCGTCCCGTGCCTGCCGGAGACACGCGCCATGAGCCGCCTCGTCACTGTCCTCAACGGTCCCAACCTGAACCTTCTGGGCAAGCGACAGCCGGCGATCTACGGCCATGAGACGCTGGCGGACGTGGAGGCGACCTGCCGGGCCCTCGCCGCGACGCTGCGTCTCGACCTCGCGTTTCACCAGAGCAACCGCGAATACGAGATCATCGACTGGATCCACGCGGCCCGCGAAACGGCCGGCGCGATCGTCATCAATCCGGCCGCCTTCACGCACACCTCCGTGGCCATCCATGACGCGCTTGCGGCCTTCGACGGTCCGATCATCGAGGTTCACATCTCCAACGTGCATCGCCGCGAGGCCTTCCGGCACCACTCCTATGTGTCGCCGCTCGCTTCCGGCGTCATCGCGGGCTTCGGCACGCAGGGTTATCCGATGGCGCTGCAGCGGGTGGCGCGACTGCTCGACGAGGCGGCCGCCGCCAAGGCCTGATCGGGCGAGGCCGTCCTGACGGAGCCTCCTTTGCGGACACCGTGAGGCGGGGCCGGTCGCCTCCGCCGCCATCGGTGCGCCGCTATCACGCCGGCTCGGCGTTGCGCTCCGCCATCATCTGGACGAAATGAGGCCTCGCCTGGCAGGCCGCCAGCCAGGCCGTGATGCGCGGATGTCCTTCGAACAGCTCCGGCGCAGCCTGGGCGTAGCGAAACACCTCGGCGAGGTTGATGTCCGCCACGGTGAAGCGGCCGCCCACCGGGTGACCATTGCCTGCCGCCAGGGCAGCCTCAAAGGTCGCGAAGGGCCGGGCCAGGGCGATGACGGCCGCCTCGGCCGCCGCGGGATCGCGCTCCGCCTCGGGCTTTCCCACCCGGTTGTACAGGATCGAGATGGCGTGCGGCTCGAACGAGGTCGCTGCCCAGAGCGTCCAGGCGGTCATCTGGGCGTCTTCCTGCAGTGAGGCTGGCGCAAGAGATCCGCCGTGCGTCTTGGCGAGATACAGCGTCGTGGCGAAGGATTCCGCCAGGCGGAAGCCGTCGTCGTCGATGCACGGAATCTGGCCGGCCGGGTTGATGGCCAGGAAGGCCGGCGACGCCGTGTTGAACGGCGCATCGGGGGCCGACGGATCGGCAAGACGATAGGCCTGGATCACCGGCACATGGGTGAAGGCGAGCCCGAGCTCGCGGGCCGTCCAGATGGTGCGCGTCGCGCGCGAGCGCAGCACGCCGTAGATCGTCAACGCCATGGTGGTTCTCCCTGCATGTCCGATCTGTCGCAGCGTGGGCCGACGAGTCAACCGCCACCTTGCGGTGCCGCCGCGATGCGGCGACGATGGCACATGACCGCTTCCGCCTCCACCCGCACCGATGCCATTGCGCGGGCCGTCGCATGCTTCGACGACGGCTCGCTGCAGGCAACGCTTGCCCGCCTCGTCGCCATCCCGACCGAGAGCCAGAACCCGGACCGCGCGCCTGAGCTGGCCCGCTATGTCGAGACCGAGATGCGGCCTCTGCTCGAGGGGCTCGGGTTTTCCTGCCGGGTGCTGACGCATCCCAGGGCCAAGGGGCCGTTCCTGCTCGCCACACGGATCGAGGATCCGGGCCTGCCGACGGTGCTGGGCTACGGCCATGGCGACGTCATCCGCGGGCTCGACGCGCAATGGGCCGAGGGGCTGTCGCCATGGCAGCTGACGGTGCGCGGCGATCGGTGGTACGGGCGTGGCGTCGTCGACAACAAGGGCCAGCACCTCGTCAACCTCACGGCGCTGCGGGCCGTGCTGGAGACGCGCGGCGCGCTGGGCTTCAACGCCAAGATGCTGATCGAGACGGGCGAGGAGATGGGCTCGCCCGGCCTGCGGGACCTGTGCGTCGAACAGGCCGAGGCGCTGAAGGCCGACCTGCTCGTCGCCTCCGACGGGCCAAGGCTGTCGGCGGAGCGGCCGACGCTGTTTCTCGGGGCCCGCGGCGGCATGACGTTCGACATGACGATCGAGGCGCGCGCCGGCGGACACCATTCCGGCAACTGGGGCGGCATCCTGTCCGATCCGGCGATCCAGTTGGCGCATGCGATCGCCAGCATTACGTCGCCGACCGGGCAGATCCGGATCCCCGAATGGGTGCCCGCCGAGCTGCCGGCCGGAGTGCGGCGTGTCCTCACGGGGCTGGAGATCGACGGCGGGCCGGACGGGCCGGTCATCGATCCGGACTGGGGCGAGCCTGGATTGACGCCAGCCGAACAGGTGTTCGGCTGGTGCTCCTTCGACGTTCTGGCGATGAAGGCCGGCAATCCCGACATGCCGGTCAACGCGGTGCCGCCCTCGGCCTGGGCGCGCTGCCAGCTGCGCTTCGTCGTCGGCGTCGACACCGACGCGATCCTGCCGGCGCTGCGCCGCCATCTCGACAGGTACGGCTTTCCGATGGTGCGGCTGGCCCGCAGCCGGGACGACATGTTCGCGGCCTCGCGGCTTGATCCCGACGACCCCTGGGTCGCCTTCGCCGCGCGGTCGCTGGAGCGCACCAGCGGCCGGGCGCCCGCCATCCTGCCCAATCTCGGCGGATCGCTGCCCAACGACATCTTCAGCGAGGTGCTGGGGCTGCGGACGCTGTGGGTCCCGCATTCCTATCCGGGCTGCAGCCAGCACGCGCCCGACGAGCATGTGCCGGCGGGCATCTTTCGCGAGGGGCTGGCGCTGATGGCCGGTCTCTACTGGGACATCGGCGCAGGGGATACGCCGCCCCTGTAGGAAATTGTGCGGGGGCGGTGTCGAAACGGCGGTACCCCGCGGCGGATGACATCGGGAGGGCATCGTGCACCTCCTGCACGCGACCGCAGCGGGGCAGCCATGCCGGTCGACGCCCCATGAGGATCGCCATGCAGTCCATGGTCGCCGTCCGGGAGGCCCCCGAGGACCTCGCCCGCCGCGGCCAGACGGAAGCAGATCAGCACTACCGGGGGGCTGGAGGGCCTCTATCGGCATGCGGCCCCGATCCTGACTGCAAGGAGCAGCTCGGCGGCTTCTTCACCGTTGACGTTCCAGAACTCGACACTGCGCTGGAATGGGCGGCATGCGACAGTTTTGGCCGGCTTGTCGCCCTGCTGGCGGCGCGAGGCCCGGCGCAAGGCCGAATTGCTGCGCTGCTGAGCCGGGACGAACTGGCCGGTGCGGTCTGGCTGACGGCCGCTGGACGCGGAGAGGATATGGCCGTGCGGGCCTTCCTCACCGGGCAGGCCACGAAAATCGAGACATAACCTGGTCCGGTCTTTCAATGTCAGATTCGTGACAAGCGGACCGAAAGTTCGTTTCAGGTCTAACAATCTGTTTTACACTCTTTATCTCTCTTTTTTGTGTTGAACATTAGCGCCGTAGATCGTGACAACCCGGCCTGCTAGCGTCAGGCAACCAAAAAAGGGGCGACGGGATGAGTGACAAGATCAAGGACAAGTTCGCGGTGCTGCTGGCCGGGTTCCGGACCAGCGAGGGAGCGCCGCGGCTGGTGATCCCGGAGGCGGGGGCCGACGCCGCCGCCATGCTGAAGTCGAAGGCCGGTGCGGCTGCCATCGAGGCGCGGATCGATGCGCTGGGGGTGGAGCGCAAGGCACTGAAGCGGCTCGGCAAGTTCATGCGCAAGCACGGCGATGCCCTGGACGTCGCGGCGCCTGGCATAGCCGACGGTGCGGCTCCGGCCCGCAAGGCGCGCCGCCCGCGGACTGCCGCGAAGGCCCCGGCCACGGCAAAGACCAACGCCGCGGATGGCGCCAAGTCCCCGACCAGGATGGCGAGAAAGACAAAGACTGCAGCCGCGACGGCAGCTGTGCCTACCGGCCGCAAGCCGGGGCGTCCGCGTAGCGTGGCCGTTGCCGTGCCACCTGCAACAGTCACCGCGGCCGAGCCGGCCGCTGCGGCTCAGAAGCCGGCGCGTCGGCCGTACACCCGCAAGGCTGCGGTGGCCAAGACCGCTCCGGCCAAGGCGGCTGCCGCGGCGGAAGCTCCGGCCGCCGCGGCCAAGCCGGCACGGGCGCCGCGCGCCCGCAAGGTGGCGCCGGCCGCTCCCGCTGCCGCTCCGTCGGCACCGACCGCGCGGCGCACCGGCACGGTGCCGGGACGCCGCTCCGGCCGCAAGGCGACGCCGACGACCTGAGACCTCTTGGCCATGATCCGGGGCTCGATGCCCCGGAGCTGAGGCTTCAAGACGGCATACCGGTTCCGGGTTACCCTGTGTGCCTCAGCGCCAGGTCAGGATCGCGACGGCGGCGAGCACCAGCCCTGACAGGACGGCAAAGGCCGCGTCGTCCCGCTGGAACCGGGCGACGCGCCAGGGCGTCGGCTGGCCGGGTCCGGCCACGCCGCGCAACTCGAGGGCGATCGCGGCGGTGTCGGCGCGGCGCATGGCGCCGGCCAGCAGGGTGACGATGATCGTCGGGCCCAACCCGGCGGCCCAGCGGCGGATAGCCACGATGATGCGGCCGCCGCGGTCCTGATCGGGCAGAGCGGCCCGGGCGACGAGGCGCGCCATCCGCAACTCCTCGGCGAGGCCGGGGAGAAACTGCACCGCCGCCAGCGTCCCGCAGACGATGCGGCGCGGCATCCCCGCCCGATGCACCAAAGCGCGGGCCAGTCCGGCGGCCGGCGTCGTCAGCACATAGCCGAGCGAGATCAGGCCGACGCAGAGCGTGCGCACGGTCACGAGCAGCGCCGCGTCCCAGCCGGTGCCGCCGATCGCCCCGTAGGTGGGATCGGGCGCCACCGCGTAGATCCAGGCGCTGGTCAGCGCGAAGAACGCGAATGGAGTCAGCCCGCGCAGGATGCGGCGCAGCGGCACGCAGGCCGGTCCCAGCAACAGCGCGAGCAGCAGGGCGAACACCACCGCGCTGGTCGCCGGACGTGGTGCCAGCGTGACGACCACGAAGGCGCCGAAGGCAACGGCGAGGCGGGCCAGCGGATCGCGCGGCGTCATGGCGCGTCCTTCAGCGGCACCACACCGAGAGCTGCGGCCAGCGCGAGACCTGGCGGGACGGGGACCGGCGCGGTGCCGTCGAGGATGCGACCGACCACCTCGGCCACCGGGCCGGCCAGGGCGATGCGTCCGGCGGCGAGGATCGCCAGGTCGTCGGCGAGGCTGGCGAGCCAGTCGAGGTCATGGGCGACCACCACCACCGCGTGACCGTCGCGGCGCAGGGCGAGCAGGTCGGCCGTCAGGGCGGCAAGCGACGGACCGTCGAGCCCCGCCTGGGGCTCGTCGAGCAGGATCAGGCGGGATGCGCCGCCGGCAGCGGCCAACGCGACTGCGAGGCGGCGGCGCTCGCCCTGGCTGAAGCGCAGCGGGTTGCGGTCCGGATCGGCCGGTAATCCAGCGGCGGAAATGCGCGTTGCGGCGGCCGCCCAGTCGACACCTCGGCGCCGGGCCTCCTCGCGCAGCGATCCGGAGGCGAAGGCCAGAGCCGGGTTCTGCGGCACGACCAGTGGTGCCGGACCCGGCGGTGCACAGCGCTGTCCGGCAGAGGGACGGAGGCCGCCGGCCAGCAGCAGGCCGAGCGTGGTTTTGCCGGCGCCATTGGAGCCGGCGATGCCCAGGATGGTGCCGTCGCACACCGTCAGATCGACGCCTGACAGGATCGTCGTGCCCCCGCGACGGACTGTGGCGTCCCCTAGGGCGACCCGGACCGGTCCGGGCGTGGCCATGGCGCGCGGTTGCTGGTCGAGCGCGCGCGCAGTCACTGCGGCGACCGCCGGGTCCTGGCAACGTGGTCCGAGCGCAGCAATCAGCGCGGCGGCATCGGCCGGGTGGGCGTCCTCGGGAAGCAAACCGGCCCGGCGAAGGGCTGCGGCCACCAGCACCGCTGCCGGCAGGCGCAGGCCGCAGGCGCCGCGGCGCTCCGCGGCTTCGGCCAGCACCTGTGCGGCCGGTCCCCTGAGCAGGGGGCGGCCGGCGGCATCGAGGACCAGCAGCTGATCGGCCAGCCCAGCGACGAGATCGGCCCGGTGCTCGACCAGCAGGGTCGCAGTGCCGGCGGCGCGGGCCGTCCGGATGGCGTCCGAAGCGACAGAAGCCGCCTGCGGGTCGAGATGGGCGAAGGGCTCGTCGAGAAGCAGCACCGGCCGCCGTAGCGCCAGGGCTGCCGCCCAGGCAAGGCGCTGGCGCCAGCCACCGGAGAGCGCCAGCGTCTCGGCGTCGGGGAGGAGGCCTGCGGCCGGGCCGCTGGCGAGGGCGGCAGCGACCCGGGCATCGATCTCCGCGGCGGGCAGGCCGTCGCTTTCCAACCCGAAGGCGATCTCGTCCGCCACCGCGAGGGCAACCAGCGCGCCGTCGGGATCCTGCTGCACCACGGCCGCCGCAGCCCGCCCAGCGGCCAGCGACGGCGGCGCGAAGGCGCCGTCTCCCCAGGCCACGGTGCCGCCGGCGGTGGCCGGCACCAGCTCGGGGATCACGCCGAGCAGGGCGGCGATCAGCGTGCTCTTGCCGCTGCCGGAGGGCCCCAGCACGCCCAGCACCGAGCCGGCGGCGAGATCGACGTCGATCCTGTCCAGCGCAGCCCGGGCGGCGCCGGCGAAGCGGACCGTCAGGTCGCGGCCGGCGAGGGCGCGGTCAGGCGGCAATGCGCCGGTCGGCGTCGATGGCCAGGCCGTCCAGCGTGCCGGTGCGGTGCAGGGCGCGGGCGACGTAACGGCCGAGCAGGCCGGCCAGCAGGATGCCGCTGGCGATGCGGATGGTGAGCATGACCACCAGAAGGCCCGGCGACAGGGCGCCGTAATTGAAGCGGATCCACGTGTAGACGAAGCTGAAGATGGCGGCGCTGGCCCCGGATGCCACCAGCACCGCAGTGTCGTAGCGCTTCCATCGCGTCAGCGCGAAAGGCAGCTCGGCGCCTGCGCCCTGCACGGCGCCGGTGATCAACAGGATCAGGCCGGCCGGGTTGCCGGTGGCGACTTCGGCAACCGCCGCGACCATCTCGGCGAAGAAGGCCGCGAAGGGCTTGCGCACCACATAGGCGGCGACCACCGAGGCGATGCACCAGAGGCCGAAGAAGATGTCGAGGGACAGCGGGCCGATGAACGGCCGGGCGAACAGCCAGGCCTGCACCCAGGCCAGGTAGACGACGCCGAAGACGACGCCGATGGCGGCTACGACCACGATTTCACGCTGGGTCCAACGCTGCATGGGACACTCCGGACTGGGATACGCGGCTCAGCGCGCGAGGCTCGGGCTGTTGGCCGAGACGGTGATGGTGAGCACCACATGCGCGTGCATGGGCGCGAAATCGAGCCAGGCGCGCTCGATGGCGGCGAACACGGTGGCGGCGTCGCCGGTCAGCTTCGAGCAGAAATGCTTGGAGCCGGCATAGACGCCCACCGCCTTGAGGAAATCGATGCAGCCGCCGATCCGCGCCATATGGGCCTCGGTGCCCAGCGGATAGAGCGAGATCTGCGCCGAGACCGGGACGCCGGATGCGGGTCCCGGCGCGAAGCGCGCGGTGGCGACGGCGGCGGCGTCCTCATCGGGGCCGGGCGCAGGCAAGGCCGGAGCGCTGCAGATCGGGTCGTCGCTCTCGCCCGGGCAGCCGCGGGACAGTGTGGCGGAGAGGACGACGTGCGGGCCGCCCTTTGCCACCGCCACGAAGGCGTCGCGCATCGCCTGCACCACCCGGTCGGGTGGGCCGACCAGCAGCGTCGACAGGTCGTCGGTCTGGCGCCGGATGTCGGTGTAGGTGTCCAATGCGCCGATGGCCCGCATGATCGCCGGCACGAAGTCCGACGTCATCGGATAGATGGAGAATTGCGTTCCGGAAAACATCGTCTCGCTCCGCTGGCATGACCCAGATCAGCTCGAGGGTTGGACGGACGTCCTCTCAGCCCCTGCGGGGCACCCCTGACG
>JBEIIL010000076.1:0-18090 GCA_040380755.1 Methylobacteriaceae bacterium | reverse complement strand
GCGCGAGGGCGCGATGTCACCGAGAGGCATCACCTCGATGAAGGTGATGTCCATGCCGCGCCCGTGCGCCCAGGCGATCATCGCCTCGACCTCGTCCTCGTTGACGCCCTTCAGCGCGACCGCGTTGATCTTGACGGCAAGACCCGCGGCCTGCGCCGCGTCGATCCCGGCCAGCACCCGGTCGAGGTCGCCCCAGCGGGTGATCTCCCGGAACAGCGCGGGATCGAGCGTATCGAGCGAAACGTTGATACGCCTGACACCGCAGGCGGCGAGGTCGGCGGCGTGCCGGGCAAGCTGCGACCCGTTGGTCGTCAGCGTCAGCTCGTCGAGGGCGCCGCTGCCCAGATGGCGCGACAGCGAGCGGAACAGTTTCATGATGTCGCGGCGCACCAGCGGCTCGCCACCGGTGATGCGCAGCTTGCGGGTGCCGCGGCGCACGAAGGCGCTGCACAGCCGGTCCAGCTCTTCCAGCGTCAGCAGGTCCTGCTTGGGCAGGAAGGTCATGTCTTCCGACATGCAGTAGACGCAGCGGAAGTCGCACCGATCGGTCACCGACACCCGGAGATAGTCGATCGTCCGCCCGAACGGGTCGACGAGCGGCGCGGCGGTGTCTGCAAGGCGGATCGGATCGGTCATGGTGCCCGTGGCGGTGATCAGGGCAGACAGATATAGGTTCTGCGCAGGGCGCTGGCGAGTCCGGCTGCCACAGGAGCCAGGTGCAGCCCATGAATGACCATTGGCCGACCGAAATCCGCCTCGCGGCCGACCGCCGGATGCTGCATGTGACGTTCGAGGCCGGTGGCAGCTTTGCGCTGCCGGCCGAGTATCTGCGCGTCACCAGCCCAAGTGCCGAGGTCCAGGGCCACGCCGCCCATGAGCGCAAGACCATCCCGGGCAAGCGTGACGTGGAGATCATCGGCGTCGAGCCAATGGGGCACTATGCCGTGAAGCTGCGCTTCGACGACATGCATGACACCGGGATCTTCACCTGGGACTACCTGCACGCGCTGGGCGCAGAGCAGGCGGAACGCTGGGCCAGCTACCTGGCCGAACTCGACGCCAAAGGGCTGTCGCGCGAGCCGAAACGGCGCGGCTGACACGCGTCGCGGCGGCACGGTTAACGAAACTGAAAGGCCACGCTTGCGGTGGCATCACAGATTCGTAATGTTTGGCGGCCCGACTGGTGGGCGTGTATCCCCGCGTTCACGAGGCTGCATGGCGCTCAAAGCCGATCCGAACGGGACGAGCCCGGCCGCCGACCGCCGCGACGCCGTGCGGTTTGTCCGCCTGTCCGGCGGCTTCTGGCGGGAGCGCACGGCCACGGTCGCCTGGGTCCTGACGGCGGGCCTTGCCGTCGCTGTGATCCTGCGGATTGGCGTCGATGTCGGCGTCAACCGCTGGAACCGCTGGTTTTTTGACGCCCTTGAACGGCACGATGCGATGTCGGCCAGCTTGGCGGCAGCGGCCTTCCTGGTGCTGATCGCCGCACTGGCTGCGGTGGGCGTGGCCATCGTGCGCCTGCGCGAGACCCTGCAGGTGCGCTGGCGCGAGTGGTGGACGGCCCGTCTCGTCGACGGCTGGCTGTCGCGCCAGCATTTCAGCCATCTGGTTGGCTCCCGCGGTGCCATCGACAATCCCGAGTACCGGATTTCCGACGATGTCCGCATGGCGACAGAGCCGCTGGTCGATTTTGCCATCGGCCTGTTCACGGCCGCGCTGTCGGCGGCTACTTTTGTCGGGATTCTCTGGTCTGTCGGCGGTTCGCTCACCCTCGGGTCCGGGGCGGACGCCATCACCATTCCGGCCTTCATGGTGCTGGGCGCCATCGCCTACGCGTCGGTCGTGTCTTGCCTGATCCCGATTGTTGGCCGGAGGCTCGCCGGTGCCGCGGAGGCGCGCAATGAGAGCGAGGCGCGCCTGCGTGCCGAGCTGATCCGTCTGCGTGAGAACGCCGACAGCATCGCGCTCAGCTCCGGCCACGGCCATGCGCGCGCCCGCATCGCTGGCACCTACCGGCGGCTCGTGGTCGACTGGCTCGCGCTGGTTCGACAGCACGGTCACGTCACCTGGGTGATGAACAGCAACAGCGCCCTCGTGCCAGTGGTGCCGCTGCTGATTGCCGCGCCGAAATACTTGCAGGGCGCGCTGTCGCTGGGCGAGGTGATGCAGCTCGCCTCCGCCTTCATCCAGGTCCAGCTGGCGATTGGCTGGCTGGTCGACAATTACTGGCGGTTGGCGGAATGGCAGGCTTCGGCCCGCCGCGTCTTCGAACTGGCCGATGCGCTGGAGGGAGATGGCGAGCCGGGCGGCATCGGCTTTGGGCCGGGCCCCGACGGTCTGGTTCGGGTGGACGGGCTGCGCCTGACCGACCCGCGCGGCCGGGTGCTGGTCGATCATGCCGACCTTGTCGTTGCGCAGGGCGCGCGGATACTGGTCGGCGGCGAACCCGGTGTCGGCAAGAGCGTGTTCGGCCGTGCGCTCGCCGGGCTCTGGCTCTGGGGGTCGGGCACCGTGTCCATGCCGCAGGGTGCGCGCCTTGCGTTTCTGCCGCCGTGGCCGTTCCTGCCGCAGGGATCGTTGGCCGCCGCGGTGCTCTATCCCGATGATCCGTCCGATGCCAAGGGTGACGAGGCGGTGGAGCGCGCGCTGGCTCGCTGCGGGCTGGCCCATCTCGTGCCAAGGCTGGCCGAAGTCGCGCACTGGGACAGGGTCCTGTCCGCCAGCGAGTGCTACCGGCTGGGGCTCGTCCGACTGGTGCTTCAGCAGCCATCCGTGGTCGTGATGGACGGCTTTGCCGGCGCGATCGACCCTGCGACGCAGGATCTGCTTGCCGACATCCTCACCATCGAGCTGGCCGCCGCCACCGTCATCATGGTCGGGCCGGCCGGCCGCCTGTCGTCTCTCGCCTCCCGGACCCTGGTGCTGCTGGCAGGCCGTAACGGTGTCCAGCTAGTCGAGACAACGCAAGCGCTGGCGCCATCGCTGGCGCCGGTGATCGGTGCCCACATCAAGGTCCCGCGTGCCCGGGCCATGCAACCATAACCATCAGGAGGAAACACCCCGTGCTTCACTACTGGAATGACTATTGGGGGCTGCGCGTCGGCGAATGCCCGTGTGATGTTCATTTCACCGATTGGATGGACGCGCAGGCCCTTCGCGAGGCCTCGATTTTCCACTTCGGCACCGGCGGACACCACCATGTCGGGATCCACGCGGCGGAAAACGGCAGCAACTGTGCCGTGCTTGGCATCACGGCTGCGCCGCAGGAGTACGACACCTACGTCAAGCTGGTGATCGAGCGGCCCGAGGTCGGGCGCCTCTACAAGGTGCTGTTCGGCGACATCTACCAGCTGGATGCGCGTCTGCTGCCGCAGTTCGATGTCGTGACGCTGTTCCACCTGTGCGAATTCCGCACCGAAAAGAACGACGCATACGGCGCGCTCACCGACCTGCAGATGGCCACGCTTCTGGTTGATCAGCTGCGCCCGGGCGGTCACGTGCTGTTCTACACGAAGTCGTTTGCCTTTGCGGCAGCCGAGCCGGTCATCGCCGAGCTGGCCCGCCTCCGGCCGCTGCGGCGCGTGGCCGATCACGAGCTGCTGCAAGTCTATCGTCTCGAAGGCTGACGGCCCCGAAACGCGAAAGGCCGGCGCGATGCCGGCCTTCCCAAAGGGTATGGACGGGCGGTCAGCGCTGGACGATGACGCGGGTGCCGACGCGGGTACGCTCATAGAGGTCGATGACGTCCTCGTTCAGCATCCGGATGCAGCCCGACGACACGGCCTGGCCGATCGTCTCCGGCTCGTTCGACCCGTGGATGCGGTACAGCGTCGAGCCGAGATACAACGCCCTGGCGCCGAGCGGATTGTCGGGGCCACCGGGCATGTAGCGCGGCAGGTCGGGCCGGCGCTTCAGCATCTGGGACGGCGGCCGCCAATCCGGCCATTCGCGCTTCATGGTGATCGTCTGGGTCCCGCCCCAGGTGAAGCCGGGACGTCCGACGCCAATGCCGTAACGGACCGCCTGCCCGTTGCCGAGCACGTAGTACATCCGCCGCTCGGAGGTCGACACAATGATCGTGCCGGGAGCGTAGGCCCCGTTGAACGCCACGGTTTCGCGGCGGACGGCCGTCGCCTGGGCGCGGCTGTCCGTGTAGGTCTCCACCAGGGGCTGGCGGGTCAGCGGGTCGAAGACGGCGTGCGCGGACGCGGTCAGGCCGAAAGTCAGGCCTGCCGCGGCAGCGAGGACGAGTGCCGGACGGCGCATCTGTTATGCCTCGAAATGTGACGGACGGAAGCGGGGACGGCGTAAACCGTTTCGAACCCATGGTTAGCGTCAGGTGAAGCCCGAATTCAACCGTCGCGGGCTGTGGAGGACGACCCATCGGCGTTATGCGCCGACCCGTGACCTGGCTGCCACACCCGACGGGTGGACCCCGGTTGCGGATGGGCCGCCGTTCGCTTGACTAAGGCCGGAAGGCTGCCTAGAACGCGCCGCTGGATGGGCGCGTAGCTCAGCGGGAGAGCACTCCCTTCACACGGGAGGGGTCACAGGTTCAATCCCTGTCGCGCCCACCATCCGGTGCAACAGCCTTCGTTCAACAGCCTTCGTGCAGCAGGCTCGCCGACACGGTCCAGCCTGCACCTGTTTCCCCTGACAGAAACGTCTCAGTGAGGCCCTGTTCCCGGCCTTCACGCGTCGGGCACCGTCACCTCGAAGACATTGCCTCCCGTCGTCAGGAACCGCCGGTCCGTTTGCGAGCGCAGGCGATAGCATTTCTCCTGGCCGGCCCGCGCGCTAGACCAGCGCGTGCACAAAGCGCCCGCCTCGATCCGCCACGTGCCTTCGTCCTGCGAGAAGGGCGCCCACAGCACCAGCCGGGCGCTGCCATCCGGCTCGAGCATGAGCTCGCCCGCGCTCCAACCGTCGTCCCACCAGCGGATCGGCTGTCCGACGAGACGGTTGCGAATCTCGGCAGTAGTCAGGTCGTCGGCCACTGCCGGGGCAGGGGCCAGGCTCGCCATCACCAGCGCGAGAAGGCAGAAAGCAGGATAATATTTCATAATCCCATCCTTCGATGACAGGAGTATGAATTCACGAATCAGTCACAGTCCAGCGGTCAGACCGGTTCGCATCCACCTGGGGTCGGGGGTGAAGCCGGGCCGCCTTTGGATCCCGTCCGCCTAGCGTTCGATCACCACGGCAGTGGCATCGGGCCCGACCCAACGTGGCACCGGCACCGAGCTGTTGAGATAGTCGGCGTTGAGGATCATGTTGGTCTTGTTGGCGACGCGCAACTTGCCGACGACCACAATGGTGAAAGCGGCCTGCTTGTTGACCTCGTTGAACACAGGGTTCGCCCCTGCCGACGGCCCTGAAGGTTGATTGTCTTCATCGTCGTCGTCGAACTCGGCGCCGTCCACGGCCGCCGCCGCAGCATTGGACGCCGCCACGGCCTCGCTCTCGTCCATGTCGACCGAGAGCGTGCTGAAGGGCAGATAGATCGTCCCAAGCAGTTTGGTGACACCGATGCTGGCCACGAAGAACTTGCGGCTTTTCACGCCATTCGGGTTCGCGAAAAACAGAAAGCCGCGCGTCGGACCGGCCGAAGGCGCCGCCAGGCTGACCTTCGAGCCCGCCAGAAAGGCGAAGTTGCTGCCGTTGGAGAAATGGAGGGTCGCGCCCGCGGAGACGCTCTCCATCTTCATCTCGCCGCCGTTGCGAACGCGCAGGAGACCATTCTGTCCGCCGATGTTCAGGACGCCGGAATTGCGCAAGATGAGCGTTCCGCCCCGTTTCACCTCGATCCGGCGGTAGCAGGGCAGGGCGGATGCGAGGTCGAGCACTACGGTCTTGTTGGGCTTGACCTTCAGATAGGTATCGCAGATTGCCGGCGTGGGGATCGACACCGTTCCGGCCAGCGGATCGGGCAAAGGCGGGCACAGGATCGGCAGCGGGTCGAAATTGTTCGCCTGGTAAGGCGAAGACGGCAGCGTCGCTGCACAGTTGCGTGTCGCCGTCAACTTCACGCCCGTGCCTTCGGCCAGAAACCCGCCCTTGCGTGATGCGCTGTTCACCTGGGTGCCGCACTGCCGCGCCGTGATCAGCGCCGATCCGAGCAGCTGCAGGGACCCGAACACCTTGTCGTCGAGCGCCAGCACGCAGAGCGGCGAAGACCCGCCGATCAGCCGCGCCCTCGCCTTGGCCTCGATTGTGCTCGGTCCAAGCCCGGCGAAACGCGGCATGATGGTGCTGGGCTGGGTGCTGAGCCGCAGATCGAGGGTCCGCTGCTGCCGGTCGACTGTCGCGACGACGTCGATCCTGCCGATGGCAGAGTCGATGGTGGCCTGGATGTCCGTCGCCGAGCCGGTCGATGCCTTGAGCACGGACGGCGCCGTGCCGATCTGGGCGGTCAACTGGTTCACCACCAGTTCGCTGATCCGCTGCAGGCTGGCATTGGCCAGCTTCATCTCGCCGGCTGCCGCAAGCGCAGCGCTGTCCGTTGCGGCCTGCAGGATCGTGCGGTTGCGCTGCAGGGTGGAGAAGTCGACCGCCATCAGGCCGAGGCCAAGGACGGCCGGCGCCGCAATAGCCACGATGCTCGTCACGCTGGCATGGCAGTCAATCGCAAAGGACCAAAATCCGCGACGAGACATCCCGCAAACACTCCTCGACCCGCAGAGATGATGCCTATTAAACGCGTTCAAATTGTTTAATTTCAGCGTCGGCTTTCGACTGGCCGTTGTGTCAGGGGTTAATGCAAAGCTAAGGCGCAGCCGGAAAATGACGTCGGCGGTCGCCTTTCGTAGGGGCGGCGCTCACCGCCAGCCGTCGCACGCCAGGGATGCCATCCTGGCAGGCACGACTGGCCCCACCCACGCGGAATGCGCTAGAAGGCGGCCATGACGCGTGTTTCGATCAGACCTGATACGCCCTCCCGCGCCGGCCCCGGGCCGGTTGCGCGGTTGCGTCCACTTCTGGCCGTGCTGCTCGCCTACGCGTTGGCGATGGCTGCCCTCGTGGGGCCAGCAGGCCGGTTGGCCGCCATGCCGGGCGGGGCACCGGAGTGGTGCCGCGGCGACCGGGCCGGTGATCCCACCGGCGGCACCCCGGCCGGCCTCCACGATTGCGCATCCCTGTGCGCGCAGGGGCAGTCCGCGTCTGCGCCACCGCTCGCGGACGGCTGGGCCGGCCCTGCACTGGCCTGGCAGATCACCGCATGCAGCGTTTGCAACGGGGAGGGTGCGCCGGCGTTCCCTCCGGCAGCACCGCGGGGCGTGCGCGGACCTCCACCGGCCTGAGACTGGACGCCCGCCCATCCGTTCCGTCGTCAGACCCGTGCTCCCGCAGGGAGCGAGGAGACCCTTCCATGCATCCGCGATCCATTGTCCGTCTTGCCGCTGCCGCCGCTCTTGTGCTGGCCGGCCTGTCGTCCGCCTCGGCCCATGACTACAAGGCCGGCCCCCTCGCCATCGACCATCCCTGGGCGCGCGCCACGCCGGGTGGCACGACGGTCGGCGGTGGTTATCTCGTGGTCACCAACAGCGGCGGTGTCGCTGACCGCCTGGTCGCCGTGGCGGCGCCCGACGTGGCCGGCCGCGTCGAGATCCACGAAATGGCGACCACCAATGGCGTCATGACCATGCGGGCGCTGCCCGCCGGCCTGCCGATCCCGCCCGGCGGCACAATCGAGCTGAAGCCAGGCGGCTTTCACGTGATGTTCATGGACCTCAAACGCCCGCTGGCCGCCGGAGAATCGGTTCCGGCGGTGCTCACCTTCGAGAAGGCCGGCGCGGTGCCGGTGAGCTTCAAGGTCGAGGCGATCGGCGCCAGCCAGCCCAAGGGCCACGCCCACTGAGGCCGGATGGCGTCAGGCGACGGCCGCCCGCGACCAGGTGTCGAGGGCGGCCACCGCCGCGTCGAGCTCGTCGAAATGCGCGATGATCAGGTCCGGAGACAGCTCCGCCACCGGCGTGTCCGTGTAGCCGAACGTCACCGCGATGGCCGGCAGGCCGGCATTGCGCGCCGTGTCGATGTCCGTCCGGCTGTCGCCGACCATGATGGCGCAGGCCGGATCGCCGCCTGCGCGCTCGATCGTGCCCGTCAGGTGGCGCGGATCCGGCTTGGCGAACGGGAAGCTGTCGCGCCCGCAGATCGCCGCGAACCGTCCCGCGATCCCCAGCGCCTCGAGCAGCGCGATCGAGTGCGCCTCGACCTTGTTGGTGCACACCGCCAGCCGGTAGCCGGCTGCGGCGAGCCGGTCGAGCGCCGCCTCGACACCGGGGAACAGCTGAGTCTTGACCGCCAGGTTGAGGGCATAGTGGTCGAGAAAGTCGACAAACAGGCGGTCGAGCGTCGCTGTCGGGATGCTGCGCCCGTCGAGCGCCATGCCGCGCTGGATCATCGCCCGGGCGCCGGCGCCGACGACGTCGCGGGCGCGCTCGACGGGAACCGGCGCGACCTGCTCGCGTGCCAGCAGCACGTTCAGGGTCTCGATCAGGTCCGCGGCGGTGTCGGCCAGCGTCCCGTCCAGGTCGAACACGAGGGTGGTGGGCAGTCGCTGTGGCACGATCGTCATGGTCGAGCTTTCCCGCATCGCCGCGGTGTCGTCAATTGGCCGTGGCTGCGGGCGGTGCCGTTGCTGGTCATCTTTCGTTAACCATGCCGGCCCAACGTTGCCGCAGGGCGCTCCGCCGGGTGCGGAGCGCGAATCGACCGTTTGCCGTCCGGAGACACGTCCATGACCCGGCCCACCTCTTTCCGCCACCTTGCCTCTGTGTGCGCCGTCGCCGTGCTGGCGACCGGCATCGGCCCGGCCCTTGCGGGCCAGTTCGAGTTCGTTCCGGCGCCGCAGACCGACCTCAACCGCATCTACCGCATCGATCGCGTCACCGGCGAGGTCGGCGCCTGCCAGTACGGCCAGAAGGAGGGCACGTTCGGCGTAACCCTGTGCTTCCCGGCCGGCGACGGTGCCGGCAAGCAGGAGCCGTCGGAATACTCGCTCGTGGCCTCGCGGCACGAGCGGGAGGGCGGCGTGTTTCGCACCGACATGCGCACCGGCGCGATGAGTGTCTGCTACGTGTTCGACGATCGGGTCGTCTGCACGCCGCCCGAGAAGGGCGCGGTGGCCGATGCATCCGCCCGCAGCGGCGGAGCCGGCGACGTCACCGGCAGCGTCGTCCGCAAGCCTTGATCTCGCTGCTTTTCGCGCGCAGGGCTGGCGTGCTAGACAGCGCCCGCTGACTGGATCCTGCCGCGAAAGGCCGCCTGCGTGGACACGACCGATCTTCGCCGGACTGAACCGCGCCGGGCTGCTTCGACGTGGTAGGCCCCGATGCCCTGAAGCGCCTGGCCGCGGCCCGGGCGCTCGAACTCGTGCAGCCGGGAATGCGTCTGGGCCTGGGAACGGGCTCGACCGCGCGGCATTTCGTCGATCTCCTCGGGGCACGCGTGCGCGCAGGCCTCGACGTGGCCTGTGTGCCGACTTCGGAGGCCACACGGGTCCAGGCCTTCGCGCTGGGCATCCCGCTGCGCACCCTCGATGACCTGCCCGAGCTGGACCTGACCATCGACGGCGCCGACGAGGTCGACGCGCAGCTGTGCCTCATCAAGGGCGGCGGCGGCGCCCATCTGCGCGAGAAGATCGTCGCCAGCGCGTCCCGCCGGATGGTTGTGATCGCGGACGAGAGCAAGCTGGTCGAACGGCTGGGCCGCTTTCCGCTGCCCATCGAGGTGGTGCCTTTCGGCCTCGCTGTCGTGCGGCGGGCGATCGCGGTGGCCCTGGCGGCGACCGGCTGCGCCGGACCGCTTGTGCTGCGAACCGGCGCGGACGGCCCCTTCATCACCGATGGCGGCAACTGGATCCTCGACGCGCAGCTCGGCAGCATCGCCGATGCGGCCGCGCTTGCCGGCGCGCTCGATGGCATTCCTGGTGTTGTCGAGCACGGACTCTTCATCGGCCTTGCCGATGCCGCCATCCTGGCGGCGGACGGTGGGCTGCGTATCCTCGGGCGTCTCGACTGACGCCTCCCGTTTGACGGCCGCCCTGCCGCGGTCCCTGAAGGAGACCCACCATGAGCCACTCGACCTCGCGCAGACAGTCCGCTTTTGCAACGGCCGTCGTTGCCCTTTTGGCGCTTGGCGGCCCAGGCCTGGCCCAGACGGCCGCGCCGGCGCCAGCCGCACCCGCTGCCGCCCCGGCAAGCCCGGCGGCACTCACGGCCGCCCGTGACGTGGTCACCGGCTCGGGCCTGTCGCGCTCCTTCGAGACCTATGTGCCGCAATACATGGACCAGCTGAAGCGTAGCATCCTCACCACCCGTCCGGAGATCAGCAAGGAGCTGACCGACGTGATGGAAGCGCTGAAGCCCGAGTTCGACTCGCAGAAGGACGAGATGATCACCACGGCAGCCCGCATCTATGCCCTGCGGATGTCCGAGGCTGACCTGCGCGAAGCCGCGGCCTTCTTCAAGACGCCGGGCGGCCAGCGCTACGTTCAGGCCCAGCCGCAGGTCCTCGACGATCTGTTCGGCCAGATGCAGATTTGGACCCAGCGCCTGTCCGAGCTGATGGTCGGCCGCGTCCGGGCTGAACTGAAGAAAAAGAACGTCGAGATGTGAGCCAGGACGCGTGGGCAGCATTCCGCACGCGCCGTCCTTCGCCCCTGCCGCTTCGGCGGCGGCCGGCTGGGCGCGCGCGGCCTGGGTGGTGCTCGCGGTGGTCCTGCCGATCCTGATGGTGGTGGCCAATCGTTCGGCCCCGCTCAGCCTTGCCGTCGTGGCGCTCCTCGCCGGCGTGGCCTCCTGGCGCGCCGGCTTCCGCGGGGCCTCTTTGCTGCGCCCCGTCGCAGCAGCACCGGAAGCCTGGCTGTTTGCCGCCCTCGCCGCGTGGGCGCTCGCCTCCTGCGCCTGGAGCGTGGCGCCCGGGCTGTCGGCGCGGGCGCTCGGCGAGGCCGTTCTGCCGCTGCTCTGCGCCGCCCTTGCCGGCGCTGCCCTGGCCGGCCGCACGCCGCCGCGCCTGGTCGTGTGGCTGGCCATCGGCCTCGGGTTGGCGGGACTGCTCTGCCTTCTCGAACTGACCTTCGACCTGCCGCTGCGCCGCCTCACGGGCGGCCGTCACGCCGAGTACGTCATCAACCGCCCGGCCGTGACGCTGACCCTGCTGGTCTGGCCGCTGGTGGCGCTGTTGCGGGCACAGGGCCGGGAGATCTGGGGTCTCCCGGCCGTGGCCCTGGTCGCGACCGTTGCCGCCGTTTCGGCGAGCGGAACCGCCGTGCTCGCCATGCTGGCCGGCGGCCTCGCCTATGCGGTCGCCCGCTGGAGCCCGCGTCTGGCGCTGCGCCTGGGCCTCGCTGCGACGCTGATTGCGCTGCTCGCCGCGCCGGTCAGCGGCGATCTGCTGGGCCGGCTGATGCCCGGAGGGGCGCACGAAGCGCTGCGCCATAGCCACAGTCGCGAGCGTGTCGAGATCTGGCAGGCCTTCGGTGCGGTGGTCCGCCTCCGCCCGCTGGCCGGGATCGGCTTTGCTGCCTCGCCGGTCGTGGAGCGCGATCCGGTCTTCGCCGAGGTCGCTGCCGAAACCCGCCGCCTCCTGCCGGTCGGCCATCCGCATAACGCCGCCCTGCAGGTCTGGGCCGAGCTCGGCGCGGCCGGTGCCCTGATTGTCGCCGGCCTGTTCGTGCTGCTGTTCCGCCGGCTCGGCCAGCTCCCCGACCCTGTGCTGCCGGCATCGATCGCCGCACTCGCCGCTGCCTGTGCGGTGGCGCTGGTCAGCCACGGCGCCTGGCAGGGCTGGTGGATCGCCGTGCTGGGTGCCACCGTCATTCTCCTGCGCGCCGCCGTGGCGCCCCCCTCATCCGGAGCCTGAGCCCATGGCCGCCGCCTTCGACTGCGATCTCTTCGTCATCGGCGCCGGCTCCGGCGGCGTCCGCGCCGGCCGCATCGCTGCGGGCTACGGTGCCAGGGTGCTGGTGGCCGAAGACAGCCGCGTCGGGGGCACCTGCGTCATCCGTGGCTGCGTGCCAAAGAAGCTCTACGTCTATGCCAGCCGCTTCGCCGACAGCTTCGCCGAGGCCGCCGGATTCGGCTGGACCGTGGCCGAGCCTGTGTTCGATTTTGCCGCCCTCAAGGCCGCGAAGGATCGCGAGATCGATCGGCTGGAGGCCGCCTACCGGGCCAATCTCGCCCGCTCCGGCGCCGAGATCGTGTCCGGCCGGGCGATTCTCGACGGTCCGCAAGCCGTGATGGTCGGCGACCGCCGCATCACGGCGCGCCACGTCCTGGTGGCGACCGGCGCGCGTCCCTACCGTCCCGCCATTCCGGGGATCGACCTCGCCGACACCTCCGACGAGGTCTTCGAATGGGATCACCTGCCCAAGTCGGTGATCATTGCCGGCGGCGGCTACATCGCCGTCGAGTTCGCCTGCGCGCTGGCCCGCATGGGCTCCGACGTCACTTTGGTGATCCGGCGCGACAAGGTGCTGCGCGGCTTTGACGAGGATATGCGCGACGGCCTGATGGCGGCGCTGCCGCATGGTGGCGTCCGGGTGGTGACAGGCACCGATATCGTCGCCATTGACGGACGCCCCGGCAATCTCGGCGTCACGCTGATGGACGGGCGCGGCCTGTCGGCCGAGCGCGTCGTCTACGCCACCGGGCGGGTCCCCAACACCGCCGGCCTGCGGCTGATGGAGGCCGGCGTCGACATGGACGGTGTCGGCGCGATCAAGGTCGACCGCTTCTCGGCCACTGCGGTGCCGTCGATCCATGCCGTCGGCGACGTGACCAACCGCATCAACCTGACCCCGGTGGCGATCCGCGAGGGCCACGCCTTCGCCGACACGGTATTCGGCGGCCGGCCGACCGATGTCGATCACACGCTGGTGCCATCTGCCGTGTTCTCGACGCCCGAACTGGGGTCGGTCGGCCTCACCGAGGCACAGGCGCGCGCGCAGACCACGGTGACGCTCTTCAAGGCCAGTTTCCGGCCGATGAAGGCGACGCTGTCAGGCGCGCAGGACCGCATGCTGATGAAGATCATCGTCGATGCCGCCAGCGACAAGGTGCTGGGCATCCACATTCTGGGCGAGGGCGCCGGCGAGATGATCCAGTGCCTCGGCATCGCCGTGCGCATGGGCGCCACCAAGCGCGACCTCGACATGACCATGGCGGTGCACCCGACCGCGGCCGAGGAGCTGGTGACGATGCGCACGCCGTGGACGCCGCCGGCTGCGTGAGCCGTCAGGCACCCGGGGCTGGTGGCTTGCCGGGGGTGTCGTCAGGGGTCGCGATACGCACCGCCGCCGGCCTCCGCATGATCCGCCAGGTGACGAAAATGGCCAGTAATGCGTGCACCACTCCGTTGTGCACGAACAGTGCCGCATCGCCGAACCGGTCGATCAGCGCCGCAGCGACGGTCGGCCCCAGGATCCCGCCGCAGCAGTACAGGAACAGCAGCGTCGACGAAATCGCCACGGCCTTGTCGACGCCCATCCGGTCGATCGTGTGGGCGGTGATGATCGGGTAGATCACCGGTGTCGTCAGCCCGAGCAGGAAGGCGAACAGGTACAGAACCGGCAGTGAGCCGGTGCCGGCCAGCGCGACCGCGAAGGCCACCAACGAGGCCGCAGCGGCGGCCGACGCGATGACGATACGCCGGTCGAGCATGTCGGACAGCCGGCCGAGCGGGTAGGGGCCGAGCGCGGACCCGACGATCACGGCGGTCATGAAGCTCGCCACGGTGCCGGGGCCAAGGCCCTGCCGCTCCACATAGGCCGGCGCCAGCGACCAGAACGTGGCGTTCACCCACCCCACGATGACGATGCCGATCGCGCCGATCGGCGTCGCGCGGTACATCGACAGGATCTCCAGCCGCCCCTTCGGCGGCAGCGGCGGCGGGTCCGCCTTGGTCATCGCCATCGGCACGAGGCCGAGCATCAGCAACGAGGCGGCGGCCGAGAACAGCGTGAAGGATCGCGGGTCGGCGAGCCGCAGCACCTGCTGGCCCAGCGCCGAGCCGGAGAAATGCACCACATTGTAGGCCGCCAGCATGCGGCCGCGGTTATGGTTGCTCGCCTTGGTGTTGATCCAGCTCTCGAAGATCGCAAACAGGCCGGCAAAGCAGAAGCCGAGGATGCCCCGCATCGTGACCCAGAACAGCGGCTCGACCAGCATCGCGAGGCCAAGCGTTGCCACCGACGCAACCGCCGCATAGGCCGCGAAGGCTCGGATGTGGCCGGCCCGCCGCACGATGCCGGGTGTCATCCAGGTTCCCGCCAGCATGCCGGTGAAATAGGCCGAGCCGATCGCGCCGACTTCCGACAGCGCGAAGCCTTCCAGCGTGGCGCGCAACGGCACCAGCGTGGTGATGATGCCGTTGCCCGCGATCAGGATGAAGACCGCGAGGAACACCGGCAGGACGGAGAGATACATGCTCGGCACGGGCATCTCTACGACGGATCGGGCCATTTGCGGCCCGCAATGGCGCTCACACGCCGGGCGAGGGCGACCGGACTGGCCGGATCCCTCCGTCATACGCGCGCCGGCCCGCCGCCGCCACCGCGAACAAGACATCGCGCAGCCGCTCTGCGTCACGCGGGACGCGTCCTGCCTCTTGTCTATTCCTTAACCAGAAACAGTCATGTCTCGTTGAGGATAATCCGAGAGGACGGATTGCGTGCGACGTCTGGCGCCTGGCTATGCGTTTGTCTTCGCCTGCGGCGTCCTGATGGCCGGCCTCGTGCACATGAACGCGCGGCAGGACGGCGAGGCGGCGCTGATGCGTCACCGTGCCCGCGTCGACGCCGAGGCCGCCGTCCAGCGCCAGACGATCGAGGATGCGCTGCGCGACGTGTATCGCAACCTGCGCACCATCAGCCTGCTGCCGAGCGTCACCCGCCTCGACCGGCACGGCACCAACCTGAGCGGTGACGCCCGGCAGTCGATCGAGCAGATCTACGCCAATCTGGCCAGCGCGGTGTCCGTCTCGGAGATCTACATCCTGCCCGCCGGTTTCGATCCGGACCGCAGCGACCCCGTCACGGGCAAGCCGGAGGAGCCGATCCTGATGTTCGACGGCGAGGTCGCAGGACTTGGTGGCGGCGCCGAGGAAGTGGAAATTCACGAGTATCGCCAGATGCGCGATCAGCTCGCGGTCCTGACCCAGAAAGTGCCGACCCGCCCTGCCTCGGTGCAGGACTACGCCATGCTGGCGGGACCCGAGGTCATCACCTGCGACAACTCCGTGTACGTTACCAGCCACGATGATGCCGACCGCAAGGGCTTCATCTTCACCGTTCCCTTCTATGGCGATGACGGGCATCTGCGCGGTGGCATCTCCGCCATCCTGCGCACCGGCGTACTTCGCTCCCTCCTGCAGCCGAACAGTAAGCTGTCGCACGACGCCCATGCGGTCCGCCTGTCCTCCACACCGGCGACGGACCGGCCTGACGCCGACCCGGCATCGGTGATCCACCGCTGGTCCGCCGACCTGCGCCTGCCCGACCTCGCCGGCCCATGGCGGCTGCAGGTGCTCGCGCCGGCCGCAGACTTCCATGACGGTGCCGAGCGGCGGGCGGTGGCCCGGCTGGAGCTGTTTGGCTACCTGGCCTGCTTCAGCCTGACTTTGTTCGGGCTGATCCTCATCTACAACGCCGGTCGCCGGGCCGAACGCGAGGCGACCGTGCGGGTGGAGGCGCTGGCCAACGCCGCCATGGAGGGGCTGCTGATCTGTTCCGGCGACACGGTCGAGGCAGTCAACGAAAGCTTCGTCATGCTGACGGGCCTGCCGCGCGGGCGCCTCCTCGGCATGCCGCTCGCCACCGTGCTGCCCGATGCGGTCGGGCTTGCCGTGCCGGGAGTGGTCCCGCGGCGGCTGGAGACCATGCTGCAATCGCCGGAGGGTGGGCGGCCCGTCGAGATTCTCGCCCGGGAGATCGGCCGCGGACAGCGCCGGCGCACGGCCATCGCCGTACGCGACCTGAGCGACCGGCGCCGCGCCGAGACCGAGAGCCGCGCCCATCGCGACCTGCGCCACCAGCTCGGCGAATTCCGCACCATGGTGCGCGGCCTGCTCGATGGCATCCGCACCGCGTCCGGCGAGTTCGACACCGGCGGCACCCGCATCGGCGCGCTTGCCCAGACCTCGGCCGAGCTCGCCCGGCGCTCCGACCACGCCGCCGCCATGGCGCTGCAGGGTCTGTCGCAGATCAACCTCTCGACCCAGGAGCTCGCCAGCTCGGTGTCCGACATTGGCGACCGGATGAGCGAGACGACCTTCCTGCTGCAGGCTGGGCGTAACCAGGCGGCGATCACCCGCACGGAGGCGCAGGCCCTGCTGGCCGCCACGCACCAGATCGGCGCCTTCGTCGACGTCATCCGCACCATCGCGGCGCAGACCAACCTGCTCGCCCTGAACGCCACCATCGAGGCGGCGCGCGCCGGCACCGCCGGCCGCGGCTTCGGCGTGGTGGCGTCCGAGGTCAAGCATCTCGCCGGCGAGGCCGCCCGGGCCACGGTCGCCATCGAGGGCCAGGTGCGCGGCATTGTCGGCTCGATCCAGACGGCTGTGGACCGGGTCGAGGCCTTTGTCGGCACCATCGGCGCCGTCGATGATCGCGCCACCGAGATCGCCGCGGCGGTCGAGGAACAGCACGCCGTCACCAGCGACATTGCCGGGGTGATCTCCGACCTCACCGAGGATGCACGCCGCCTGGCCGGCCAGGTGACCGAGACCACGCAGGCGGCCCAGACCACCGACGAGCTTGCCGCCACCGTCGCGGCGGCCGCCCGCGACGTGCGCGGCCTCGCCGACGCGCTGCAGAGCCTGATCGACGATTTCCTCGTCCGCGTCGAGGCGGCCTGATCCGCCACTGCTCGGCCGTCTGGCATCGCCTGCCCTGTTTCGCTATAAGGCCCGCTTTGCGGGCGGCGAAGCCCGTGGCGCCGTGGTGCGTGCGGCCGACGAGGGATGAAGGTCATGAGCGAGCGTTGGACGCCGTCGAGTTGGCGTGACAGGCCGATCCAGCAGGCGCCCGTCTATCCGGACCGGGCCGAGCTGGAGGCCGTCGAGGCGCAGCTTGCGGGCTTTCCGCCGCTGGTTTTTGCAGGCGAGGCGCGCAAGCTCAAGCGGGCGTTGGGCAAGGTTGCGGCCGGCGAGGCGTTCCTGCTGCAGGGTGGCGACTGCGCCGAGAGCTTCGCCGAGCATTCGGCCGACAACATCCGCGATTTCTTCCGCCTGTTCCTGCAGATGGCGGTGGTGATGACCTTTGCCGGCTCATCGCCGGTGGTGAAGCTTGGCCGGGTTGCCGGTCAGTTCGCCAAGCCGCGCTCGGCACCGACCGAGACCATCGGCGGCGTCGAGCTTCCATCCTACCGCGGCGACATCGTCAACGGCATCGAGTTCACCGAGCAGGCGCGCACCCCCGATCCGTCGCGCCAGCTGATGGCCTACCGCCAGTCGGCCGCGACGCTGAACCTGCTGCGCGCCTTCGCCACCGGCGGCTATGCCAATCTGGAGAATGCCCACCGCTGGATGCTGGGCTTCGTCAAGGACAGCCCGCAGTCCGGCCGCTATGCCGAACTGTCGGAGCGGATCACCGAGACGCTCGACTTCATGCGGGCGATCGGGCTCGACCCGGAGGCGCATCCCGAGATGCGCACGACCGAGTTCTACACCTCGCATGAGGCGCTGCTGCTCGGCTACGAGCAGGCCATGACCCGCGTCGACTCGACCTCGGGCGACTGGTACGGCACCTCCGGCCACATGATCTGGATCGGCGACCGCACCCGCCAGCCCGATCACGCCCATGTCGAGTACTGCCGCGGGATCCGCAATCCCATCGGCCTGAAATGCGGTCCGAGCCTGAAGCCCGACGAGCTGCTCCGGCTGATCGACACGCTCAACCCGGCCAACGAGCCCGGACGGCTGACGCTGATCGCGCGCTTCGGGGCGGACAAGATCGGCGACCACCTGCCGGCACTCGTGCGTGCGGTGAAGCGCGACGGGCGGTCCGTGGTGTGGTCGAGCGACCCGATGCACGGCAACACCGTCAAGGCCGGCTCGGGCTTCAAGACGCGGCCCTTCGACCTGATC
>JBEIIL010000075.1:0-18349 GCA_040380755.1 Methylobacteriaceae bacterium | reverse complement strand
ATGCCGAGGGCGTCGCCGCGGCCCGTCCCACGCGGCTCATCGCCGTGCGGTTCGGCAATGTGCTGGGCTCGAACGGCTCGGTCGTGCCGAAATTCAAGGCGCAGATCGCCCATGGCGGGCCGGTCACCGTCACCCATCCCGACATGGTCCGCTATTTCATGACCGTCCGCGAGGCAGCCGAGCTGGTGCTCACCGCCGCCTCCCACGCCGACCGCGACATGCGTGCGCCCGGCGCCGAGGCGGCCGAGCGCCCGTCCGTCTACGTGCTGCAGATGGGCCAGCCGGTGCGCATCATGGCGCTGGCCGAGCGCATGATCCGCCTCGCCGGCTTCGAGCCCGGCGTCGACATCGAGATCGCCGTCACCGGCGTGCGGCCGGGCGAGCGCCTGCACGAGATCCTGTTCGGCGTCGAGGAGCCGACGGTCGAGACCGGCGTCGCTGGCGTCATGGCGGCCAAGCCCGTCTTCGCCGACCGGGCCCGCCTGACCGGCTGGTTCGCCGCACTGCGCGCCGCCGTCGCCGCCGAGGACCGGGGCCGGGCCGAGGCGATCCTCGCCGAAGCTGTTCCGAGCTTCAGCCGGGCACAGGTTCCGCCGCCGCCCAGCGCTCCAGACCCTGCTGCGTCGATCCGACCGGCGGTCGCCACCCAAGGCTGAGAAGCCGCGACGGGTCGACCACCAGCGATCCCGACAGGCGCTCCCAGTCCGCGCCGCGGCCGGCGAGACGGAGGCCCAGCGCCAGCAGGCCGGGCGGCACGCCGATCAGCGCCGGAGTGCGCCCTTCCGCCCGCCGCAGCGTGGTGACGATGGCGCTGAGCGCGATCGGCGCCGGATCGGCGACGATCAGCGGCGCCCGTTCCGCTGCCGGAGTGTCGAGCGCGAACAGCACGGCCGCCACCAGATTGTCGATCGACAGCAGTGAGCGCGGCGTGTGCAGCCGGCCGAACGGCAGCGGCACCGGCAGGCGGGCCAGGCGCCGCAGCGCCGCCATGTTGCCGCCGACCCGCGGACCGTAGACCACCACCGGTCGCAGGGCGGTCCACGGCAGGTTGAGGGCCGCCAGTGCCTCCTCAGCCGCCAGCTTCGAGCGCCCATAGGCGTCGGTCGGCTCCGCCGGCGAGGCCTCGGTCAGCACGTCCGGGGCGGATGGCCCGGTCTGCGCCCGGATCGACGACAGGAGGACAAAGCGGGCCACGCGGCCATGCGCCGCCGCGCCCAGCACGGTGGTGGCCGCGCGGTTCACCTGGAAGTAGAGAGCCTTGGGGATGCCCTCACCCGCATGGGCGATGCCGGCGGCATGCACGACGGCATCGACCCCGGCCATGTGCGGCGCCCACTGCACCGGCGCCTCGAGGTCGATCCCCGGAACGATCTCGGTGCCCTCCGGCAGCGTCCCCGGTGGCGGGGTAGTGCGCACTGCTGCCCGGACGATATCGCCCCGTTCCGCCAGCGCGGCCGCGAGGTGGCGGCCGATAAACCCCGTCGCGCCCGTGAGCAGCACCCGCATCACCGCCTCCGTTCGTGCGGCGTGGCGAAATCGAACAGCAGCGCCGCCACCGCAAAGGCCGCCAGTGCCGCGGCCAGGGCGCCGCGCGGCGCGGTCCACGCCAGGGTGGCGATCACCGCCGTGCCGGCGAGCGTCAGGTTGACCAAAAGCACCCGCCCCACCACCGCCCGGACCGGCAGGCCGTTGACTGTCGCGCGCTGGTAGAAATGGGTCCGGTGGGCCTGGGTGATGGCTTCGCGGCGTGCGATCCGCCGGACCAGCGTCAGCGTCGCATCCGCCAGATAGTAGAGCGGCAGGATGAGCGCCGGCAGCAGATGCCCGTCGCCGGCCAGCCGGAACAGCGCCCAGCCGAGCAGCAGGCCGACAGGCAGGCTGCCGACATCGCCGAGAAACAGCCGCGCCACCGGTCGGTTGAACGGCGCGAACCCGGCCATCGCCCCGCCGGTCGCGGCTGCGACAACGCCCGCGGCGACCGGCGCCGCGCCTGCCGCCGCCAGCACCGCGATGGCCGCGGCGATCGGCAGCGTCTCGGCTACCGTCATCCAGTCGAGCCCGTCCATGAAGTTGTAGAGATTGACGAACCACAGGCCGGCCAGCGTCACCAGCGCACGCTCGGCGCCGATCGGCAGGGCGTCGGGCCAGAGCCTGGCCTCAGGCGGCGCAAAGCCGACGGCTACGGCAACGGCGGCCGCCTGGATGGCCAGCCGCGGCAGCGCCGGCAGCGGCTGTACGTCGTCGATGGCGCCCAGCACCGTCAGCGTCAGCGCGGCCGCCAACAACGCCACAAGTCCTGTCCTCTCGTCGTCGGGAAGGCCCGGCACGACAACAAGCACCAGCGCCATAAGCACCAGCACCACACCCGCGACCGCCATGCCGCCCCCCTGCGGCGTCGGCACCGCATGGCTCGACCGGGCGTTCGGCCGGGCCAGCGCGTAGCGGCGCAGCAGCGGCATCAGCGGTGGAATGGCGGCGAAACTTGCGAATGCGGCAAGGGCGGCGACCAGCGTGAGCGGCAGCGCATCGGCAAGGCGGTCGAAGGGCGGCATGGGGCGTCCCGGGGCGGCGGGCGACCATACCGCACGGGGCGCCCGGGGCAACGCCACCCCCTTACAGACTGGCAAGAATGCCCTATCTGATCAGCCATGGGAACGCGCAAGCAGATGCCGAATACGAAACGCCGCGGCATGGTCGCACCAGCATCGCGCATCGATGCGGTGCTGGAAATCGTCGTCGGCCTGCACGCGCGCGGGCCCGACGCCTCCTTGCCGCGCCGCCTCGGACCGCTGTTTCGCGAGCTGGCGCTGGAGCCGCCGCCGCGCGATCCCGACGAGATCGAGGACATGATCTGGGCGCACTGGATCGCCCATACCGATGTGTCATCGTCCGCCGCCATGGCGGCCGCCATCGAGGCCATGGGCGCGGGCGCCTTCGACCTCGCAAGGCCGATGCTCGACCGTCTGGTGGCGCGCGAACCCTCCTGGGCCGAGGCCTGGAACAAGCGCGGCACGCTCGCCTTCGTCGAGAAGCGCGACGGCGACGCGCTGGCCGATATCGAGCAGACGCTGCTGCTGGAGCCGCGCCATTTCGGCGCCGTCTCAGGCTTCGGCCAGATCTGCCTGCGCGCCGGCCGACTGGCCGAGGCCCGCGCCGCCTTCCAGGTCGCGCTGGCGATCAATCCTCATCTGCTCGGCGTGCGCGAGGCCATCGAGGAGCTGGGCTCCACCCCGCACCTGCGCCTGCACTGATCGCCTGCAAGGGGATCCGGGCGTGCCGCCTCAGCCGGCGCCGGCGGCCGGTCGCCCATCGCGGGTGCGCGGCACCTGCACCAGCGACACCAGCACCACGCTGATGATCATCAAGAGGTACCAGGAGCCGAGCTTCGACAGCCCCACCAGCTGCCAGCCCTCGGCCTGGTGCGGATAGCGCCATGCCCGCGCATAGGTGCCGAGATTTTCGGCAACCCAGATGAACAGCGTCACCAGCAGCGTCGACACCGGCACCGGCATCCAGCGCACGGCCACATGCACCCGGTAGTAGATGACCGTGCGGCCAAACAGCACCATGAACCCGCCGAGCAGCAGGTAGCGCAGATCGAACCAGTAGTGGTGCAGGAAGAAATTGGCGTAGATCGCCGCCGCCAGTACCACGGTGGCCCACAGTGGCGGGTAGCGGCTGAAGCGAAAGTCGAACAGTCGCCACGCCCGGGCGATGTAGCTGCCAACCGCCGCATACATGAACCCGGTGAACAGCGGCACGCCGCCGATGCGCAGCAGGGAAGGCTCGGGGTAGATCCACGAGCCGACGGCGGTCTTGAAGATCTCCATGACGGTGCCGACGATGTGGAACACCAGGATGACCTTCGCCTCCTGCACGGTCTCGAGCCCGAAGCGCAGCATGGCGATCTGGATCGCCACCGCGCCCAGCGTCAGCACGTCGTAGCGCGCCACCGGGGCTCCGGCCGGGTACCACAGATAGGTCGCCAGCAGCAGTGCCAGCATGGCGCCGCCGAACAGGCACGCCCAGGCCTGCTTCACGCCGAAGCGGACGAACTCGTACAGGAACGCCGTGGCCGGATGCGCCTCGGCCCGCCGGGCCATCCGCGCATCCGCCTCGACGAACCGGTCGAGCGCCCGCCACTGCCGGGCAGCACTGTCGGGCGGGGGCGGAGACGGGTCGTCGGTCATGCGGGAATGTCCGGATCAGGGCCTGTGGGGCCTGCCCGCGAAGGCTAGCCCAGGCTTGGCTGCGTCGCGACCCCGCGCACCGCTTGTGGACGGCTCCGGCGGTGGTAGGCTGCGCCCGACGACGGGACGTCCCGGGGGGATCGGGCGGACCTCAGGCCCAGTGGGAGGATGAAGCATGGTCGATCGTGAACACCCGGTGATCCGGCACGCGGGTCAGGAAATGGCGGAAGGCCGGCTCGATCGCCGCGACTTCCTGCGGATTGCGACGCTGCTCGGCGTCTCGGCTACCACAGCCTACGGCATGGCCGGCCTGACAGCGCCGGCATTCGCCCAGCCGGCCCCCAAGAAGGGCGGCATCATTCGCCTCGGCATGCGCGTGCAGGATCTGTCCAGCCCGCACACCTATTCGTGGATCGAGGCCGCCAATGCCGGTCGCCAGGTCATGGACTACATGACCTTCACGGCCCCCGACAACATCACCCGCCCGGCGCTGATCGCCAAATGGCAGGCCTCGCCGGACCTCAAGACCTGGGATTTCACGCTACGCACCGACGTGAAGTGGCGCAAGGGTCGCCAGTTCACCGCCGACGACGCCATCTGGAACCTGCAGCGGGTTCTCGATCCGGCGACCGGCTCGTCCGTGGTCGGCCTGCTGCGCGGCTTCATGCTCAACGAGTATGAGACCGGCGAGAAGGACGCCAAGGGCGCCGCCAAGAAGTCGACCCGGCTGTGGGACGCCAGCGCCATCCAGAAGACCGGCGATTTCTCGTTCCGCGTCACCGGCAAGTCGGCCAACCTGGCCATTCCGGAGGCGTTCTACCACTATCCGTTCCTGATCATGGATCCGCAGGAGGGCGGCAAGTTCGGCGTCGGCTCTAACGGAACCGGCGCCTTCGAGCTGGTCGAGGTCGATGTCGGCCGCCGCGCGGTGTTCACGGCCCGCAAGGACGCCTACTGGAACGGCGGTCCGCATATCGACCGCTTCGAGATCATCGATCTGGGCGAGGATTCGGCCGCCTATGTGGCCGGCATGGCGTCCAAGCAGATCGACATGCAGTACATGGGCTCGATCTCGACGCTGCCGGCGATGGAGCGCATGCCCCATGTGCAGATGCTCAAGGTCGACACGGCCTACACCGCCGTCGCGCGCGTCCACCCGGTGAAGCCGTTCGACGACAAGCGCGTCCGCCAGGCCCTGCGCCTCGCCACCGACACCGAGGCCACCCTGAAGGCCTCGCATCGTGGCCTCGGCCTGCCCGGCGACCACCACCACGTCGCGCCGGTGCATCCCGAATACGCGCCGGGCATTTCGCCCAAGCGCGACGTCACCAAGGCCAAGGCCCTGCTGGCCGAGGCCGGCTATCCCAACGGCATCGACACCGAGATCGTCTGCCGGCCGCAGCCGGACTGGGAGCTTCTCGCCGTGCAGAGCATGGTCGAGCAGTGGAAGGAGGCCGGCATCCGCGTCAAGATCAACGTGATGCCGTCCGCCCAGTACTGGGACGTCTGGACCAAGGTGCCGTTCGGCTTCACCACCTGGGCGCACCGGCCGCTCGGCACCATGGTGCTCGGCCTCGCCTATCGCTCGGGCGCGTCCTGGAACGAGTCCAACTGGTCGAACCCCGAGTTCGACAAGCTGATCACCGAGGCGGAAGGCTATCTCGACGTCGAGAAGCGCCGCGCCGTGATGGCCAAGCTGGAAACGATCATGATCGAGGACGGCCCGGCGGTGGTGCCGCTCTGGCGCGCCATATTCTCCTTCTCCGACAAGAAGGTGAAGGGCTACGAGCTGCATCCCTCGGTCTATATCGACGCCCACAAGCTCTGGATCGACGCCTGATCCGAAAGGCGTCCCGGCCTGCGGCCGCCGGAGCAATCCGGCGGCCGCTCTGTGTCTGGCCATCGGCTGGACATTGCCGGTCGCCCCGCTAACGTGAAAGAGGCCGCAGCGCGCGGTCCGCCAAGGGGACGGGATGGCGCGATACTGGGCGAAACAGCTCCTCAACATGGCGGTGACGCTGTTCGTCGTGTCGTTCCTCGTCTTCGCGCTGAACGAGATGACGCCAGGCGACGTCGCCCGCAAGCTTCTGGGCCCCTACGCCACCGCCGACCAGGTCGACCGGCTCACCATACAGATGGGGCTCGATCGGTCAGTCCTCGTTCGCTACTTCGAGTGGATGGGCGCCGCGCTCACCGGCGATTTCGGCCAGTCGATCATCTACCGCCGCCCCGTCGCCGCCGTGCTGTGGGACCGGCTCGCCAACACGCTGCTGCTCGCCGCCGTCAGCTTCGCGGTGATCGTGCCATTCTCGGTGCTGCTCGGCGTGCTGGCAGGCATGCGCGAGCGCAGCTTTGTCGACCGCTCTGTCTCGGTGTTCTCGTCGGTCTGCGCCTCGATCCCCGAATTTGCCATGGGTGTCTTCCTGCTGGCGATCTTCACCGTGCAGCTCGGCTGGCTGCCCGGCACCTCGCCGCTGCGCGCCGACAGTGGCTGGCCGATCTGGACGCAGCTCGTCCTGCCGGTCGCTGTCGTGGTGCTGTATGACGGCGGATACCTCATCGCCATGATCCGCACCTCGATGGTCGACGTCATGCGCCAGCCCTTCATCCGCACCGCGGTGCTGAAGGGCATGAGTTTTCGATCGGTCGTGGTGAAGCACGCGCTGCGCAACGCGCTGATCACGCCCTTCACCGTCATCCTGCTGCAGCTCAACTACCTGGTGGCGGGGCTGGTGGTGGTCGAGATGGTGTTCGCCTATCCGGGCTTCGGCCGCATGATGCTCGAGGCGGCGCTGGCCAAGGACATCGCCGTGGTCGAGGCCGGCACGCTCGTCGCCGTCATGGTCACCATGCTGACCCAGGTGTTCGGCGACCTCGGCTACCGCGCGCTCGACCCGAGGATCCGCGTATGACCGACGCCGGCCGTACCGTGGACGACGGGCTCGTGGCCCCGTCCGTCGAGGTGGATGCACCCGCGCCGGCGGCAGCGCGCTCGGCGCTGTCGTTGATTGCCGATGCGCTCACCGTGTCGCCCATCGCCACGATCGGCGCGGGACTGATCCTGTTCTGGGCGCTGTGCGCCGTGCTTGCGCCGTGGATCTCGCCCTATCCGCCCAACGCCATGGACCCGATGGCGCTTGTCGATCCGTTTCCCTCCGCGACGCACTGGCTCGGCACCGACCAGCTCGGCCGGGACATTCTCTCGCGGCTGCTGTGGGGCGCCCGCACGGTGCTGCTGGTCGCGCCGATAGCGGTTCTCGGCGCTGCCATCCTGGGCACGCTGCTCGGCCTCGTCGCCGGCTACCGCGGTGGCGTCATCGACACGCTGGTGATGCGCGTCGGCGACGTGCTGCTCGCCTTCCCGCAGATCATTCTCTACCTGATCATCCTGGCGAAGTTCGGCGCCTCGGCCTTCAACATCATCGTCGTCATCACCATCACCAAGGCGCCGATCATCGCCCGCATCGTCCGGGCCGTTACGCTGGATGTGAAGAACCGTGATTATGTCGCCGCCGCCAGGATGCGGGGCGAGGGCACGCTGCACATCCTGCTGGTCGAGATCCTGCCCAATGCGCGCGGGCCGCTGATCGTCGATTTCTTCCTGCGCCTCGGTTACACGACCGTCGCCATCGGCGTGCTCGGCTTCCTCGGCATCGGCCTGCCGCCGCCCGATCCCGACTGGGGCGGCATGATCAAGGAGAGCTACGGCCTGCTCTTCGTCTACCCGCACATGACGCTGATCCCGGCCGTGGCCATCTCGTCCCTCGTCATCGGCTTCAACTTCCTCGCCACCGGCATCCGCGAGGCGTCGCTCGATGACTGACGTTCTGTCGTTCGAGGGCGTGTCGATCGCCCATCGTGGCCGCCGCGGCCGGCTCGCCATCGTCGACGGCCTCGATCTGTCCATCGCCCCCGGCGAGGCCTTTGGCCTGGTCGGCGAGAGCGGCTGCGGCAAGTCCACGGTGGCCCTGGCGGCGATGCGCTATCTGCCGCGCGGCATGGCGGTGGAGGCGGGCCGGATCCTGTTCGAGGGCCAGAACCTGGCGACGCTGGGTGACAACGCCCTTCGGTCCCTGCGCGGCAGCCGGGTCGCGATGGTCTACCAGGACCCGATGTCGAGCCTGAACCCGGTGGTGACGATCGGCCGCCAGCTCGTCGAGGTGCTGCTGGTGCATGGCGAGCGCGACGAGGGCCGTGCCCGCGACCGCGCCATCGCGATGCTGCGCGAAGTGCGGTTGCCCGATCCCGAGCGCATGCTCGGCCGCTATCCGCACGAGCTGTCGGGCGGCCAGCAGCAGCGCGTCGTCATCGCCATGGCGCTGATGGCCGAGCCCGCCTTGCTGATCATGGACGAGCCGACGACCGGCCTCGACGTCACCATCGAGGCGGCGATCCTCGATCTCGTCCGCGACCTGCGCGCCCGCTTTGGCACGGCGATCTTGTTCATCAGTCACAATCTCGGCACCGTGGCGCGGGTCTGCGACCGCATCGGTGTCCTCTATGCCGGCCGCATGGTCGAGACCGGGGCGATCCGCGACGTCTTCGGCGCACCGGCCCACCCCTATACGCGCGGCCTGCTGGCGGCTCTGCCGCGGCTCGAGGCTGGCCGGCACGGCGGCCGGCTGAAGCCAGTCACCGGCACGCTGGTGGCGGCCGACCGGGCGCGGCCCGGTTGCGCTTTCGCGCCGCGCTGCAGCTTTGCGCTGCCGGCCCTGTGCAGCACCGCGCCGGTCACCCTTGTCGCGGCCGCAACCGGCCAGTCGGTCCGCTGCGTCCGCCTCGATGTCGTGGCAGCCACGGCGGAGCAGCCCGATACCGCCATGCGCGCGGCCGAGATCCGCGAGGCGCCGGTGCGCCTGTCCGTCACCAACCTGTCGAAGCGCTATCCGGTCGGCGGCGGCCTGACGGGCACGCCGCGCGCCACAGTCCACGCGCTCACCGACGTGACGCTGGAGGCCCGCGCCAGGCGCACGCTGGCCATCGTCGGCGAATCCGGCAGCGGCAAGTCGACGCTCGCCAAGGTGCTGGCCGGCCTCACCGAGGGCTCCGGCGGCACCGCCATGCTGGACGGCGTCGATCTCGCCGCCGTGCCGGTCGATGCCCGCGAGACGGCGGTCAAGCGCCGCATCCAGATGGTGTTCCAGAACCCGGATTCGACGCTGAATCCCAGCCACAGCGTCGCCCATTCGGTGATGCGGCCGCTGCGGCTGCTGCGTGGCCTGTCGCGGGCCGCGGCACGAACCGAGGCCGCCAAGCTCCTGGAGCGGGTGCGCTTGCCCATCGAGATGCTCGGACGCATGCCGCACCAGCTCTCCGGCGGCCAGCGCCAGCGCGTCGCCCTGGCGCGCGCCTTTGCGGGCGAGCCCGACCTCGTCATCGCCGATGAACCCGTCTCCGCCCTCGACGTCTCGGTCCAGGCCGCCATTGTCAACCTGCTGGCCGACCTGCAGGTCGAATCCGGCATCGCCCTGGTGCTGATCTCGCATGACCTCGCGCTGGTCCGGCACATGGCCGACAGCGTCGCCGTCATGTATCTGGGCCGCGTCGTCGAGTACGGGCCGGCCGACCGGGTGTTCGCACCGCCCTTCCACCCCTACACGGCAGCGCTGCTCGCGGCGGTGCCGCGGCCCGATCCCGACGCCCCCGAACCGGCGATCCTGCTCGGCGGCACCATGCCGAGCCCGCTCGTCGTGCCGCCGGGCTGCGCCTTCGCCAGCCGCTGTCCGCGCCGTATCGACGGCCTGTGCGACACCACCCCGCCGCCGGTCCGCGACTTCGACCAGGGCCACCGCATCGCCTGCCATCTCGAGCCCGCCGCCATGCCGACGCCCGCGGGCTGACGACGCGCCGAGGGACTGTCGAACCTAGCGACCGCCCAGCCTCAGCCGGCCGCTGTCGTCCTCGCCCAGCGGGCCGCCGGCGCCAGCAGCAGGTCAGCCAGTGGCCCGAACCCTGCGTCCTTGGCGTCGAGCCCGTCCACCGCGGCCTCGATAGCGTCGCAGCGCGCCCGCCCCAGCACCGGCCGGGCGAGATCGCGGAACTTGTCGCGCATCTCCTGCGGGTCGAGCGGGTTCTCGGGATTGCCGCGCGCCACGCAGGGCTTCGAGGCCAGCCGCCGACCGTCGGTGAGTGTCACCCGCACCTGCGCCCAGCGCTGCGCCGGGAACAGCCGCGAATAGGCCGGCTCCTCGCGCAGCACCATCCCGTCGGCGAGCGCCAGCACGCGCGGATCCCGCAGCCCGCGGCCGGTGATCTCGCGCGCACCGACGCGGCCGTGCACCAGCAGCGCCGCGACCGGAAACGGCAGGCTGTATTGCGCCTCGTCGGTCGAGGCGGGCGCGCGCGACATCAGCGACACCGCCTCGCGGAAGCTGCGCACTTCGATGCGGCGGATCGCTTCCGGCGCGAAGGCGCGGCGCTGCTGCAGCTCGCGCGCCGCCTCCATGGCGGGCTGGGCCCAGCGGCACACCGGGAATGGCTTGACGTATTGCTCCAGGATCCGCCAGCGGCTGCCGAGATCGGCCCAGGAGCCGGCCACCGGCGCGTCCTCGATGGTCACCGCTGGCGCGCCCGTATAGCCGTCGGCGGCAAGCAGCGCCGCGGTGACGCCCGCATAGGCGCCCCAGGCCGAGCCGTCCTTGACCATGGTGGGAAACATCACGCAGCGCATCATCTGGCTGCGCGGCCCGTGGTACTCGGCGGCGCCGAGCGCGTGCCGCGTCTTCTCCGGCGGCAGCCGCAGCTGACGCGCCGCCAGTGCCGCGGCCGCGACGCAGCCCCATGCGCCGGACGTGTGATAGTCGGGCGCCGTGGCGTGCAGCACGATGCCGGCCCGCGTGCCGATCTCGTAGCCGAGCACGAAAGCGGTGAGACAATCGCGGCCGTCGCGGATCTTGCCGATCTCGTGCAAGGCGAGCAGCACCGGCAGCACCGTCACGCCGATATGGCCCTTCGTCAGCACATGCCCGTCATGGGCATCGAAGGCGTCGATGGTGGCCGCCCCGGCAAACGCCGCGGCCGCCGGCGACGCGGTCCGGCCATCGAACAGCATCCGCACCGGTTCGCCGGGCGCCACCATCCGGGTGGCGGCATGGCGGGCGACGATGCGGGCGACATCGGTGCGCGAGCCCGCTGCCGCGACGCCGATCAGGTCCAGCAGCAGCCGCTTGGCGCAGGCCACAACCTCCTCGGGCAGGTCGGTGAAGCGCAGCCGGCGCAGCGCATGCTCGAGTGGCACGTTCGGCTCCGGCGTCCACCGGTCGGCGCGGGGTGGCTGCCGCGGCCGGTGCGGCCGCGCCGCCGGGCGGGGCGGGGTCTCGGCGTCGCCGGCTCTCCGGCGTGATCGCGGTGCGTCCATGGCGGCCTCCACCGGCAGGCCCCGCCGGACGACACCGCCCGGCCGGGAGCGTCCCAGTGAATCCCGTTTGGCCCGCTCTGTCGAGCGGCCTCAGGCGGCCAGCGCCACGTCCCGCAACCTGGCGCGCGGAAGGTGCAGCAGCGCGGCCGCCTTGCCCTTGATGTCGCCCTCGCGATGGCCATCCGTCGACAGGACCAGCACGCGGTCGGCGCCGGCCGCCAGCCTGGCATCGCCGCCCGGCGTGCCGGCCACGGCCCCGTCGATCACGATCAGGGTGAAATGCAGCGCCATGCCGTCGAACCGCACCGGTGCGTGGTCCGGCAGCCGTGTCCGGGGTCCGGTATCAACCGGCAAGAAGAAGAGACCGCGGTCCCAGCGCCCATCCAGCGCATGCACCGGCCGCAGCCGGTTCCCCGCCTTGAGCAGGCCGGGCGCGGTGCCAAGCCCGAAGGTCATCGACAGGGTCGGGTTGCCACGATTGGCGTCGATCAGCAGCACGCGGCCGCCCAGGGCGGCGGCGGAGCGCGCCAGTTCAAGCGAAAACGGCGTCTTGCCGACGCGCGGCAGCAGCGAGGTGACCAGCACGGTCGCCGGCCCGTCTGCGGGCCCGGTTGCGAGCAGGTCGGCGGCAAGCTCGGCCACGGCGTCGCGGCCCTCGGCAGCGGCAGCCGGTGCCTCGACAGGATCGGGCTCGGCAGCCGTCCAGCGTGCACCGTTTGCCTGGGGTGCCGTTGCGGGCCTCTGGGGTCTTGATGCAGAGGGTGGTGGGAGCTGTGGGGTGGTCTGAACCGGCTCGGCCGTCAGGTCCACTGGTTCGACCACCGCCTCCGCCGCCTCTTCCACCGCCTCCGGTGTCGGCGCCTCGAGGGCTGGTTCCACCCACATCACGGCAGGATTGAGGGCGTGTTCGCGCTTGCGCCCGGGGCTGCCGCGCCACAGCAGCAGGCAACCGGCCAGCAGGCCGAAGCCGAAGCCGGCCAGCGCTCCGGCGGAGACGCAGGTTGTCAGGCGCGGACTGCCGACAGCCTGGCCGGCCGACGCGACCGTCACCACCCGCGGCAGCACCAGGTCGGCGGCGTCCTCGGTGGTGCGTTCCCGCACGGCCCTGTCAAAGGCTGCCCTATGCGTCTCGACCTCGGTCTCCAGCGAGCGCAGCCGGACGGGGCCCGGATCGGTGGATTTCTGCACGGTCTCTGCCCGGCGGGTCAGCGCGTCTTCGGTGGCCTGCGCCGATGCCAGCTCGGCGCGCGCGGCCTCGACCGAGCGCCGCACCTCCTGGTCGAGCCCGCGACGGGCCTCGCGCAACTGTTGCTGCGCCTCCAGCATCAGCGGATGCCGGGGTCCCAGCGTCTGCCGGTAGCCGGCCTCGACACGGGCCAGCTCGGCGAGCTGCGCCCGCATCCGGTCGATGACCGGCGAGCGCGGTCCGTCGGGGTCGGTGTCGCGCCCCGGTGCCGCTGACGTCAGCCGCTGCGCAACGTCCAGCCGGTGGCGCGCGTCGGCGGTCGCGGCCCGGGCCTGCACGAGCTCGGCGCGCGGATCGCCGGCGAGGCCCGTCTGGGCGCGGGCCGTGGCCAGCCGTGCCTCGGCCTCAAGCAGGCGGGTCTGCAGCGTCTGGAGGCGCAGCGCCTCGCGCTGGGCTGCCTGACGGACGGCTTCGGAGCGGGCCTCGGCCCGGTCGGCGGCGGCGGCCTGGACCACGCCATTGGCCAGCGCCGCTGCACGGTCGGGGTCGGAGGCGGAGACCGCGACGTCGACGGAATCATTCCCTGGCGCCGCAGTCACCGTCACCAGGCTGGCCAGCGCCCGCGCCGCGGCGGCGGCCCGGGCTTCGCCAACGGGGGCCCCGGCGAGGCCGAGCATGCCGGCCAGCGCGTCGAGCCGTGACCCCGCCGCCGCCAGGGCCGGCAGATCGTCACCGAGTTTCTGGGCCGCGACGACGCGCAGCAGGACCGGCGTCGCAGTGGCCTGGCGAACCTGCGCCTCGACCTGTTGGGCAGTCGGGACAACGCCGTCCCGCATCTCGACCGACAGCGAGGCGACGGCGGTATAGCTGCGCGGCACAAAGGTGTAGGCGCAAAAGCCCGCGCCGACGCCGAGCAGGGCGCCCAGAAGGCCCAGGCGCGGCAGCAGACTGATGTGCACAGGCCGGCCGGCGCGCGGTGCGGCCTGCCGGACAGCCTGTTCGTCTGCACTGCGCCCGTCCACGGCGTATCGTCTCCCGGTCAGCGCGACCGTCCTCCCCTCGGTTGTGCCACCCCACCCGTTGACGTTTCGTTTACGTTACCGAGAGGTTGACGCGCTCGGCCCTGCCTTGCGCCTTCGGGTGCGATCTGCGACACCGCCCGCATGGCCGCTCCCCCGCTTCTATTGCTGCAGGACATTCATCTGACCTTCGGCGGCACGCCGCTGATCGAGGGCGCCGACCTCTCGGTCTCGTCCGGCGAGCGCCTGTGCCTCGTCGGCCGAAACGGCTCCGGCAAGTCCACTTTGCTGCGGATCGCCGCCGACCTTGTCGAGAGCGATCGCGGCACCCGCTTCGTCCAGCCGGGCTCGACGATCCGCTATCTGCCGCAGGAGCCCGACCTGTCGGGCTTTGCCACCACGCTGGCCTACGTGGAGGCCGGCCTTGGCCCGGGCGACGAAGCCTACCGGGCCCGCTATTTGCTTGAGGAGCTGGGACTGACCGGCGAGGAGGATCCGTCCCATTTGTCCGGCGGCGAGGCCCGCCGGGCCGCACTGGCCCGCGTGCTGGCGCCGCAGCCCGACATCCTGCTGCTCGACGAGCCCACCAACCATCTCGACCTGCCGGCCATCGAATGGCTCGAGGCCGAGATCCGCAGCCTGCGCTCGGCGCTGGTGCTGATCAGCCATGACCGGCGTTTTCTCGAGACCCTGTCGCGCGCCACCGTGTGGCTCGACCGCGGCATCACGCGCCGCATGGAAAAAGGCTTCTCCGCCTTCGAGGAGTGGCGCGACGAGGTGCTCGCCCAGGAGGAGCAGGAGGCGCACAAGCTCGACCGCCGCATCGTCGCCGAGGAGCATTGGGTGCGCTACGGCGTGACCGCGCGGCGCAAGCGCAATGTTCGCCGCATGGGCGAACTGGCGAACATGCGCTCCGAGCGCAGCGAGCGCCGCCGGGCTGCCGGGTCGGTCAAGCTCACGGTCAGCGAGGGCGAGACCTCGGGGCGGCTCGTGGTCGAGGCGATTGGCGTCACCAAGGGCTATGGCCCGGATCCGGTGGTGCAGGATTTCTCCATCCGGGTGCTGCGCGGCGACCGGATCGGCCTCGTCGGCGCCAACGGCGCCGGCAAGACCACGCTGGTGCGCCTCCTCACCGGCCAGTTGTCGCCGGACAGCGGCGTGATCCGCCTCGGCGCCAATCTGCAGATGGCGACGCTCGAGCAGGGCCGCGACAGCCTCGATCCGGCCATTGGCCTCGCCGAGACGCTCACGGGTGGGCACGGCGACTCGATCGAGATCGGTGGCCAGAGGAAGCACGTCATCAGCTACATGAAGGACTTCCTGTTCTCGCCCGAGCAGGCGCGCACGCCGGTCGGCGTGCTGTCGGGCGGCGAACGGGGTCGTCTGGTGCTGGCGCGGGCGCTGGCCCAGCCCTCCAACCTGCTGGTGCTCGACGAGCCGACCAACGATCTCGATCTGGAGACGCTCGACCTGCTGCAGGAGATGCTGGCCGACTATCCCGGCACCGTCATCCTCGTCAGCCATGATCGCGACTTCCTCGACCGCGTCGTCGATGGCGTGATCGTCGCGGAGGGCGAAGGTCACTGGCAGGAATATGCCGGCGGCTATACCGACATGGTCCGCCAGCGCGGCGCCGGTGTCACGGCCCGGGCGGCCGCGGCGGCTTCAGCCGAGCCGGCTGCGCGGCCGCGCGAGGCTGTTGCCCCGGCCCAGATCAATCGCCGCAAGATGACGTTCAAGGACAAGCACGCGCTGGAGACGCTGCCCGCCACCATGGCCAAGCTCCAGGCCGAGGCGGCGGCGCTGGCGACGCGGCTCGCCGATGCGGGGCTCTATGCCCGCGATCCGGCCGGATTCGACAAGACTACGCAGGCGCTGGCGAGCAAGCAGGCTGCCCTGGCCACGGCCGAGGAGGAGTGGCTGCGCCTGGAGATGCTGCGCGAGGAAATCGACGGCTGAGCCGGTGCGGCGGCTCAGCGGCCGCCAGTGACGTTGTAGACGGCGCCGGTGACGTAGGACGCCGCGTCCGACAGCAGGAACAGGATGATCTCGGCGACCTCGTCGGCATGGCCGGTGCGCCGCAGCGGCACGCTCGGCGCCAGCGTCTGCAACCGTCCGCCAAGGCCGGCGCTTGCGTGGATCTCAGTTTCGATCAGGCCCGGCGCCACCGCGTTGACGCGGATCCCGTCGGGGCCGAGCTCGCGGCCAAGCCCCAGCGTGAACGCGTCCATCGCCGCCTTGGAGGCGGCATACCAGACGAAATTGTCCGGCGCGCCGAGCCATACCGCGGCCGACGACAGGTTGACGATGGCCCCGCCTGTGCCGCCATGCCGGGGCGACATGCGCAGAACCGCCTCGCGCGCCACCAGCATGGCGCCGGTGACGTTGATGTCGATGACCGCGCGGATGCCCGCCGGATCTGCGGCATCAAGCCGGCCGGCCTTGCCGGTGATGCCGGCATTGTTGACCAGCGCGTCGATGCGGCCTAGCCGGGCGTCAACCTCCGCGAACACGCGGGCGATGTCGGCATCCGCCGCCATGTCGCCCTGGAACGCCTCGGACCGCGCCCCTGCGGCGCGGCACTCGGCGACGATGGTGGCCGCCGCCTCGGCGTCACGCGCGTAATTGATGGCGACGTCGTAGCCGCGGTGGGCGGCCATGCGGGCGGCTGCGGCACCGATGCCGCGACTGCCGCCGGTGACGAGGAGGAGCTTCCGGGCGGTCATCGTGCCGGCCTCAGCTCTTCACGGCGCCGGCGGTGAGGCCCGACACCATGTAGCGACGGAACACGTAGTAGATCGCGGCCGGCGGCAGCGCATAGATCAGCCCGGTGGTCATCAGCAGCTCCCAGGGCGAGTCGTCGGCCGACAGGAAGTTGCCCAGCGCCACCGGCAGCGTCAGCGTTTTTTCCTTCGACAGCAGCAGGAACGCATACAGATACTCGTTCCACGACAGCAGGATCGCGTAGGTGCCGATCGCCACCAGCGACGGTGCCATCAGCGGCAGATAGACCAGCCGGAACAGCTGCAGCGGCGTCGCCCCATCCATGATGGCAGCTTCGTCGAGCTCCAGCGGCAGCTTGTCGGAGGCTTGCTTGAGCACCCAGATGGCGTAGGGCGACGCGATCGTCACCATGGCGAGGATCAGCGCCCACTGGCTGTTGAGCAGCCCATAGATCCCCATGATCCGGTACATCGGCACCGCCAGGAACGCCGCAGGGATGAAATAGGTGAACAGCGCCATGTTGAGCACGATGCGGCCGCCCGGCACCTTCAGCCGGCTGATCGCAAAGGCCGCGATGGTGGCGATGAGCAGTGTGAGAAAGCCGGTCATCGCCGCGATGAACACGGAGTTCCACAGCTGCTGCCAGAAGTGGTTGAGGAAATAGTGCTTCTGTCCGAACACGATCTCGAAATTGCGCAGCGTCGGGGTGGCCGGCCACAGATTGCCGGAGAACGCCGACTGCTTGTCCGAGAAGGCGAACAGGCACAGGTGGTAGATCGGCAGCAGCGTCCAGATCAGCACCGGAACGCCGATCAGCAGTAGCTTGGCCTCGGTCGAGACCGCGCGGAAGGTGGAGGACCTGCTCACGCCGCACGCCTCATCGCGAGAGCCGCTTCATCATGAAGTAGACCAGCGGCAGGATCAGCGGCAGTGCCGTCACGATCGTCGCCATCGACATGTCGACCTCGGCCAGCCGCAGATAGCGGATGCCCAGCGTCGCCAGCACATGGGTGAGGTCGGCCGGTCCACCCCCCGTCAGCAGGTAGACGGAGTTGAAGTCGCCGAGCGACCAGATCGTCGAGAGGATGGCCGACGTCAGGTAGAGCTGCTTCACCGACGGCCAGGTGACGTAGCGGAACTTCTGCCAGTTTGACGCTCCGTCCACCGCCGCCGCCTCGTACAGGTCGGTGGCGATGGCCAGCCGCCCGGACAGCAGGATCAGCGTCCAGAACGGCAGCGACTTCCAGATATGCATCAGGATGGCGAAGAACAGCGCCAGCTGCGGGTTGTTGAGCCAGTTCGGCCCGTCCTCGAAGGTCAGCCGGAAGATCGTCTGGTTGATGACGCCCCATTCGGGATTGAGCATGAACCGGACCGACAGGATCGTCGGGATCGACGGCACTGCCCAGGGCAGGATGAACAGCACGGTCAGGGCCTTGATCCACCAGCGCTGGATCATGAAGAAGCCCGACAGGAACAGGGCGATCGCCATCTTCAGGTTGATGGCGACAAACAGGAACACCAGCGTGTTGATCACCGACCGGAAGAAGATCGGGTCGTTGGCGAGCTTGACGTAGCTCTGGGGGTCGCGTGCCAGCCAGAACGCATACGCGACCGGGTAGACGACCAGAAGGAAGAACACGAGCAGGTAGGGCGTGACGAGCACCAGCCCCCAGGCCTGCCATGACGTCAGTCCGCGGCGGGCGGGTCGCGGCGCACCGGCGTTCATTGCGGCAGGTAGGGTGACGGACGACATCCGCGGGCCTCGGCCTTCGAAGGGGGCGCCGGCCGTCCCACACCGGACCGCCCGCGCGGGACCATCAGGATCCGGCCCCATACGTGATACGGGCGTTCATCTCGTCGATGGCCTTGT
>JBEIIL010000074.1:0-18438 GCA_040380755.1 Methylobacteriaceae bacterium | reverse complement strand
CGCTGGGACGGGCTGACCGTCGCCGCGGACGCGCCGAGCGCCGCGGCCCGCCGCCTGTTCGAGCGCAACCGGCTCGGCGAGCTGCGCACTGCCGCCGCTGCCGCACGCGACGAGGCCGAGGCGCTGGCATCCCGGGCCGAGGCCGCCCAGGCGGCCGTGCGCCGGGCGGCGGAGGAGGAGGCGGCGGCCTTCGACAGCGCCACGATAATGCGCCGCGGCCTTGATTCGGTGCGCGAGCGCCTGGCCGTCGCCCAGCGCCGCCGCGGCGAGGTGGCCGCCCGCCGCTCAGCCCTGGAGGAGGCGTCGAGCCGCCTGGCCGGCGAGCGCGACGAGGCGCTCCTGCGTCGCGGGACCACAGCCTCGCAACTCGAGGGGCTGGCCTCGGTGCCCGAGCTTGAGGCGGCGCTGGAGCGCGCCCGGGCGGCGGCGATGCGCGACCGCCAGGCCACCAACGAGGCCCGCGTCCTGGCCCAGACCATGGCCCGCGAGGCCGAGATGCGCACACGCCGCCTCGCCGCCATCGCGGCCGACCGCAAGGCGTGGCACGAGCGCCGCGCCCGCGCCACCGGCCCGGTCGACGAGGTCGACCGCCGCCTCGCCGAGGTCGAGGAGGAGCGCGAGCGGCTGCGCGAGGCGCCCGACCAGTTCCTCGCTCGCCGCCGCGGCCTGCTGCAGGCGGTGGCCCACGCCGAGGCGACCCGGCGCGAGGCCTCCGAGCGGCTGGCTGTGGCCGAGGCGGCACGCGGCGAGGCGGACCGCGCCGCCCAGCAGGCTCTTGCGGCCCTCGCTTCGGCGCGGGAGGACAAGGCGCGATCGGAGGCGCGGCTCGAGGCCGCAGGGGTGCGCCTTGCCGAGCTGGTGCGCGGCATTGGCGAGCGACTGGACTGCACGCCCCTGGATCTGCCGGCCGTCGCCGGGCTGGCAGAGGGAGCCCCGTTGCCAGATGGCGAGGCCACCGAGCAGCGGCTCGATCTGCTGCGGGCCGACCGGGACCGGCTCGGCGCCGTCAACCTGCGGGCCGACGAGGAACTCGCCGAGATCGACGGCCGAAAGGCCCGCCTGGTGGCCGAGCGCGACGACCTCGTCGAGGCAATCCGCCGGCTGCGCACGGCGATCCAGAGCCTGAACCGCGAGGGCCGCGAGCGTCTCCTTGCGGCGTTCGAGGTGGTGCAGGGCCATTTCGAGCGCCTTTTCACGTCGCTTTTCGGCGGCGGCGAGGCGCGGCTGGCCCTGATCGAATCGGAGGATCCGCTCGAGGCCGGGCTGGAGATCTTCGCCCGCCCGCCGGGCAAGAAGCCGCAGACCATGACGCTTCTGTCGGGCGGCGAGCAGGCTCTGACCGCGATCGCCCTGATCTTCGCCGTGTTTCTCACCAATCCGGCGCCGATCTGCGTCCTCGACGAGGTCGATGCGCCGCTCGACGACGCCAATGTGGAGCGCTACTGCGACCTGCTGCGCGACATGGCGCGGACGACCCAGACCCGCTTCCTGGTCATCACCCACAACCCCATCACCATGGCGCGGATGGACCGGCTGTTCGGCGTCACGATGGCCGAGCGCGGCGTCAGCCAGCTTGTCAGCGTGGACCTTGGAACGGCAGAACGGTTCCTCGCTGCCTCATGAGGGTGTGCGCTGCACCATCCCTTCGCCTGAGGCGGTTATTTTCCTGATTTTTCAGGTTGTTAGATCAAGCTGCCCCGTTCTTGACACCTTACCGACCGGAAACTATGGTGCGGCCGACTTTCAAGGGGCGTCGACCGCGATGCCCCGGGCCCGGAAGCGCGGCAACCGCCATGTCGAATGACGGATCGCAGTCCGGGGCCGGGGGACGTGACCGCGACCCGAAGGATGTTGAACTCTCTGCAAGGCTGCAGCGGCTGGAGAAGCGGCTCGGCGAAGCCCGGGACACCGGGAAGGACCGGACGATATCTTCATCGGCACGCGGCTCAGATCCCTCCGCCATGGGCAAGGCATTCCGTCTGTCGACGGAGTTCATCGCCGGCATCATTGCGGGAGCAGGACTTGGCTGGGGGCTCGACAACGTCGCGGGATCCCGGCCTTGGGGGATGATCGTGATGACGATGCTCGGCTTCGGCGCCGGCATCTGGAACGTGATGCGGGCGTCCGGCTTTCTCCGGCCGCCGGACCGGCCGGGCGGCGACGCCGGGCCGGGGAACTGAAGGGGCTGCCTCGGCAGCGGGGGAGCGGCGGTCGCATGCGGCCGGCGCGCAAAGAGAGGGCCTGACCGGCCATGGCCGATCCGATCCATCAGTTCGAGCTGAAGACCATCGCGTCGCTGGGCAAGATCGGCGGCAGCGAGATCGCCTTCACCAATTCGTCGCTCTACATGCTGGGCGCGGTCGGCCTCATCACGCTGTTCATGCTGTGGGGCACCAGCAGCCGCGCCATGGTGCCGGGGCGCATCCAGTCGATGGTCGAGCTCTGCTACGAGTTCGTGGCCGATACGGTGCGCAGTTCAGCCGGCAAGGAGGGGATGATGTTCTTCCCCTTCGTGTTCTCGCTGTTCATGTTCATTCTCGTGCTCAACCTCGCCGGGATGCTGCCCTACGGCTTCACGGTTACGAGCCACATCATCATCACGGCGGCGATGGCGCTGCTGGTGATCGGCACCGTCGTGGTCTACGGCGTGATGAAGCACGGCATGCACTTCTTCGACCTGTTCGTGCCCAAGGGCGTGCATCCGGCGATGCTCGCCATCCTGGTGCCGATCGAGGTGATCTCCTTCTTGTCGCGTCCGATCAGCCTGTCTGTGCGCCTCTTCGCCAACATGCTGGCCGGCCATATCGCGCTGAAGATCTTCGCGGGCTTCATCGTGTCGCTGCTGGCTGCCGGCGCCTGGGGCATTCTGTCGCCCCTGCCGCTGGCGCTGACGGTGGCGCTGACCGCCCTCGAGATGCTGGTTGCCGTGCTGCAGGCCTATGTGTTTGCGACGCTGACCTCGATCTACCTGCACGACGCCCTCCACCCCGGTCACTGACGCCCGACCGGTCGCCTTCCCCACCGATCCGACCTCAAGGAGAGTTCCATGGATCCCGTTGCTGCGAAGTACATCGGCGCTGGTCTGGCCTGCCTCGGCATGGCGGGTGCCGGCATCGGCCTCGGCAACCTGTTCGGCCAGTTCCTGTCCGGCGCCCTGCGCAACCCGTCGGCCGCCGACGGCCAGCGCGGCACCCTGCTGCTCGGCTTCGCGCTGACGGAAGCGCTCGGCATCTTCTCGCTTCTGATCGCGCTGCTGCTCCTGTTCGCCGTCTGAACGACGCAACGGTTGGTCGGGCCCGGTCGGGCCGGGGCGCGCAGCGCGCCCCGGTTCGCACCGGACAATCCGGCCCGTTCGGATCGAGGTAAGCCATGGCGACGAACACCACCCACGCCACCACGCAGGCGCATGGCGGCAGCAAAGGCGGCGGCACGTTTCCGCCGTTCGACGGCTCGACGATGGTGGCCCAGCTGCTGTGGTTCGCCATTGCGTTCGGGGCGCTCTACTGGCTGATGTCCAAGGTGGTCCTGCCGCGGGTGGCCAGCATCCTCGAGGAGCGCGAAACCCGCGTTGCTACCGACCTCGACGCAGCGGCCAAGCTGAAGTCCGATACCGATCAGGCCATAGCCGCCTACGAGAAGGCGCTGGCCGACGCCAAGGCCAAGGCGCAGGCGATTGCCACCGAGACCCGGGACCGCCTGCAGGGCGAAACCGATGCGCGCCGCAAGGCGATCGAGGCCGATCTCGCCGTGAAGCTCGAGGCGGCCGAGCAGCAGATCACCGCCAGCAAGGCGCAGGCGATGACCAGCGTTCGCGGCATCGCCGTCGATGCCGCCCAGGCGATCGTTCAACAGCTCGTCGGCACCGCCCCGTCAGTGGCTGATGTCGAGGCTGCCGTCGCCCGGACGCTCGATCCGGCCGCGCGCGGCGCATAAGGCAACCTGGAGGGCACCCCCATGTTCGAGGCCGAATTCTGGGTCGCGGTCGCATTCTTCATTTTCATGGGCATTGCCTGGAAGATGGGCGCCTTCTCGGCGTTGGTGAGCGGGCTGGACAGCCGCGGCGACAAGATCCGTGCCGAGCTGGCTGACGCCCGCGCGCTGCGCGAGGAGGCCCAGCGCGTGCTGGCTGATTATCAGAAGAAGCGGCAGGCGGCCGAGGCCGAAGCCGAATCGATCGTGAGCGCCGCCCGCGAGGAGGCCGAGCGCCTTGCCGTCGATGCCCAGGCGAAGATCACCGATTTCGTCGCCCGCCGCACCCGCATGGCCGAGCAGAAGATCGCGCTGGCCGAGGTTCAGGCCACCGCCGAGGTCCGCGCTGCCGCCGCCGACGCCGCCGTCAAGGCGTCCGAGATCATCCTCCGCGGCCAGGCTGCTGCCGGCTCCGCCGGTACGCTGCTGGCGAAAGGGCTTGCCGAGGTTCGCGCCAAGCTCAACTGAGCGGCAAATCGCTCGGCATCCGAAAAGCCTGTTCGACGGCCGCCTTCGGGCGGCCGTTGTCGTTTGTTGATCCTCCGGGGCAAAACGCCAGCTTGCGCTCAGCGCGAACCGGGCAACCTCCCAAGCGCCGCCCGGATCGCCTTCAGGTCGCGCCACGCAAGGCGCTTCTGCAGCGGCTGGCGCAGCAGATAGGCCGGGTGCAGGGTGGCAATGGCCTGGATGCTCCGTGTCCCGGTATCGTAGGACACGAAGCGGCCGCGCGAGCGCATGATCCCGTCCTTGAAGCCGAGCAGGGTCTGGGCCGATGGCCCGCCGAGGCAGACCAGGATGTCGGGATCCGCCAGGGCGATCTGGCGTGTCACGAAGGGCAGGCACACTGCCGTTTCCTGCGGCGTCGGGGTGCGGTTGCCCGGCGGGCGCCACGGCACGATGTTGGCGATGTAGACCTGCGTCCGGTCGAGCCCGATCGCCGCCAGCATCCTGTCGAGCAACTGGCCCGACCGTCCCACGAAAGGCACGCCGGAGCGATCCTCCTCGGCGCCGGGAGCCTCGCCGACCAGCATCACCCGGGCGCGCGGATTGCCGTCGGCGAACACCAGGTGCTTGGCAGTCGCGCGCAGCGCACAACCCTCGAACGTCTCCATGAGGGCGCGCAGCGCCTCCAGCGAGGCCGCGGACCGGGCCGCGATGCGGGCCTGGTCCGCGGCGGCGTCGGCGCTGTCCGCCCCGCCGGAAAAGCCAGCCGTACCGGCGGTCCGGACAAACTCAATGGGGCGAGCCGGTGCAGCGTCTGCCAAGGCCTGTGACGCCACGAACGCCGCCGGCACCGTCCCGGCAAACCGGTCCGTTGCGACATCGTCGACGGCGACATCGACGCCCATGTCCCAGTACCACTGAAGCAGGGCGGCGGCAGTCCGTGCGGGTTCGGCAGCATCGGTCATCGCATCAGTCTAGCGTGCCGGACCCCTGCGAGCCTACGCCCATCGGAAAGCCGCGTGCGCGCACCGGCGCCATCCCTTCGACCGCTGGCCGGGTGCCGTCGCTTGCGCTAGTCAGGGCGGAGGCTTGCGCTGCGGTGCGAGAAAGTTCATATGTCAACTATCGCCGGATGCGTGGCTTGCGTCTCGGCCAGGCAGGGAGTGTCGCAGGATGGATCTGGCGGAAGCGCAGGGCATGCCGCGCGAGGGCATGGACTATGACGTTGTGGTCGTCGGCGCCGGTCCGGCAGGCCTTGCCGCGGCGATCCGCCTCAAGCAGATGGATCCCGAGAGTTCGGTCGTCGTGGTCGAGAAAGGCTCGGAGGTCGGCGCCCACATCCTGTCGGGAGCAGTGATCGACCCGATCGGGCTCGACCGTCTGCTGCCGGATTGGCGTGACGATGCCGACGCGCCGATCCGCACCCCCGTGACCGACGACCGATTCTACCTGCTCGGCCCCGCGGGCGGCATCAGGCTGCCCAACGTCTTGATGCCGGGGTTGATGTCCAACCACGGCAACTACATCGTGTCGCTCGGCAATGTCGCACGCTGGCTGGCGGCGCGCGCCGAGGCGCTCGGCGTCGAGATCTATCCGGGCTTTGCCGCGTCCGAGGTTTTGTACGGCGAGGCCGGTGAGGTCGTCGGCATCGCCACCGGCGACATGGGGATCTCCAAGACCGGCGAGGTCAAGGACGGCTTTGCCCGCGGCATGGAGCTGCGCGGCAAGTATGTACTGTTCGCCGAGGGGGCTCGCGGCAGTCTGACCAAGCAGCTGGTGCGCCGGTTCAAGCTGGACGAGGGCCGCGAGCCGCAGAAATACGGCATTGGCCTCAAGGAGCTCTGGCAGGTGGCGCCGGAGAAGCACCGGCCCGGTCTGGTGCAGCACAGCTTCGGCTGGCCGCTGGACAACCGCACCGGCGGCGGCTCCTTCCTCTACCACCTCGAGGACAATCTCGTGGCGGTCGGCTTCGTCGTCCACCTCAACTACACGAACCCGACATTGTCGCCCTTCGACGAGTTCCAGCGGTTCAAGACCCATCCGTTCGTGCGCGACACGTTCGAGGGCGGCACGCGCATCAGCTATGGCGCGCGCGCCATCACCGAGGGCGGCTGGCAGTCGGTGCCGAAGCTGGCGTTTCCGGGGGGCGCTCTCGTCGGCTGCGCGGCGGGCTTCGTCAACGTGCCGCGCATCAAGGGATCGCACAATGCGGTGCTGTCTGGCATGCAGGCGGCCGAGCATGTCCATGCGGCGCTGCAGGACGGCCGCGCCAACGACGTGCTTGACGGCTACGAGACCGGCTGGCGCGCCACCGAGATCGGCCAAGATCTGAAGCGCGTGCGCAACGTCAAGCCGCTGTGGTCGCGCTTCGGCACACTCGTGGGCGTTGCCGTCGGCGGGCTCGACATGTGGACCAACCAGCTGTTCGGATGGTCGCCATTCGGCACGCTGGCGCACGGCAAGCCCGATCACGCCTCGCTGAAGAAGCTCGCGGACGTTAAGCCGATCGTCTATCCGCGGCCCGACGGGGTGGTCAGCTTCGACAAGCTGTCGTCTGTCTTCCTGTCGGCCACCAACCATGAGGAGGACCAGCCGGCCCACCTCAAGCTGGCCGATCCGTCGATCCCGATCGCCCGCAACCTGCCCGATTATGGCGAACCGGCGCGGCTCTATTGCCCCGCCGGCGTCTACGAGGTCGTCTATGCCGACCCGCAAAAGGGTACCGATCCGCGCTTCGTGATCAACGCGCAGAACTGCGTGCACTGCAAGACCTGCGACATCAAGGATCCCGCCCAGAACATCAACTGGGTGACGCCGGAGGGCGGCGGCGGGCCGAACTACCCGAACATGTAGGCGAAGCAGCCATTCGGGACGGGCGAGCAGACCCTCTCGGCGGAATTCCGCGACGACAGTGCGGGGGCCGCGGGGGCATTGCCCGGCCCATGCTTGCCCGGCACCCGCAAAAACGCCATGTTGGCGGTTGATCTCTGCGCGCATTCGGCCTGACTCGGCCCGGTTGCTGCCCATCGAAAGTTCACAGCTTGACGCGTCTTTCCCGTTCCGGTCCGACCACCCTTCTGCGCCTTGGCGCTGCCGCCGCGATGCTGCTGGCCGGGACGCTGGCCGCCGCCGCCACCGGCAAGCCGACCCCGTCCTATTCGGATGCGATCGATGCCGGCAACAGCCTGGCGGGGAACTACCTGTCCGCAGTGGTCGCCGGCGCCAGCCGCGACACCAGCGCCGCCGCGTTCTTCTATCGCGAGGCGCTGCGGGACGATCCGCGCAGTCTCGACCTCAACGAGCGCGCCTTCGTGTCGCTGCTCGCCGAGGGTGCCTATCCGGACGCGGTCCGTCTGGCCGAGCGCCTCGCTGCCCGCCAGGGTGCAAGTGGCCTCGCCCAGCTCACGCTCGGGATTCGTGACCTCAAGGCCCGCAACTATCAGAAAGCCCGCCAGCGCTTCACCCGTGGCGCCAAGAACCGCACCACGGACCTCACCGCGTCGCTGCTCACCGCGTGGTCGTGGGCCGGATCCGGCAACACCAAGAAGGCGCTCGAGACCATCGACGCCATCAAGGGCGAGGATTCGATCGCCGTGTTCCGCAACTACCATGCGGGGTTGATCGCCGAACTGGGCGGCGACAAGGCCACGGCCGAACGCCGCCTCAAGGCGGCTTTCGACGTCGAGAACAAGACGCTGCGCATGGTCGACGTCTATGGCCGGTTCCTGTCCCGATCCGGCCGGACCGAGGACGCGCTGAAGGTCTATCGCGATTTCGACAAGCTGCTGCCGCGCCACCCGCTGATCACCGCGGCCATCGCCCGGCTGGAGAAGGGCGAAACCCTGGAGCCCGCCGTCCCCAATATCGCCGCAGGGGTGGGAGAGGTCCTGTACGGTCTCGGCGCGGCAGGCAACCGCCAGGGCGACGAACTCGCCGCCATGATCTATCTGCGGCTGGCGCTTTGGCTCGCGCCGGAGAACGGCCTCGCGATCATCACCCTGGCCGACATCTACGACCGGCTGAAGCAGCACGAGCGGGCCAACGACACCTACGAGATGGTGCCGGCCGGCTCGCCCCTGCGCCGCAGTGCGGAAATCCAGTCCGCCCTCAATCTCGAGCAGCTCGAGCGCAAGGACGACGCGATCGAAAAGCTCGAGGGCCTTCTGAAGCGCGATCCCAAGGATTTCGAAGCACTCAGTGCGCTGGGCAACATCTACCGGGGCCGTAAGGATTTCGCCAGGGCAGGAGAGATCTACACCCGGGCGATCGACGCGGTTCAGACCCCGGATGCCGGTCACTGGACGCTCTACTACTTTCGTGGCATCGCCTATGAGCGCACGAAGCAGTGGCCCAAAGCCGAGATCGACATGAAGAAGGCGCTGGAGCTCTATCCCGATCAGCCGCTGGTGCTGAACTATCTCGGCTATTCGTGGGTCGATCAGCATCTGAACCTCGAAGAGGCTTTCCGTATGCTGAAGCGTGCGGTCGAGCAGCGTCCGACCGATGGCTACATCGTCGACAGCCTGGGCTGGGCGTTTTACCGGCTGGGCCGCTACGACGAAGCGGTGCGCATCCTGGAGCGCGCCGTCGAGCTGAAGGCCGCGGACCCGGTCATCAACGACCATCTGGGCGATGCCTACTGGCGGGTCGGTCGCAAGCTGGAAGCCACCTTCCAGTGGAACCATGCCCGTGACCTGAAGCCCGAGCCCGAGGACCTGCCAGGCATCCTGCGCAAGATCGAAAACGGTCTCGAGGACGCGCCCAAGCCCGAGGCGGTCGAGGCCGAGACGAAGACCAACGGCGGCTGACCATGCCGGCCGTGACCCTGGCGCGCGTCGCCCGTGCGCCCGCCAAGGTCAATCTTGCGCTGCATGTCACCGGCCGCCGGGCTGACGGCTATCACGACCTCGACAGTCTCGTGGCCTTCGCCGGTGCCGCCGACACGCTGACGCTGGAGCCGGACACGGCCACCACCCTGACCGTGACGGGGCCAACGGCCGGTGCCGCCGGTCCCGACGCTGACAATCTCGTCCTCAGGGCCGTTGCCCTGCTGCGGGGCGCAATCCCGGGCCTGCAGGCGGGCCACTTCCACCTCGTCAAGCGTCTGCCTGTGGCCGCCGGCATCGGCGGAGGCTCGTCGGACGCCGCCGCGGCGCTGCGGCTTGTCGCCGCGCTGAACGGGGTCGATCCGGCCGATCCGCGGGTGCGCGCCGCAGCCCGGGCCACCGGGGCCGACGTGCCGGTGTGCCTGTTTCCCTGCGCCCGGCTGATGCAGGGGGCAGGGGAGACCGTCGGCCCACCGCTGCGCCTGCCGCCACTGTTCGCCGTGCTGGTCAATCCGGGCGTGCCTGTAGCCACCCCGCCGGTCTTCGCCCGCCTGGGCCTGGCGCCCGGGCAGGGGTTCGGGACACCTTTGCCGCCGCTGCCGCAGGCTCCCGGCCGCGATGTGCTGCTGGCCTGGCTCGCCGCCACCCGCAACGATCTGCAGCCGCCCGCCCTCTCCGTCGCGCCGGTCGTCGCAGATGTGCTCGCGGCGCTGCAGGCGACGCCGGGCTGCCGCCTCGCCCGCATGTCGGGCTCCGGCGCCACCTGTTTCGGGATCTACGACGATTGCGCCGCCGCGGCCGTTGCCGCCCGGCTGGTTCGCGCCCGTGCCCCGCACTGGTGGGTCAAGTCGACGCTGCTGCGCTGATTCCGTTCAGTGGCTGCGGGCGATGCAGAAATCGACCGTTTCCAGCATGGCGGCCTTCATCGCCCCGTCGGGGAATAGCGCCAGCGCGTCGCGCGCCATGGCGCCGTAGTGGCGTGCCCGCTCGATTGTATCCTCGATCGTGCGGTGCTTGCGCATGATGCCGATCGCCTGTTCCAGCGCAGCGTCACCGGTCTCGCCCTTTTCCAGTGCCGCGCGCCAGAACGCGCGGTCGGCCTCGCTGCCACGCCGGAACGCCAACACTACCGGCAAGGTGATCTTGCCCTCGCGGAAGTCGTCGCCGACCTTCTTGCCGAGCTTGGCACTCATGCCGCCATAGTCCAGCGCATCGTCGACGAGCTGGAAGGCGATGCCCAGATTGGCTCCGTAGCTGCGGCAGGCGGCCTGCTCGGCCTTCGGCCGTCCGGCGATGATCGGCCCGACCTCGCAGGCAGCAGCGAACAGGGCGGCCGTCTTGGCCCGCACCACGGCCAGATACTCGTCCTCGGTGGTCTCGGTGTTCTTTGCGGCGGCGAGCTGCATCACCTCGCCCTCCGCGATCACGGCAGCGGCCGTCGACAGCACGTCGAGCGCCTGCAGCGACCCCACCTCGACCATCATCTTGAAGGCCTGTCCGAGCAGGAAGTCGCCCACCAGCACGCTGGCCTCGTTGCCCCACAGCATCCGCGCGGCCAGACGGCCGCGGCGCATCTCGCTGCCGTCGACGACGTCGTCGTGCAGCAGGGTGGCCGTGTGCATGAATTCCACGGCAGCGGCCAGCCGCGTGTCGCCCTCGCCGGTGTAGCCGGACATGCTGGCCGTCGCCAGCGTCAGCATCGGGCGCAGGCGCTTGCCGCCGGAATTGATCAGGTGCCGGGCGATCTCGGGGATCAGCATCACATCCGAGCCGACCCGCGACAGGATCAGGGTGTTCACGCGCTCCATGGCGGGGGCGGTCAGGCTGACGAGCGGCTCGATGCTAGGAGCCGCGGACGGCTTGCCGTCCATCGGTACGACCACACCCACGTGAAACGCCTCTTTCTCTGGTCCCGGTTGGCCTTGAGCCGCCGCAAACTGCCACGCCGGGGTGCAGACAGGCAACCTGCAGTTTTGACGCGGAACGCCAGCGGTCTGGACTGCAGCTTGCAGCCTGCCGCCACAGCGGGCCAGACTGGCGCATGCGCGCGATCGTCCGAACCAACGACATTGTCCTCATCTCGCTTGTCCAGTCGATTCTGGAGCAGGCGGACGTGCCGGTTTTCGTCGCCGACACGTATTTTTCGTCTATCGAGGGCTCGATCGGCATCTTCCCCCGCCGCATCCTCGTGCCGGTCGACTGGATGCGCCAGGCGCGCCGCCTGCTCGTCGATGCCGGGCTGGAAGCCGAGCTTGAACCGGTCGGTGCCGATGAATGAGCCTGAGGGCGACGCCTGGCTCGGGCGACGGCTGCGGTTGCAGCAGGCTCCCTCAGGTCACCGCGTGGGAACGGATGCGGCGCTTCTCGCCGCGGCGGCGCCCGCCGGTTTCGAAGGGTTGTGCGTCGACCTCGGTGCCGGCGTCGGCGCCGTCGGGCTCGCAGTCGCGGCTCTGCATCGGACGTCCAGCGTCCAGCTCGTGGAGATCGATCAGGCCGCCGCAGCCCTGGCAGCCGCCAATACAGTGGCGAACGGCCTGGATGCGCGGGTGGCCGTCATCGTCGCCGACGTTCTGGCTGACAGGCGTGCGCGCCGGCAGGCGGGCCTGGAGCCGGCCTCGGCCGACCTCGTGCTCACCAACCCACCCTATCTCGACGCACGCGTCACCCGAATCTCGCCCGATGCCGCGCGGGCGCAGGCCCAGTGATGCCCGACGGCGGGCTCGGCCTCTGGATGGCGACGGCCTGCGATCTGGTACGGCCGGGGGGACTGTTGGTGGCGATCCACCGCGCCGATGCGCTGCCGGCGCTGCTGTCAGCGCTGAACGGCTTCGGCGCCATCACCGTTCGTCCGGTGCAGCCGCGTGACGCCGCTGCGGCCGTCCGCATTCTGGTCCAGGCCAAAAGGGGCAGTCGGGCGCCGTTTCGCCTGCTGCCCCCGCTGGTCCTGCATGGCGAAGGCGGTGCGTTCACCGTCCTCGCTGACGCCCTTCATCGGGGCGAAGCTGTCCTCGACTGGACCGGCTGAGCCTCAGTAGCGGCGGTAGCACACCCGGCGCGGGCCGTAGGCGGTGTAGCGGACACTGCAGACGACGCGCGGACGCGCATAATAGGGGCGGTAATAGGGACGCGGGCGATAGTATCGCGGGCGGTAATAGGGACGCGGACGATAGTACCGGCGCCCGTAATACTGGGCGTTCTCGGTCAGGCCGGGGACGACGAGCTGGGCCGCGACGGCAGGGCTCGACGGCACCGGGGCCGCCTTCGCGGCAGGGGCAAACGCGAAGGCGAAGGCCATCGCCAGCAACGCGGCTGAGAGGGTGGCAAGTCTGTTCATCGGTTTCTCCCTCGGGCCGGACCGTCCGGCCGATCCTCGATTGCACGTCGGGAACGCAAGATCACAACCCAACGTTGCATTTATACGAAACTTTCATGCGGAACATGAATGGTGGCCGAACGGATCGTGGCCGGATTACGACCGGACCGCTGCAGACTGCGGCGGCCGGCACGGCACGGCAGCCGGCTCGCCATAGCCCGGCATGATCACGCGCACGCTGCGGCAGGCTGGCGACGAGGTCGCCTCGGGCGTCGCCGGTAGGGTGGTGGCGCCGGTCGCGCGCGCTGCCCCGTAGGCTTCTGCCGGCACGGGCAGCGGAGCGGGGCGGGGCGCCGTCGCGGCCGACGCGGGGCCTGCGAGCAGGATCGTGGCAATGCAGGCGGCATGGGACAGACGGAACGGGACTGGGAACATCGCATCCTCCTGGACGCACGTTGAGGTTGCCGCACCCTGGAGTTGCACGGCCCCAACCGCTGTGCGCCGCCGCACGCGCCGCGCCGCTTGACCCTCGGGCCGCCGCGCTCCTACGGTGCCGCGCGATTCACCACCCCCTTCGCGAAAGCCGCCATGTCCGACCCACTCAAGCCGGAACGCTCGTTCCAGGGCCTCATTCTCACCCTGCATCGCTTCTGGGCCGAGCAGGGCTGCGTCGTGCTGCAGCCCTACGACATGGAGGTGGGCGCCGGCACCTTCCATCCCGCCACGACGCTGCGCTCGCTGGGGCCCAAGCCCTGGAAGGCTGCCTATGTTCAGCCGTCGCGCCGCCCCAAGGACGGCCGCTACGGCGAGAACCCGAACCGTCTGCAGCACTATTACCAGTACCAGGTGATCCTGAAGCCCTCGCCGCCCGACCTGCAGGACCTCTACCTGCGCTCGCTCGCCGCCATCGGCGTCGACCCGCTGCTGCACGACATCCGCTTCGTTGAGGACGACTGGGAAAGCCCGACGTTGGGCGCCTGGGGGCTCGGCTGGGAGTGCTGGTGCGACGGCATGGAGGTGAGCCAGTTCACCTATTTCCAGCAGGTCGCCGGCGTCGAATGCTCACCCGTCTCCGGTGAACTCACCTACGGGCTCGAGCGGCTCGCGATGTATGTGCAGGGCGTCGAGAACGTCTACGACCTGAACTTCAACGGCGGCTCCGGCGACGATCGCGTCAGCTATGGCGACGTGTTCAAGCAGGCCGAGCAGGAATACTCGCGCCACAATTTCGAGCACGCCGACACGGACATGCTGTTCCGGCATTTCCGCGATGCCGAGGCCGAATGCCGGGCGCTGCTCGATGCCGGCGAGGCTGCGGAGGACGCGCCCGACCGCCGCCACCGGCTGGCCCTGCCGGCCTATGACCAGTGCATCAAGGCCAGCCACGTTTTCAACCTGCTGGACGCCCGCGGCGTGATCTCCGTCACCGAGCGGCAAAGCTACATCCTGCGGGTCCGCGACCTCGCCAAGGCCTGCGGCGCCGCCTGGCTGCAGACCGACGGCGGCGGCCACGCCTGAGTGCAGCCGCGCCGACGATATCTTGCAATCATGCGGCTCGAAGCCAGGCACGATGCGGTCTAGCCTGAGATTGGATTCGGGCCGAGCTGGCCCGCCATACAGGAGAGACCCATGACGACCCCCACCGTGGCCGGCAAGGCCCCCATTCCCGTCGACGTCACCGCCGGCCAGACCTACTGGTGGTGCACCTGCGGCAAGTCGGCCAACCAGCCGTTCTGCGACGGCTCGCACCAGGGCACGGCCTTCCTGCCGATGGAATGGACCGCCGATGCCGACCGCAAGGCCTTCTTCTGCACCTGCAAGCTGACCAAGAACGGCCCGCTCTGCGACGGCAGCCACAAGGCGGTGGCCTGACGCCGGTCGCTGGTCCGGCCGGACCGCGTCCGGCTGGACACACGGGCGCCGCGCGGCTACTTGCCAGCGGACCGCCGGCCGCCCGGCGGCCGGCCGCCAGCCTCGGCCGGACAGGAGCCCGCTGCCGATGCCCGACCTGCTGATCGAACTGTTCTGCGAGGAAATCCCCGCGCGCATGCAGCGCCGCGCCGCCGAGGACCTCAAGGCCCTCGTCACCGGCGCGCTGGTTGAGCGCGGCTGCACCTATGAGGGCGCCAAGGCCTTCGCCACGCCGCGCCGCCTCGCCCTGCAGGTCGGCGGCCTGCCGTCCCGCCAGCCCGACCTGCGCGAGGAACGCAAGGGCCCGCGCGTCGGCGCGCCCGAGGGCGCGCTGCAGGGCTTCCTCAAGAGCGCCGGCCTCACCGACATCACCCAGGCGCAGGTCCAGTCCGACCCCAAGAAGGGCGATTTCTACGTCGCCATCGTCGAGAAGCCCGGCCGTCCGACGCAGGACGTGATTGCCGAGGTGATGCCCGGCATCATCCGGTCCTTCCCCTGGCCGAAATCCATGCGCTGGGGTGCGGCCTCGGCCCAGCCCGGCGCGCTGCGCTGGGTGCGGCCGCTGCAGTCGATCATCGCCACTTTTGGCCCGGAGACCGAGGCGCCCGACGTGGTTGCCTTCGAGGTCGACGGCATCCGCGCATCCGACGTCACCCGCGGCCACCGCTTCATGGCGCCCGACCTTATCCTGGTGCGGCGCTTCGACGACTATGTCACCGCGCTGGAGCGCGCCAAGGTCGTGCTCGACGCGGACCGCCGCAAGGACATCATCCTGCACGACGCCCGCGACCTCGCCTTCGCCCGCGGGCTGGAACTGGTCGAGGATGAGGCCCTGCTCGAGGAGGTCGCCGGCCTGGTCGAATGGCCGGTCGTGCTGGTGGGCAGCTTCGACCCGGACTTTCTGGCGATCCCGCCCGAAGTGGTGCGCGCCACCATCCGGGCCAACCAGAAATGCTTCGTGCTGCGCGATCCCGCCACCGGCGCGTTGACCAACCGCTTCGTGCTGGTCGCCAATCTGGAGGCCCGCGACGGCGGCGCCGCCATCGTCGCCGGCAATGAGCGCGTCGTCCGCGCCCGCCTGTCGGACGCCCGCCACTTCTGGCTGACCGACCAGGGGCCGCTGGCCGACTTCGTCACCGACGCGAACCGGGCGAAGCCGCTCGACCAGCGGCTCGCCAAGCTGCGCAAGCTCGGCATCGTGTTCCACGAGAAGCTCGGCACCCAGGGCGAGCGCATCGACCGGCTGGTGGTTTTGGCGCGCGAGATCGCCCGCGAGGTGGGAGCAGACCCCGACCTCGCCGCCCGCGCCGCCGAACTGGCCAAGGCCGACCTCGTCACCGAGATGGTGGGTGAGTTCCCCGAGGTGCAGGGCCTGATGGGCCGCCGCTATGCCGCCATGCAGGGCGAGGATCCGTCCGTCGCCGCCGCCATCGAGGACCACTACCGTCCGCAGGGCCCGTCCGACCGCGTGCCAACCGATCCAGTTGCCATCGTGGTGGCACTGGCCGACAAGCTCGACACGCTGATCGGCTTCTGGGCCATCGACGAGAAGCCCACCGGCAGCAAGGACCCCTATGCGCTACGCCGCGCGGCACTGGGCGTCGTGCGGATCGTGCTGGACAACGGCCTGAGCCGCTTCCAACTGCTGCTCGTCACGCTGGATCACGCAAGACGCCAGTTCCCCCACCTTGTGTTCGATCCGGACATCACCTGTGACGACCTACGTTCATTCATCATCGACCGGCTGAAAGGGGTCTTGAAAGACCAAGGTTTGCGCCACGATCTGGTCGACGCGGCAGTCGGCGGCGGCTGGAACCCATCCGGTGCCGCCAATGTCGCGCAGGACAACCTCGTGCTCATCCACCGCCGCGTCGAGGCGCTGGCGCGGTTTCTCGAGACCGACGACGGCCGCAACTTGCTGGCCGGCTGCAAGCGCGCCGCCAACATCCTGCGCATCGAGGAGAAGAAGGACAGTGCAGACTACGCACAGCCCCTCGTCCCCGCGCTGCTGACGCAGGGCGAAGAGAAAGCGCTGGCTGTCGCGCTCGATGCCGCGGAGGCACAGGCGCGCATTGCCGTGGCGGCTGAGGACTTCGAAGGCGCCATGCGCGCGCTGGCCGCGCTGCGGCCTGCCGTCGACGCGTTTTTCGAGCAGGTCACCGTCAACGCCGACGACGCCGCGTTGCGCGTCAACCGCCTGCGGCTGCTGGCACGCATGCGCGAGGCGACCCGCACGGTCGCCGACTTCGCCAGGATCGAGGGCTGAGCACCCGCAACGCCTGCATCCGCAGCGAAAATCGAACGTCCGCCAACGCGCACGATCTGACGCGTTGCGGAGGTTGATGATCGGCTGGCGCGGTGCAATCGACCTGGCGCGGTCCGGAGGCCCGGACCGCGCTGCCGCTGCACCCGGCGCCGGATCAGTTCGCGGTGTTCAGCTTCGAGCCGACCTTCGAGAAGGTGCTGGAGAGGTTGTTCTTCAGGCCCTGCAGCGAGGCGATCAGGCCGATGGCGACGATCGCCGCGATGAGGCCGTACTCGATGGCGGTGGCGCCGGAGTCGTCCTTGATGAAACGCTTGAACACTGAGGTCATGGCTGGGATCCTTTCTGTAATCCGATGACGCAACCCTACACTCAAAAACATTGCAGAACCGTATACTCGATAGCCCACTGTCGAGTGGAGGCCTGATTTTCTAAAAATTTATGAAATGAAAGAGGGTTCTGCCGGCGTCGTTTAGGAATTTGTGAGTTCTGATCGGTAATGTCCAAATCAAGCCGCTGACACCGTTTGCGCGCATGAGTTCGGGACATGGATACAGAGCTGGAACTGCACACCACTGAGGCACGCTATTCGGTCATGAGCCGGAACGACCAGCGCGTCGCGGCGATGACCGACGTCCTGCGCGTCGTCCAGACCGTCTGCACGCGTCCGGCACGGCTGGTCAGCGTCAGCGTTCTCGACAAGCTCCGCTTTGCGGTCTCCGCGCTGGAAGATGGCCTGTGGATGAAGGCCGCCGGGCTTGCCGGAGAGGCCATGCAGATCCTCGACCATGGTGGTGGAACAAGCGTTGGCGACCGCGGGACCTTTGCCCTGATGGCGTTGCAGCAGCGCCTGCGTAAACTGAGCGCCTGAACCGGCGCCCTCCGTGCCGGCGGGGGCGAACCCATGGCGCTGGCAGGCATCCTCTTCGACAAGGACGGGACACTTATCGATTTCGACCTCACCTGGGGGCCGGCATCCGTCGCTGTCATGCGCACTTTGGCGAAGGGCGACGAGACGGCCTTCGCTCGTCTGACAGCGGCCAATGGCGTTGATCCGCTGGCCTGCACCATCGATCCGGGATCGCCGCTCGTCGCCGGCTCCTCCGCCAGCTATGGCTGGCTCTGGGCGCAGGCGCTCGGCTGCGCCGATACGCCGGCACTGCATGCCGAGATGGATCGGCTGTTCGCGCTCCACGGGCTCGATTCACTGGCGCCGATCGGCAAACCGGCCGCCATCCTGGCAACGCTGGCGGACGCCGGCTACCGGCTGGGCATCGCCACCAATGATGCGGAGGCCTCGGCCGTGGCCCAGGCCCACCAGCTCGGATTGTCGCAATGCCTGGAGTTCATTGCCGGCTACGATTCCGGTCATGGCGGCAAGCCCGATCCCGGCATGGTCCTGGCGTTCGCCGCCCATCTTGGCGTCGAGCCCGCCGCGGTGGCGCTTGTCGGCGATTCCACCCACGACCTTCACGCCGCCAGGGCAGCGGGGGCAGTCAGCATCGCCGTGCTCACCGGTCCGGCGCCACGGGCCAAGCTGGAGCCGCTGGCCGATCACGTCGTCGGATCGATTGCCGATCTGCCGGACCTGCTCGCCAGGCTCGCCGCGAAGGCTTCCCCGTCAGCGCGGCCGAGCCTGTAGGCGGCGGCGATCCCGTCCGCATCGGTGATGTCGAACTTGTTGACAGCAATCGGGGTCGAAGGCTGCAGAT
>JBEIIL010000073.1:0-18710 GCA_040380755.1 Methylobacteriaceae bacterium | reverse complement strand
TCGCCCTCGAACAGGTACGTCACCGTCGCCAGCCCGATATGCGGGTGCGGCCGCACGTCGAGTCCCTTGCCGATGACGAATTCGGACGGCCCCATCTGGTCGAGGAAGATGAACGGCCCTACCATCTGCCGGCCGGGCGAGGGCAGGGCGCGCCGCACCTCGAAGCCGCCGAGGTCGCGGGCGCGCGGCACGATCACCATCTCGATGCCGGCGCAGGCCAGCCGGTCGCCGGGGGTGGGATCCTCTGCGGGCTGCCAGCTCATGGGACCCTCGGGGTGCGGTCGGGGATACATGCCAGCCTAGCCCGCCCGGGGTCGGGCACCAAGCGTCAGCTCTGCGACGGCGTGAACAGCGCCACCAACTCGTGCGCGTCGCCCCTGTAGGTGAGACGCACCGCCGTGACGGGCTGGTCGGTCTCGAAGGTGCGGCGCTCGACGACGAGGCAGGCGGTTCCCTCCGGGATGCCGAACAGGGCCGCCGCTGCCGGCCCTGCCCCGCAGGCGCGGATGCGGTGCTCGGCCGTGCTCCACGGCACCCGATCCACCAGCCAGGTGCCGGGCGGCTCGTCGGCAAACAGCGCGTCGGCCGCCTCCGGCACGGCGGCGAGATTGATCAGCCGCTCCTCCAGGCAGAAGGGCTGTGACCCGGCGAAATGGTGGCAGGTCAGCGCCAGCAGCGGTGTCCCGGCCGGCACCGCAAGGCGCGGCGAATCCGCCTTGCCGGCCCGGCGATGGCGGCGCACCGCGACCGTGAACCGGTAGGCGAGGCCGCGCGCCTCCACCTCGGTGCGGATGTCCTGGATGGTCAGGATGGCGAGCTGGAATTGCGGCCGCCGGACAAAGCTGCCGGCCTTGCGGCGGCGCTCGATCAGGCCGGCCCCGGCCAGCTGGGTCAGCACCTTGTTGACGGTCATCCGCGAGCAGCCGTAGCGCGTCGTCAGCTCGTGCTCGAACGGGATGCGATGGCCGGGCGGCCATTCGCCCGTCAGGATCCGGGCCTCGATCTCGCCGAGGATGCGCTGGTGCAGCGAGCCTGCCGCCGCCCGCGGCGGTGTCGCGGCGCGCGCCCTGGCGGTGACCATCAGTCCGCCGCCAGCCGGGCCGCAACGGCCGCGTAGCGGGCAGCGACGCGGTCATGGTCGACGTGACGCCCTTCGCTCACCACCGGTCGTCCCGCCGACCACACCCGGTCAACGGCCTTCGCACCGGTGAAGATCCAGCCATCCAGCAGCGCGTCGCCCGTACGCCCGGCCAGCGCCGGCAATCTGGCGTCGAGCGCCACGAGATCGGCCGGCGCACCGGGCGCGATCTCAGCCGGCGGTGTGCCCAGCGCCTGCGCGCCGCCGGCGAGCGCGGTGTCGAACAGCGCCCGCCCTGTCGAGCCGCCGCCCTGCGCCAGGACGTTGCGCGCCCGGTGCGCCAGCCGCTGGCTGTATTCGAGCTGGCGCAGCTCGTCGGCGAGCCCGACCTGGATGTGGGAGTCCGATCCGACGCCCCAGCGCCCGCCAGCCGCCGCGAAGCGGACGGCATCGAACGTGCCGTCGCCCAGATTGGCCTCGGTGAGCGGGCACAGCCCGGCGGCGGCGCCCGAGCGGGCCAGCGCCTCGGTCTCGTCGGGCACCATATGGGTGGCGTGGATCAGGCACCAGCGCCCGTCGACCGCGGCGATCTCCAACAGGCGCTGCACAGGCCGGCGGCCTGTGGCGGCGATGCAGTCCTCCACCTCCCGCACCTGCTCGGCGACATGGATGTGCACCGGCCCGCCCTGCGCCAGCGGCAGGATCGCGTCGATCTCAGCAGCCGTCGCCGCCCGCAGGCTGTGCGGCGCGATGCCGACGACGGATCCCGGCAGGCCGGCAACGGCCGCGCGTCCACCCTCGACAAGGCGGGCGAACAGGTCGGGATCGCTGATGAAACGCCGCTGCTCGGTTGCCGGAGAGGCGCCGCCGAAGCCCGCATGGGCGTAGAACACCGGCAGCAGCGTCAACCCGATGCCGGTCGCGCCGGCGGCGGCGGCAATGCGCAGCGCCATCTCGGCGACGTCGCCAAAGGGTGTCCCGTCGCGGTCATGGTGGAGGTAGTGGAACTCGCCGACGCGGCAAAATCCGGCCTCGAGCATCTCCACATAGAGCTGCGCCGCGATCGCCTCGACGTCGTCGGGCGTCACCGCCAGCGCGAACCGGTACATGGTCTCGCGCCAGCTCCAGAAGCTGTCCGCCGCCGGACCCCGGCGCTCGGCGAGCCCTGCCATGCCGCGCTGGAACGCGTGGCTGTGCAGGTTGCAGACGGCGGGCACCAGAACCCCGACCCGTGTGTCGCCGGGCTGCGCCGGCACGCCTGCCGTCACCGTCGCGACGGTGCCGCCGGCCAGCACGATCCGGACATCCGCCCGCCAGCCATCCGGCGTCAACGCGGTGGCGGCATGGATCGCCGATGATAGGGTGGCGACGGCGGCATGGGGCATGGGCGGTCTCTGCGGCAGTGCCCCGCGGGCTTGCGCAGGGCCATTTTATGTCTATACAATAAGACTGTTCCATCGCTCTCGCAACGGAGATCGTCGCCATGCCGCAGCCGGTGTCCGCGTTCCGCTCCGACGGCGCGCCGGCCCGGCTTTTTGTCGGCGCGCGGCTGGCGACCCTGGCGCCGGACAGGCCTGGTCTTGGCCTTGTCGAGGACGGCGCGGTGCTCATCCGTGACGGACGCATCGCCTACGCGGGCCCGTGCTCCGACGTCCCCGCCACGGGGGCGGCGGGCGTCGAGACCATCGACTGCGAGGGCCGCTGGATCACCCCCGGGCTCGTCGACTGCCACACCCATCTGGTCCATGCCGGCAACCGCGCCCGCGAATTCGAGATGCGGCTGGCCGGTGCGACCTACGAGGAGGTGGCGCGGGCCGGTGGTGGCATCGTCTCGTCGGTAGCGGCGCTGCGGGCGGCAGATGAAGAAACAGTGCTGCGAGACACCCTGCCGCGGCTCGACGCACTGCTGGCCGAGGGCGTGACGACGGTCGAGATCAAGTCCGGCTACGGACTTGATCTGGCGAACGAGCGCAAATCGCTCGCCGTCGCCCGCCGGCTGGGCGAGGCCCGGCCGGTGACCGTGCGCACCACCTTCCTCGGCGCCCACGCGCTGCCGCCCGAGCGGCGCGATGACCGCGACCGCTACGTCGCCGAGGTGGCTGACATCATGCTGCCCGCCCTTGCCGCCGACGGGCTGGTCGATGCTGTCGATGGCTTCTGCGAGGGCATCGCCTTCACGCCCGCCGAGATCGCCCGCGTCTTCGACCGGGCCAGGGCGCTGGGGCTCCCGGTCAAGCTGCACGCCGACCAGCTGTCCAACCTGGGCGGGGCCGCGCTCGCCGCCCGCTACGGCGCCCTGTCGGCCGACCATCTCGAACACACGGATGAGGCCGGCGCTGCCGCCATGGCGGCGTCCGGGACCGTGGCGGTGATCCTGCCGGGGGCGTTCTATTTTATCCGCGAGACCCAGCGCCCGCCGGTCGACCTGTTCCGCCGCCACGGCGTGCCGATGGCAGTGGCGACCGACTGCAATCCCGGCACCTCGCCTCTCACCTCGCTGCTGCTGGCCATGAACATGGCCGCCACGCTGTTCCGGCTGACGGTGGACGAGTGCATCGCCGGCGTCACCCGCGAGGCCGCCCGCGCGCTCGGGCTGGCCGCCGAGACCGGCACGCTGGAAGTTGGAAAGCGGGCCGACTTGGCGATCTGGTCTATCGGCAGTCCGGCCGAACTCGTCTACCGCATGGGTTTCAACCCGCTGCACGCGCGCCTGTGGAGGGGCCAGTGACCACCTTGACGCTGACCCCCGGAGCCGTCGGCCTCGCCGGCTGGCGTGCAGTCTGGCAGGGCGCCGTTCCGGCGCTCGATCCGGCCTGCGCCCCGGCCGTGCAGGCCTCGGCCGATGCCGTCGCCGCCATCGTCGCCCGGGGCGCGCCCGTCTATGGCATCAACACCGGCTTCGGCAAGCTGGCGAGCGTGCGCATCGAGGCGGCTGATCTCGCGACGCTCCAGCGCAACATCGTGCTGTCCCACGCCGCCGGCGTCGGCGAACCGATGCCTGTCGCGATCACCCGTCTGATGATGGCACTGAAGCTCGCTAGCCTTGCCCAGGGCGCCTCCGGCATCGCGCCGGCCACGCTGGCGCTGCTCGAGGCCATGCTGGCCCGTGGCGTCATTCCGGTCGTTCCCGCGCAGGGCTCGGTCGGCGCCTCGGGCGACCTGGCGCCGCTGGCGCACATGACCGCCGCCATGCTGGGTGTCGGCGAGGCGTTTGTCGCCGGAACGCAGATGCCGGCCGCGGCCGCGCGCGCCGCCGCGGGGCTTGCGCCGGCGGTGCTCGGCCCGAAGGAGGGGCTGGCGCTGCTCAACGGCACGCAGTTCTCCACCGCCCATGCGCTGGCTGGCCTGTTCGGGGCGCAGGACCTGCTGCAGGCCGCCCTCGTCACCGGCGCATTGTCCACCGATGCCGCCCGTGGCTCCGACGCACCGTTCGACCCGCGCATTCACGCGTTGCGCCGCCACCGCGGCCAGGTCGACACGGCGGCGGCCTTGCGCGCCTTGCTGGCCGGCTCGGCGATCCGCGCCTCGCATCTGGTCGACGACGACCGTGTGCAGGATCCCTACTGCCTGCGCTGCCAGCCGCAGGTGATGGGCGCCGCGCTGGACGTCCTGCGCGCCGCCGCCGCCATGCTGGGCACCGAGGCCGATGGCGTCACCGACAACCCGCTGGTGTTTGCCGATACGGGCGAGGCGCTGTCGGGTGGCAATTTCCACGCCGAGCCGGTGGCCTTCGCGGCGGACATGATCGCCATGGCGGTGTGCGAGATCGGCTCGCTGGCCGAGCGCCGCATCGCCATGCTGGTCGATCCGGCGCTGTCGGGCCTGCCGGCCTTCCTCACCCCGCGCCCGGGGCTCAACTCCGGGTTCATGATCCCGCAGGTGACGGCTGCCGCCCTGGTGTCGGAGAACAAGCAGCGCGCCTATCCGGCGAGCGTCGACTCGATCCCGACCTCCGCCAACCAGGAAGACCACGTCTCGATGGCGGCGCATGGCGCCAGGCGCCTGCTGCCCATGGTGGAGAACGCCGTGGCGGTCGTCGCCATCGAGCTGCTCGCCGCCGCCCAGGGCTGCGATTTTCATGCCCCGCTGGCGTCGAGTGCACCGCTCGAGGCCGTCCGGGTGGCGCTGCGCGCCCGCGTCCCGTCGCTGGGCGAGGACCGGTATTTGCATCCCGACATCGAATCCGCCATCGGTCTCGTCCGTTCCGGTGCGATCACGGCAGCGTCCGGCCTGTCGCTGCCCGGTGTCGCTGGAGAGGCCGCATGACGCCGCCGGACTGGCTCACCGTCACCCGGGGCGACGCGCCGCTGCTCGTCAGCCTGCCGCATACCGGTACCGATCTGCGTGGCCTCGAGCCCCGCCTCGTCTCGCCCTGGCTGGCCCGCAAGGACGCGGACTGGTGGATCGACACGCTCTATGCGTTCACGGCCAGCCTCGGCGCCACGCTGGTGCACACCGCCGTGTCGCGCACCGTCATCGACGTCAACCGCGACCCTTCGGGCGTCTCGCTCTATCCCGGCCAGGCGACGACCGGGTTGTGCCCCACCGAGACCTTCGACGGCGAGGCGCTCTACCATCCGGGCGAGGCGCCGGGACCCGACGAGATCGCTGCGCGCCGGGCGGCGTATTTCGATCCCTACCACGCCGCCGTCGCCACGGAGCTGGACCGCCTGCGCGGCCTCCACCCCAAGGTCGTGCTGTACGACTGCCACTCGATCCGCTCGCTGATCCCACGGCTGTTCGAGGGCGAGTTGCCAGTGTTCAACCTGGGCACGAACAGCGGTACGAGCGCCGACCCCACGCTGGTTGGCGCCGTCACCGCCATCCTGCGCGGCGCGGGTCCGCCCTTCGTGGTCGATGGCCGCTTCAAGGGCGGCTGGATCACCCGCGCGTATGGCCGCCCGGCCGACGGTGTGCACGCCCTGCAGATGGAGCTCGCCTGCCGCGGCTACATGCCGGAGCGTCCCGGCCCCGTCGGCCCGCACGACTGGCCGACACCATTCGACGACGTTTATGCGGCGCCCACCCGCACCACCCTCGCCCGCATCCTCGACACCGCGCTCGCCTTCGCGCGCACCTGACCCATCGCCCGGGAGGCCGACATGACGCTCCAGTCCCGCATCGACAACAGCCGCACCATCCGCGCCGCCCGCGGCACCGACCTCACCGCCAAGAGCTGGCTGACCGAGGCGCCGCTTCGGATGCTCATGAACAATCTCGACCCCGACGTGGCCGAGCGCCCCGGCGAGCTGGTGGTGTATGGCGGCATCGGCCGCGCCGCCCGCGACTGGGACTCGTTCGACCGCATCGTCGCCACGCTGCGCCGGCTGGAGGGTGACGAGACCCTGCTGGTGCAGTCGGGCAAGCCCGTCGGGGTGTTCAAGACCCATGGCGACGCCCCGCGCGTGCTGATCGCCAACTCCAACCTGGTGCCGCACTGGGCCACCTGGGACCATTTCCACGAGCTCGATCGCAAGGGCCTGATGATGTACGGCCAGATGACGGCCGGCTCCTGGATCTATATCGGCTCGCAGGGCATCGTTCAGGGCACCTACGAGACCTTTGTCGAGGTCGGCCGCCGCCACTATGGCGGTAGCCTCGCCGGCAAGTGGATCCTCACCGCCGGGCTCGGCGGCATGGGCGGCGCCCAGCCGCTGGCCGCCACCATGGCGGGCGCCTCCTGCCTGGCAGTCGAGTGCCAGCCGAGCCGCATCGAGATGCGCCTGAAGACCGGCTATCTGGATGCCCAGGCGAAGGATCTCGACGAGGCCCTGGCGATGATCGAGGCCTCGTGCCGGGACCGCAAGCCGCTGTCGGTCGGGCTGCTCGGCAATGCCGCGGACATCTTCCCGGAGCTCTTCCGGCGCGGCGTGCGGCCCGATGTCGTCACCGACCAGACCTCGGCCCATGACCCGATCAACGGCTATCTGCCGAAGGGCTGGACGCTCGCCCAGTGGGCCGAGCGCCGCGAGCGCGATCCCAAGGCGGTCGAGACCGCGGCCCGCGCCTCCATGGCCGGCCATGTCCGTGCCATGCTGGACTTCCACCGCGCCGGCGTGCCGACGCTCGACTACGGCAACAACATCCGCCAGGTCGCCAAGGAGGAGGGCGTCGCCGACGCCTTCGATTTCCCGGGCTTCGTGCCGGCCTATATCCGCCCGCTGTTCTGCCGCGGCGTCGGCCCGTTCCGCTGGTGCGCGCTGTCGGGCGACCCCGAGGACATCTGGCGCACCGACGCCAGGGTCAAGGAGCTGCTGCCCGACAACGCCCATCTGCACAACTGGCTCGACATGGCGAAGAGCCGCATCCACTTCCAGGGGCTGCCGGCGCGTATCTGCTGGGTCGGACTGGGTGACCGCCACCGCCTCGGCCTCGCCTTCAACGCCATGGTGCGCTCCGGCGAGCTCAAGGCACCGATCGTCATCGGCCGCGACCATCTGGATTCCGGCTCGGTCGCCTCGCCCAACCGCGAGACCGAGGCCATGCTGGACGGCTCCGACGCGGTGTCCGACTGGCCACTCTTGAACGCGCTGCTGAACTGCGCATCCGGCGCCACCTGGGTGTCGCTGCACCATGGCGGCGGCGTCGGCATGGGCTTCTCGCAGCACTCCGGCATGGTCATCGTCTGCGACGGCACGCCCGAGGCCGACCGCCGCATCGCCCGGGTGCTGTGGAACGATCCCGCCACCGGCGTCATGCGCCACGCCGACGCCGGCTACGATATTGCCCGCGACTGCGCCCGCGACAGCGGCCTCGACCTGCCGGGCCTCGCATGACCGAGGCCGGTCCCGGCTGGCGGATCCTGCGCGCCGCCGACCAGGTGGAAACGCCGTGGAAGAACGGTGGCGGTGTCACCGCCGAGATCGCCGCCGCGCCACCTGGGGTCGGGCTCGACACCTTCGACTGGCGCATCAGTCGCGCCACCGTGGCGGCCGACGGGCCGTTCTCGGTCTTTCCAGCAATCGACCGCACCCTGACGGTGCTGGACGGCGACGGGCTGCTGCTCGCCGTCGGCGATGCGCCGGCCGTTCTGCTGGCGGCTGACGGAGATCCGTTCGCCTTTCCGGGGGACGTCCCGGCCCATGGCCAGCTGGTCGGCGGTGCGGTCGTCGACCTCAACGTGATGACCCGCCGCGGCCGGGTGACCCATGCGGTGGCCCGGCTGGCCGCAGGTGCGACGCTGCCACCCCTGCAGCCGGGTAAAACAGCCGTCCTCGTCTGCACCCGTCCGGGCCTGCGCCTTCAGGGCCCCGGCGCTCCGTCCGCGCTGGCGCTCCATGACGCGCTGCGGATCGACGGTCCCGTCCCACCCTGGCGTGTTGACGGGCCAGGACTGCTGGTCGTGCTGACCCCCACCTCGACGTCCGCCTGATCTGTACGCTTGAGTGGCTTGACGCGACGGACGGCGGGCGCGTCAATGCCGAACGTGCCGGTGCAACCGGCCGGACGAGCCAGGGAAGACACCATGCTGCTCGCGGGCAAGGCTGCGGTGATTTCCGGCGGGGCGGGACTGCGCGGCATCGGTTTTGCAACCGCATCCCTGTTCGCCGCCCAGGGCGCACGCGTGGCGATCATCGACAAGGACGCCGATGGCGCCAGGGCCGCCGCGGCACGGCTCGGCCCCGACCACCTCGGCCTCGGCTGCGACGTCACCGACCGGCATGACTGCAAGGCTGCTGCTGAATCCACCATCGCCGCCTTCGGCCGCGTCGACATCCTCGTCAACAATGCCGGCATCACCCAGAAGCGGTCGGTCATGGAGATCGATGCGGTGAGCTGGCAGCGCATCATCGACGTCAACCTCACCGGCGTGCTCAACCTCAGCCAGGCGCTGATTCCGCACATGGTCGCCGCCGGCGGCGGCGCCATCGCCTGCATGTCGTCGGTCGCAGCGCAGCGGGGCGGCGGCATCATCGGTGGCCCCCACTATGCTGCCGCCAAGGCCGGCGTGCTCGGCCTCGCCAAGGCGATGGCGCGCGAGCTCGGTCCGCAGGGGATCCGCGTCAACTGCGTGGCGCCGGGGCTGATCGACACCGACATCATCGGCGACAATCTGTCGGCCGACACCAAGGCCTCCATCGCCGAGGGCGTGCCGCTGGCCCGTCTCGGCCGCCCGCAGGACGTGGCCGGCGCCTTCCTGTTCCTGTGCAGCGACCTGTCGGCCTACACCACAGGCACGGTCGTCGACGTCAATGGCGGCATGCTGATCCACTGAGCGCAGGCACGGCCGGCTGCACGCGCGGTGTGTCGGGCGAACGGGCTGCGAGGATGCCCCTCAGCGCGCCAGGGAGGCCGTGGCATCGGGCCCTTCGGGCGGCGCGATCGGCTTCAGCTTGCGCCCGATGAAGCGGTGAAGCTGGTCGATGCCGGACTGCATCGGCGAGTACCAGATCCGCGTGTCGTGGCCGCGTATATAGTAGGCCTGCAGCCCCGCCGAATAGCCACCCTCCTCGACATCGTCCCAGCGCACGAAGCGCCGGCGGACGAAGGGCACCTCCATCCCGATGCCCTCGAATGTCCACCAGACGCGCGTCAGGAACACGCAGACCGCCAGGTACACCGACCCGAGCACGAAGCAGACCGCGACCACCGCGGCGATGGTGGCCTGGTCAGGCCGGGCCTGCGATGCGGCAAACACGACGAAGCCCGCGAACGGCAGCATGAGCAGCGACAGGATCCGGATCCCGATCGGCCAGCGCAGCTCGCGATAGCCCTTGGCCCTGGCGGGACGCCCGCGATTGGCCAGAATTTGGAGGGCCCAGACAAACAGGGCCGCGACGAGGCCGGCAATGATCGACGTCATGGCGATACTCTCCGCCCATAACCACCTGCATTACAGTACCAGGCAGGCTGTTAAATCTGGGCCTTTGCGTTCATTCAAATTGTTGCAATCTTGCCTGTCTGTTGGGCGGCCTATCTCAGGGCTTCGGCGCCGGCGGAGCCTCCGGACGCTCACCAGCGGCTGACACGCGGCTGCGGCCCCTGTAGCGTTTTCGCGGTGCCGGCCGTGCCCGGCGATTCCCCAAAGGAGTGGCGATGGCGAGGTTCGGCAGAAGCGGCAAGGACCCCTGGCAGGCGGCCGAGGCCGCGTTCAAATCCGCCACGGAGAAGGCGCCCGAGCCTGCGCTCCGTGCTGCGCCGGTGATCCCGAACGCCAAGGAACAGGTGACCTTGCGGCTTGACCGGGAGGTGCTGGAGCATTTCCAGTCGGACGGACCGGGCTGGCAGGAGCGCATCAACGCCGTGCTGCGGCAGGCGCTCGGCAAGTAACTGACGACCGGCCGATAATGGTCGGCAAAAAAAGCAGCCGGAACGGCGCGGTCAGAACACCGGTGCGAGCTTCTGGAACGTCTCGCGGGCGATGCGTTCGATCTCCGCCTGGGTGATTTCGGCGGCGTTCTTCAGGAACAGCTGGTGGCCGTAGTCGAGCGACCGCGGCGTCGTGTCGAGCACGCAGACATTGCCGATCCGCAGCTTGTTGCCAAAGGTGATCGGCACGCCGGCGTAGAAGCGGATATGTGGCGGCCCCTTGACGATGGGATTGTCGCGGAAATTGGGGTCGGCTGCCGCATCCTGGACGATCGTGATGCCGAGCTTGTTGCAGATCGAGCTGTCGCAGAACGATCCCTCGCGGTCGAGCTCAATGTCGGGCAGACCCTGCTTGCCAATGAAGCGGAGCGATCGGTCGCCAACCACCGTGATTAGGGCGAAGGGGGACCGGAAATGATGTTTCACCACGTCGGCAATGCGGTCGAAAACCTCGCCATTCCGATTGCCAAGTGCCAGAACGTCCCGCGCCGCAGCGGCGCGCTCGGTCTCGTAGCGGGTTGCGTCGGTTGCAACGGACATGACGCGCCCTTCCGGGATGCAGAGACGGTGCGGTTCGGCCCCAAACATTCAAGAACCGATCGGTAAATGATGCTGGATCGCCGAACGCTTGGCAAACGATCCCGCGCGGTCGCCCACAGGGTCGGGAGCCGCGCGGCGGCGCAGTCTAGCGCGGCGGCTCCATGGCAAGGCCGGCCAGAAGCGCCGCCGCCTTCTCGCTGGCAAAGGCGTCAATCAGGGCCTTTGCGACGGCCGGGTCCCTTGCCGCACTGCCGATCCCGCCCGCATAGACCGTGTAGTTCTGCACAGCGGCAGGCAGCGGTCCCACATAGGTCACGCCCTTGCCGGGCAGGATCTCGCTGATCTGGTGCAGGCCCAGCGCGGCCTCGCCACTCGCCACGAGGTCAGACACATAGCCGCCGCGCTTCAGCCGGGCCTTGGGTTTGATCGCGTCGGCGATGCCCATGCGCTCGAACAGTCCGGCCAGATAGATGCCGCTGGAGCCGCCGCTGGCCGGGTCGATATAGGCCACAGTCGGGGCCGCCAGCAGCGCCTGCCGGAAGGCGTCGGCCGTGGCGATGTCGGGCTTGGCCGCGCCGTCACGCACCATCACGCCGATGCCTGTGCGGGCGAGGTCGGTCTTTGTCCCGGCCACCACCTTGCCGCGGGCGATCATCTCGTCAATGCCGCTGCGGCTGGAGACCAGCACGTCGAAGGCTTCGCCGGCCTCGATCCGGCGGGCCAGCGCCCCGGCGGTGTCGTTGTCGACGATCAGCCGGTGGCCTGTGTCACGCTCGAAGAACGACTGCACGGCCAGCACCGCCGGCTTGAACGCGCCGGTGGTCAGCACCCTGATGTCGGCGGCATGCGCCACGGTGGCACTCAGTCCCAGGATGACTGTCATGGCGAGAACGCGGATCATCGCGGGAGCCTCCTTCGCTTGGCGTCCCCCTCCGGGTCGCCTCAGTCGTGAGATGGGCCTCAGGCCGCCGCCGACAAGGCGTCCGGCGTGTCCGCAATGCGCATGCCGCTTTGGGTGTCGAACAGGTGCACGGCATTCGGCGCGACGGTGAAGACATGGTGCCCCATGCGCAGCCCGCCGGCACCGCCCGGCACCTGCACGACGAAGTCGCAGCCGTCCGCCTGGCCGTGCAGCAGCCGGGCCGATCCCAGCTCCTCGCAGAAATCGACCGCGACCGGCAGCGTGTTGGTGGCTGCGCCCGTGGCGACGCAGTCCTCGGCGCGAACGCCGATCACCACGCGCCGGCCCGGCTGCAGGCCCGTATGGGCGACGGTCAGCCGCACGGTCCCGAACCCGACCTCGGACGGCCCGAGGGCCTCACCCTCGACCAGATTCATCGCCGGGGAGCCGATGAAGCCGGCGACGAAGCGGGTCGCGGGCGCCCGGTACACCTCCTCGGGCGTGCCGATCTGCTCGATGCGGCCGGCATTCATCACCACCAGCCTGTCGGCCAAAGTCATCGCCTCGACCTGGTCATGGGTCACGAACACGGACGTCGTCTTCAGCCGGTTGTGCAGCTTGCGGATCTCGATGCGCATCTGCACGCGCAGCTTGGCGTCGAGGTTCGACAGCGGCTCGTCGAACAGGAACACCTGCGGCTCGCGGATCATGGCCCGGCCCATCGCCACGCGCTGGCGCTGGCCGCCCGACAGCTCACCCGGCCGCCGCTCGAGGAAATCCTCCAGGCCCACCGTCTTGGCGATGGAGGCCACGCGCTCGCGTCGCTCGGCCTTGCCGAGGCCCGCCACCTTGAGGGCGTAGCCGATGTTTTCCGCAACCGTCATGTGCGGGTAGAGCGCATAGTTCTGGAACACCATGGCGCAGCCGCGCTCGCGCGGCTCCAACTGGTTCACGATCCGGCCGCCGATGGCGATGTCGCCGGCGGTGATCGCCTCCAGCCCGGCAATCATCCGCAGCAGCGTGGACTTGCCACAGCCGGAGGGTCCCAGCACAACCATGAACTCGCCTGTGGCGATCTCCAGGTCGACGCCCTTGACCACAGGGTTGCGGCCATAGCTCTTGTGCACGCCCTTGATGGAGATGGTCGACATCGCGTTCTCCCGTCTGTGCGTCTACTTGTCGGTCGCGATCAGGCCGCGGACGAAATAGCCCTGCATGAAGATCACCACCAGCAGCGGCGGCACCATGACAAGCAAGGTCGCTGCCATGGCCTCGTTCCAGATCGGCGGCTGGCCGAACAGGGGGCCGGGCACGATCTTTTGCAGCATCATCGTCGCCGTCGCCTTGGACTGGTCGGTCGTGATCAGCAACGGCCACAGATACTGGTTCCACGCATAGACGAACATGATGGTGGCGAGCGCCGCCATGTTGGTGCGCGACAGCGGCAGCAGGATCTCCCAGAAGAACCGCAGCGGCCCGGCGCCGTCCATCTTCGCCGCCTCGACCAGCTCGTTGGGGATCGTCATGAAGAACTGCCGGTAGAGAAAGGTCCCGGTTGCCGTCGCGACAAGCGGCAGGATCAGCCCCGTATAGGTGTTCAGGAGGTTCACCTCCGGCAGTGCCAGGCCGAGGCCGGTCCAGCCCAGAATGGTCTGGAACGGCTCCAGCACGTTCGACGCCACCGCATAGGTCGGCACGATGCGCACCTCGAGCGGCAGCATAAGCGTCACGAAGATCAGCCAGAAAAACACCATCCGCATGCGGTAGCGGAAAAACACGATCGAGTAGGCCGAGATCGCGGCGATCAGAACCTTGCCGACCGTGACGCCGACCGCGACGATCAGGCTGTTCAGCATCTTGTCGCCGAACTGCGACTTCGCCCAGACCTTGCTGTAGTTCTCGATCATGTGGGTGCCTGGATAAAGCGACATCGGCACCGTGTTGACCGCCCGCAGATCATGCGTCGAGGCGACAAACACGATGTAGATTGGCAGAGCCGCAAGCACGAGGCCGATCAGCATCAGCCCGTGCGTCACGGCGTTAAGGATGGGCGTGCGTTCGATCACGGGCGTCTCACTTGTAGTGAATCCGCTTTTCGACATAGCGGAACTGGATGAAGGTGAGCCCGATGACCAGCGCCATCAGCACGATCGACTGGGCGGCAGCCATCGAATAGTCGAGCCCTTTGAAGCCGTCCGAGTAGATCTTGTAGACCATCAGATCGGTGGCCCGCGCCGGACCGCCGCCGGTGGTGATGTCGACGATGCCGAAGCTGTCGACAAAGGTCTCGGTGATGTTGATCACCAGCAGGAAGAACAGCGTCGGAGCCAGCAGCGGCAGCTGGATGTCGCGGGCACGCCGCAGCACGCTGGAGCCGTCCATGGCCGCGGCCTCGATCAGCGCCCGCGGGATCGCCTGCAGGCCGGCGAGGAAGAAAATGAAGTTGTAGGCCATCATTTTCCAGGAGTTCGCCAGCACGATTAGAATCATCGCATCCGTGCCGTTGAACGCCGGGTTCCACAGGTTCGGGGAGATTGTGTTGATGGCCGAGACGAAGCCGGCATCCGGCGCAAAGATGAAGCGAAAGGCCAGGCCGACGGCCGGCGCCGCAATCGCATAAGGCCAGAAATAGATGAAGCGGTAGGCCTTGTAGCCCTTGAGCTGTCGGTCCACAAACAGCGCGAACAGCAGTGCCATGCCGATCGACAGGCTCGTCGAAAAGAATGCGAAGATGATCGAGACGATGACCGAGTTCCAGTAGACGCGGTCGGTGAAGATCTGCTGGAAATTCTGCAGCCCGACCCAGTCGTTGCTGCCACCGAATGGCGGCTGGGTGGTGAAGGCCCAGTACACCGCCTGGCTGGCCGGCCAGTAGAAGAACAGGAACACCAGCAGCAGCTGCGGCGCGATCAGCGCCCCGGCGAGCCACAGGTTGGAGAAGGTTGCACGCTGGTCCATCCGGGCCCCGGTCCTGCAAACGCCCGGGACCGCCCGGCGGGCGGCCCCGGTTCTCGGGGATGGGGCGCAGGCCGCGGAGAGGGCCGCCTGCGCCTTGGGTCGATGCCCGATCAGGGCAGCTGGCGGTTCTTGAAGGTCTGCTCGAAGCGACGCAGGATCTGGTTCGAGCGGTCGGCCGCGTCGTTCAGCGCCTGCTGCATTTCCTTCTTGCCCGTGAAGGCGGCCTCAAGCTCCGCGCGGATCTCGGCGCGGATCTGCGTGAAGTTGCCGAGGCGGATGCCGCGCGACAGCGGCGACGGCGGCGTCGCGGTCAGGGACTCAATCGCGAGCTCGCGGCCGGCATACTTCTTGTCCTCGTAGAACTTGTTGTCCATGAGATACTTGTAGCCCGAGGTGCGGATCGGGATGTAGCCGGTGACGGTCGAGAACCACAGCGCTTCCTCGGGCTTTGCGAGGAACGCCAGGTAGGCCGCGGCGGCCTCGTACTCTTCCTTCGACTTGCCCGCCATGATCCACAGCGAGGCGCCGCCGACCAGCGAGTTCTGGCGCTTGGTGCCCTCGTAGACGGGCAGCATCGCGACGCCCCAGTTCAGGCCGGGGGTTGCGGTCTGGCCGATCACGCCATGATTGGCGACCGAAGTGAGGATCGACGCGCAGGTGCCGTCGGCAAACGCCTGGTTCAGCGTCTTGCCGGTCTGGGCGGTCTGGACGCGCGCGATGCCTTCCTCGTGCAGCTTCTTCCACTCCTTCATGAAGTCGACGAAGCGGGTCTTGTGGAAGGTGACCTCGGCGTCGAGGCCGTCATAGCCGTTGTTCTTGGTGGCGATCGGCAGGTTGTGGATCGCCGAGAACTGCTCCAGCGGCATCCAGGTGTCGTAGTCGAACGCGAAGCCGCATTCGACGCCGGCTGCCTTCATCTTGCGCAGGTCGGCGAACCATTCCTCGATGGTCGCCGGGCCCTTGGTCTTGCCGATCTTCGCCCACGCGTCCTTGTTCCAGTAGAGCAGCGCGGTCGAGGAGTTGTAGGGGAAGGACCACATTTCGCCCTTCGAGGTCGCGTAGTAGTTGGCGACGCCCGGGAAATAGTCGGCCCAGTCCACCGTCATGTTGAAGTCTTTGACGAGCTGGTTGGCGGGATAGATCGCGCCCGACAGCATGAAGTTCACGGTGCCGGCGTCGTAGATCTGGACCAGCGTCGGCTGCTGCTTGGAGCGGTAGGCCGCAATGGTGTTCTGCTCGGCCTTGTCGTAGCCGCCCTGGCCGATGCACACGGCCTCGTACTTGGTCTGCGACTCGTTGAAGCGCTTGCAGTGATCGACCATGATGTCACCGAGCTGCGCGGTGAGGCCATACCAGTATTCGAACTTGATGCGCTGCTGGGCCTGGGCACCCTGCGGCAGGCAGAGCGCCGCTAGCGCGGCGGCGTCGTAGAGGGCGTGCTTCATGACCTGTCCTCTGAAGGGGGCCGGCGGAGCGGCCGATGCGTGGCGCTTCTAGGTCGCCGCAATGACGGGCTCCGGACGAACCGATGACGAATTGATGAAACCGTCCCGGAGCCGGTCGGCTGCACGGTGTTCTCCACCGAACACCTGCCATGTCATCGGCCTGTCGGACGCGACAGGCTAAACGGCCCGGTTCGAAGGAGGACGCAGGCATGGACGGCATTGGCGTGACGACGACGGAAACGATGGAGCCGGTCGATCTCCAGGTGATCAGTGACGCCATCGCCGGTGACGCCGACCGCGCCCGCCACGATGCCGCGGCAGCGCGTGTGCCGGCCTTGCGCGCAATCGAGTGGCAGGCTCCGCCCGAACCGCCGGTGCCGGCGCCCCGCCTGCGCGTTGCGGCCTGGAATGCCGAGCGCTGCAAATATGCCGGCGAGAGCGCGCTGCTGCTGCGCGAGGTCGGTGCCGACATCGTGCTCCTCAGCGAGGTCGATGTCGGCATGGCCCGGTCGGGCAACCGCCACACCGTCGCCGACCTCGCCCTCGCGCTCGGCACCGGCTATGCGTTCGCCGTCGAATTCGTCGAGCTCGGCCTCGGCGATGAGCGCGAATGCGCCTGGCATGCCGGCGCTGCCAACACCCACGGCTACCACGGCAACGCCATCCTGTCGGAGCTCGCCCTGGAGGCGCCCTGCCGGATCGCGCTCGATGACGGCGCGACATGGTTCCTCCCGGGCGCGGATCCGGCGGAGCGCCGTCTCGGCGGCCGCATGGCAGTCGCTGCCCGTGTGGCCGGGACGCCGCTCTGGGTCGTCAGCATCCATCTGGAGAGCAGCAGCACCCCGCAGCTGCGGGCCGAGCAGGGCCGGAGGCTCATTGCGGCCCTCGATCGGCTCGCTCCGGGCGCCCCGATGGTCATCGGCGGCGACGTCAACACGGCGGACCTGCCGCGCGGCGAGCGGCTCCCGGACGACGCCCTGGAACGGCCGGACGAGGCCGAGCCGCTGTTCGCCGTGATGGCCGCGGCGGGGTTCGGCTGGCAGGGTGCCAACGATGCCGCGCCAACGTGCCGCACCCGGCCCGACGGCACGCCGCTGCCGCCGTTCACGCGGATCGACTGGTTGTTCACCCGTGGCGTCCGGCCGGTCGCGTGCGGCACCGTTCCGGCAGTGGCGCCCGATGGTTCCGCGATCTCCGACCACGATCTCGTCTGGGTCGACCTCGCGCTCGACGAGGCATAGGCGACGAAGGGATGCTAGATCTTCGCGGCGAAACAGCACTGTGAGGATCACGTTGAGACGAAATGCGTTCCAGGCTCTGCTCGCCGTCCTGGCCTGCGCGGCCATCGCGGTGGCCGTCTGGCATCTGCTGGCAGTCCGTGACGGGCTGGTCCGCGAGACCATCGCGATTGGTGACGTCCCCGCCACGGTCTTCCGGCCGGCAGACCGCAAGCCCGCCCCCGTCGTCGTCATCGCGCATGGCTTCGCCGGCTCGCAGCAGCTGATGGAATCCTTCGCCACGACCCTGGCGAGTAATGGCTATGTGGCGGTCACGTTCGATTCGGCCGGCCATGGCCGCAACCCGAGGCCGTTGACCGGCAGCGTGACCGAGGCCAGCGGCGCGACCCGCACACTGGTCGACGAGCTCACCGCCGTCGCAGCCCACGCCCGCGGCCTCGGTGACGGTCGCCTTGCGGTGCTGGGCCATTCCATGGCGTCGGACATCATCGTGCGCTTCGCCGCATCGCTGCCCGACGTGGCGGCGACCATCGCCGTGTCGATGTTCTCACCGGCCGTCACCGCCATGCAGCCGCGCAACCTGCTGGTCATCGTCGGCGACTGGGAGGGCATGCTGAAGACCGAGGCGCTGCGCGTCGTCGGCCTCGTCTCTGCGCCGCTGCCGGTGCAGCCGGGCGTCACCTATGGCGACCCGGCGACCGGCACGGCACGTCGCGCTGCGTTCAGCCCGGGCGTCGAGCACGTCGCCGTGCTGTACAGCCGCGACAGCCTGCGCGAGGCGGTCACCTGGCTGGATGCGGTGTTCGGCACGTCGCGACCGGCGGGCCCGCAGGTCGACGGTCGGGGACCGTGGATCCTGCTGCTGCTCGCCGGCGTCGTGCTGCTCGCCCGCCCCCTTTCGGGCCTCCTGCCGGTGGTCACCCCGGTGCCGGCCGGCGCCGGCCTCTCCGGGACCCGCCTGTGGGTCGCGATCCTCCTGCCGGCGCTGGCGACGCCTCTGCTGCTGCGCGTGCTGCCGACGCATTTCCTTCCCGTGGTGGTCGGCGACTACCTGGCCTCCCACTTCGCCATGTATGGGGCCCTGACGGCCGCCTGCCTGGCCTGGGCCGGCCGCGGCCGGCCGCCGCGGCCCGCGGCTCCCGTCTCGCTGCCGGCGCTGGCCATCGCCACCGTGGCCGCCGTCGCCTACGGCTTCGTCGCCATCGCCTGGCCCATCGACAGTTTCGTGACCTCCTTTGTCG
>JBEIIL010000072.1:0-18858 GCA_040380755.1 Methylobacteriaceae bacterium | reverse complement strand
TTCGCTGCTTCGGGAATCCCAAACGAGTCACGCCTCAGAGGATTTGGTATAAGATGCCTGTACGCCATGACTGGCTTAGACTGCGCTCGCGAGGCGCATCCGGAGGGAGGTCCCCATGAACCGACGCGACATTCTCCTGGGCGCTGCTGCGACAGGCGTCACCGCAACGCTGCCGGCCGCGGCGCAGACGCGCGGCGCGGTGCAGATCGGTTTCATCGGCGGCGGCGTTGCAGCGCTGTCGGAGCCGTTCCTGTCGGGCTTCCAGGAGGGCCTCGTCGCGCAGGGCTGGCGGCTCGGCCAGTCGGCGCAGATCATGGCCCGCTATGCGGACGGCGACCCCGGCCGCATCCCCGGCCTGGTGGCCGAGCTCGAGGCGGCGCGCGTCGCCGTCATCGTGACCCATGCACAGGCGACCGGTGCGGTGATCCGGGCGAAGCGCCAGACGCCGGTGGTCTACCAGTTCAGCGCCGATCCGGTGGTCAGCGGCTTTGCCACCGATCTGGCCCATCCGCGCTACGACGCGACGGGCATCACGCTGCTGGCCGCCGAGCTCAACGCCAAGCGGCTCGACTTCCTGCGCGAGATGGCGCCGGAGCTGCGCCGCGTCGCGGTCATCTACAACCCGCTGCATCCGGGCGAGCATCTCGAGCGCGGCTGGCTGGAGGGCAGGGGGCGCGAGCTGCAGTTCCAGCTCACCTACCACCCGGCCGACAGCCGCACCGTGTTGCCGACCGTGCTGCCCGCGGTGGCCGCCGCCTCACCGCAGGCCCTGCTGATCCGGTCGGACGGATTCACGGTGCAGAACCGCGCGGCGATCCTCGACCTGTCGCGGCAGCTGAGCATTCCGGCCCTGTCCGGCTGGGCCGTGATGGCCGAGGCGGGTGCCGTGCTGACCTTCGGCCCGCGGCTGGCGGAAAGCTACCGGCGGGCCGGCTATTTCGTCGACCGCATCCTGCGCGGCGCACGGGCCGAAACCCTGCCGATCGAGCAGCCGACGGTGCTGGAGCTGGTGATCAATGCCGGAGCCGCCCGGCAGATCTCCCTCGACGTTCCGCCATCGCTGCTGGCCCGGGCGGACCGGATCATCGACTGACGCCGGGTCCGGCAGAGAGGTTGGCGCGGCCGTCCCGCCGCGCCGATCGGTCGGCGCGCGGCACGGGTGGCATAGATGGCCCGGTCGGCGCCGGGACCGTTCGTCACAGAGTCGTCACACAATGCGCCGACACCGGGCCCGTTGCGACACGGCGGGGCTCACATGGACTATTTCAGGCGCTTCACCTTCCTGTTCTCGACGCCCGCCTTCGATGCGGACGATCTCGAGGGCATCCGGTTCAACCAGATCGTCGCCGAGATCGAGCGGTCGGGCTTCGAGGTCGTCAAGGCGCGCAAGCTCGAGGACGCCGAGATCGCGGTGCAGACCGACGCCGCCATCGGCTGCATGGTGGTCGACTGGGGCAAGAAGGGGCTGGAGGGCAAGACCTCGGCGCTGATCAACCTGATGCGCCGGCGCGGCCTCGACTTTCCCATCATCCTGCTGATCCGCCGCAAGCGCTTCGAGGACCTGCCTGTCGAGGTGCTGGACTTCATCGACGGCTATGTCTTCCTCTCCGAGGAGACGCCGGCCTTCATCGCCAAGAACCTGATCAGCCGGCTGAAGCAATATGCCGAGACGCTGAAGACGCCGTTCTTCGGCGCGCTGGTGGACTATGCCGAGGAGGGCAACCAGCTCTGGACCTGCCCGGGCCACAATGGCGGCGTGTTCTATAGCCGCAGCCCCATCGGCCGGGTGTTCATGGAGCATCTCGGCGAGGCGGTGTTCCGCGACGACCTCGACAATTCGGTGCTGGATCTCGGCGACCTGCTGACCCACGAGGGCCCGGCCCTGCAGGCGCAGAAGGAGGCGGCGCAGATCTTCGGCGCCGAGAAGACCTATTTCGTGCTCAACGGCACCTCCACCTCCAACAAGGTGGCGCTGGCGGCGCTGGTCACCGACGGCGATCTCGTGCTGTTCGACCGCAACAACCACAAGGCCGCCCACCACGGCGCGCTGATGATTTCCGGCGGCATCCCGGTGTACATCCCGACGGTGCGCAACGCCTGGGGCCTCATCGGCCCGATGCGCTGGGACGCCCTCGACGAGGAGGTGCTGCGCGAGCGCATCCGCACCAACCCGCTGGTGAAAGATCCCGAGGCGTGGCGCCGGCCGCGGCCGTTCCGCGTCGCCGTGGTCGAGCAGTGCACCTATGACGGCACCATCCACAGCGCCGAGATGATCGTCCAGGCGATCGGGCACCTCTGCGACTACATCCTGTTCGACGAGGCCTGGGCCGGCTTCATGAAGTTCCACCCGCTCTATGCCGGGCGGTTTGCCATGGGCCTCAAGGATCTCGGCCCCGACGCGCCGGGCATCATCGCGACCCAGTCGACCCACAAGCAGCTGGCGAGCTTCTCGCAGGCCTCGCAGATCCACATGAAGGACCGCCACATCCGCGGCCAGAAGCGCCGGGTCGAGCATCGCCGCTTCAACGAGAGCTTCATGCAGCACGCCTCGACCTCGCCCTTCTATCCGCTGTTCGCCTCGCTCGACGTCGGCGCGCAGATGATGAAGGGCCGCTCCGGCGAGGTCCTGTGGGACGACACGATCCGGCTCGGCATCGAGCTGCGCAAGAAGATCCGCGCCGTGCGCCGCGAGTTCGAGGAAAAGGAATCGCGGCCTGAGCGCCGCTGGTTCTTCGAGCCCTTCGTGCCGGACCGTGTCCGCATTCCTGACGCGGCGCGCGCAGGCGCTGTCCACGATGTCGCCTGGGAGACGGTGGGCACCGACCAGCTGGCCTCCGATCCGGCCTATTGGAGCCTGGCGCCCGAGGCGGCCTGGCACGGCTTCGCCGGGTTGACGGACGGCTTCGCCATGACCGACCCCAACAAGCTGACGCTGCTGACGCCGGGCTTCGATCGCGTGACCGGCGCCTATGAGGAGCACGGCATCCCCGCCCCGGTCGTGGCCCAGTTCCTGCGCGAGAACCGCATCGTCGCCGAGAAGAACGATCTCAACTCGCTGCTGTTCCTGCTGACGCCGGGCGTCGAGGCCAGCAAGGCCGGCACGCTGATCAGCGGCCTCGTCGCCTTCAAGAAGCTGCACGACGACAACGCCCTGCTGGAGGACGTGATCCCCGAGTTCTACCGCCGCCGCCCGGCCCGTTACGCCGGCGTTCGGCTGCGCGACCTGTGCGCGTCGATGCATGGCTTCTTCCGCGACGACGATGTCAGCGGCCTGCAGGCGCGCCAGTTTGCGCCCGAGCATTTGCCCGAGATGGCGATGTCGCCGGCGGAGGCGGCGCGCTACCTGGTGCGCAACGATGTCGAGTTTCTGCCCATCGACGAGATCGGCGGCCGCGTCGCCACCACGCCCTTCGTGGTCTACCCGCCCGGCATCGCCACCATCGTGCCGGGCGAGCGGCTCACCGCCCGGGCCCAGCCGATGATCGACTACCTGAAGATGTTCGAGACCTCGTTCAACACCTTCCCGGGCTTCGATGTGGAGATCCAGGGCGTGTATCGCGAGGTGGATGCATCCGGCCGCGTCCGGCTGCATACTTACGTGGTCGCCGAATAGGCGGCCACCACGGGAATGCCCATGCAGAACGATCCGCCGGTCATCGTCCGGCCGTCGCGCGACAGCGACGTCGAGCCGATGCTCGCCATCTACCGTCGCCACATCCGGCGCGGCATCGAGGAGGGGGTGGAGGACTCCGACACCCCCCAGCCCGACGATCTGCGCGACCGGCGCAAGAACCTGCGCAACCGGCGCTTCCCGCATCTGGTCGCCACGCGCGGTGGCGAGGTGGTGGGCTACGCCTATGTGGTTCTGTTTCGCAAGCGGCCAGCCTATCGCTACACGGTGAAGCACTCGATCTACGTCCACCACGAGCATCTCGGCCACGGCATCGGCCGGCTGCTGATGCAGGGGCTCATCGATGCCTGCGCGGCGTCCGGCTTCCGCCAGATGATCGGCTATATCGACGCCGACAATGCCGCCTCGCTCGGCCTGCACGAGCGCTTCGGCTTCACCCGCGTCGGCCTGCTGCAGGGCGTCGGCTACAAATACGGAAAATGGGCCGACAGCGTCATGGTCCAGCGCTCGCTTGGCCTTGGCACCACCGCGGCGCCGCCCCCGCCCACGGTGGCGGCGCGCTAGGCGCGGCCGGTGACACGGAAAGGTCAGCCAGTCTCGCGGGGCTGACAGCCGGATCACGGCCTGTCATCTTCGGTCTCGGCCGGCCAAGTGGCCGGCGCCGCACCCGGAGCGTGACCATGACAATCACCGCGCTGCTTGTTGTCCTGCTCATCGGCGCGGTGGCCGGCTGGCTCGCCGGCCTGATCGTCAAGGGCGGCGGCTTTGGCCTGGTCGGCAACATCGTGGTTGGCATCATCGGCGCGGTCCTGGCCGGCTGGCTGCTGCCGCGGCTTGGCTTCGCGCTCGGCGGCGGACTCGTCGGCGCCGTCGTGCACGCCACGATCGGCGCAGTGATCCTGCTGCTGGTCGTCCGTGTGCTGAAGCGCGCCTGAGCCGTCCTGCCGACGGATCGCAAACATGGACGCCGCCAAACCCGACACTCTGCACGGAGCCACGACGATCGAACGGTTGCGCGGTCTGTACACTGGCCAGACGCCGGTCTCCCGCCGCTTCCGCTACGCCCTCATGGCGTTCGAGGTCCTCGCCCTCGTCTATGTGATCGTCACCAGCTTCATTACCCACGACCTCCTTCTGGAGATCGTCGATGTCAGCATCGGGGTGGTCATGCTGGCCGATTTTGCTGCTCGCATGGCGATCAGCCGGCATCGCGGTGTCGAGCTGCTGCGCATCACGACCTGGACCGACCTCGTCGCGATCGCGTCCTTCCTGCTGCCGCTGTCGGGCACCGGCGGCGCCTTCCTGCGGGCGCTGCGCATCGTGCGGCTGCTCACCTGGGGGCCGCTGGAGGTGCAGCTGCGTCGTGACAGCCGCACGTTCAGCCGCAACGAGGACCTCATCAAGGCGCTGGTCAACCTGCTGGCCTTCGTCTTCGTCATGACCGGGCTGGTGTTCGAGACCCAGCATGGCGTCAACGCCCAGATCGCCAACTACGTCGATGCGCTCTACTTCACCATCACGACCCTGACCACCACCGGGTTTGGCGACATCGTGCTCACGGGACCGGGCGGGCGGTTGCTGTCTATCGTCATGATGCTGTCGGGCATCACCCTGTTCCTGCGCCTTGCCCAGGTGCTGTTCCGTCCGGTCAAGGTCCGCCATCCGTGCCCGTCCTGCGGGCTGCAGCGCCACGAGCCCGATGCCGTGCACTGCAAGGCCTGCGGCACGCTGCTCTGCATCCCGTTCGACGGGCACAGCTGACGCCGGTTCGTCCGCGTCCCGCCCTCTCGTTCCGCGATCCCTGACGCAAGCGTCGGCCTTCGCCGGTGGCTTTGCCATGGGGTCGATCTGCCCGCCGCAAGGAGGCCGCCATGTCCGTCGTCGACAGCTTTCTCACCCGCGCCGACCTCGCCGATCTGGCGCTGTTCCTGTGGGCCACCGGCGCCTCGGCGGCCGCAGGCATGCTGTTTCGCGAGCTCGCCGCCGCCAACCGGCGGTTCGAGGACTTCGTGCGCGAGCTGCACCGGTTCAATGCCCGTCACGCCGACCGGGACTGACAGTCGGCGCATTTCAAGAGGTCATTGCCATGGCGATTTTCAGCCTCCTCCCGTGGCGCGCCGGAGCGCGTCCCTCCGCTTTGCCAAATCCCGCCCCGCCGAATCCCGCCCCGTCAAATCCCGCCTCGCCAAAGAGCGCACCCGCGGAGCCGGCGGCGGTTTTCGCTGCCTTCGTCACCGCACTGGAGCGGCTCGACCCGTGCGGGCCGCGCCTCCCCGCGCGGCCGCGCCCGGGCCGCATCCGCCGCCCGCAGGGGCGCTGAGCCATGGCCGGCCTCCGTCCCGATCTGTCGACGGTGTCGCTGCGTCCGCCGCCGCGCCGGACCGACCCGCCCGGCACGGTGCGCGACCTGCCCGTGCCGCCCCGTGGCCTCGATGGACCGGGCCATATCGCCGGCTATGCCAGCCTGTTCGGCGTCGTCGACCTCGGTCGCGACATGGTGTTGCCGGGCGCCTTCGCCACCAGCCTGGCGCGGCGCGGCAGCGGCGGCATCCGCATGCTGTGGCAGCACGACCCGGGCGAGCCGATCGGCGTCTGGACCAGCCTTGTCGAGGATCGCGCCGGCCTCGCCGTCCGCGGCCGCCTCAACCTCGCAGTAGCCCGCGCCAGGGAGCTCGACGCCCTCGTGCGGCAGGGCGCTGTCGACGGCCTGTCGATCGGCTTCCGCGTCGTCGCGGCGACGACCGACCGGCGCTCAGGCGTGCGCCGCATCGACCGCATCGACCTTTGGGAGGTGTCGCTCGTCACCTTCCCGATGCTGCCCGGCGCCCGCCTGGCGCCTGCCGACCGGCACGGATCCTCCGTGCCGGCGGCTTGGACCCCTGCATTGTCCCGCGCCACCGCGGCGCTTGCCCCTGGAGCCATCCGATGACCGATCTCTCGTTCAGCCATGCCGACACCATCCCGCCCGCCGCCAAGGCCATGCCCGACGCCCAGGCGCTCGCCGCGCTGGACACCTTGGCGCGCGGCTTCGAGGCCTTCCGCCACGAAAACGACGCGCGCCTCGCTGCTCTGGAGCGCGGCCGTGGCGACGTGCTCGTCGACGACAAGATTGCCCGCATCGATGCGGCGCTGGACGAGGCGCGCGGCCGCCTCGACGCGCTGCAGTTGCGGGCAGCACGCCCGCCGCTGGCCGGCTCAGCCCCGGGGAGCGACGGCCTCGACCTCACCCGCAAGGCCGCCTTCCGCGCCTATATGCGCAGCGGCGATGCCGCCGCGCTGGTCGGGCTCGACGCCAAGGCGCTGTCGGCCGGATCCGGCCCTGACGGTGGCTTCCTGGTGCCGCCACCGGCCGAGCGCGAGGTGCTTCGCCGCCTCGCTCTGGTCTCTCCGATCCGTGCCATCGCCAGCGTCCGCGAAATCGCCACCGCCACCTACAAGAAGGCCTACTCGACCACCGGCCCCGCCGCCGGCTGGGTCGGCGAGACGGCCGCGCGTCCCCAAACGGGCAGCCAGGTCCTCGCCGACATGACCTTCCCCACCATGGAGCTCTACGCCAATCCGTCCGCCACCCAGACCCTGCTGGACGATGCGGCCATCGACGTCGAGAGCTGGATTGCCGAGGAGATCGAGCAGGTCTTCGCCGAGCAGGAGGGCGCCGCCTTCGTCGGCGGCGACGGCACGACGCGGCCGCAGGGCTTCATGGCGACCGCCAAGAGCACAGTGGCGGCCTGGAGCTGGGGCAGGCTCGCCTATCTGCCGACCGGCGTGGCGGCCGGCTTCCCGGCGGCCAACCCCTCCGACCTGCTGGTCGACCTCGTCTACGCGCTGAAGGCCGGCTATCGGCAGAACGCCAGCTTCGTCATGAACCGCAAGACGCAGGCGCAGATCCGCAAGTTCAAGAGCTCCACGGGAGAGTATCTGTGGCAACCGCCGGCCTCACTCGGTGCCCCCGCGACTCTGATGAACTTCCCCGTCGTCGAGGCCGAGGACATGCCCGACATCGCTGCCGACAGCTTTGCTATCGCCTGCGGCGACTTCCGGCGCGGCTACCTGATCGTCGATCGCATGGGAATCCGCGTGCTGCGCGATCCGTTCACGGCCAAGCCCTATGTGCTGTTCTATACGACCAAGCGGGTGGGCGGCGGCGTCCAGGATTTCGACGCCATCAAGCTCGTGAAGTTCGGCGTCGCCTGACACCGGGGCGGCCCGGTCTCAGCGCCAGCCGGCGAGCACGCCCTCGATCCAGCCGCGCTGCGGCGCCACCAGCACGCCCTGGGTGAGCGCGCCGCAACGTGCCTTGCCGGTGCCCTCTGCCCAAGCGGTGATCGCGCCGAGCGTCCCGATCGGGTCGAGGATCGGGCCGCCGGAATCGCCCGTGCAGGCGCCGCTGCCGGGTGTTCCGCGCAGCCAGACCAGGATCTTGCTCGGCCCATAGGGCTCGACCACGCCGAGGCTGGCCTGGCGCAGCGTGCCGCCGGTGCGCGGATCGCCTTCCGTCGCCAGGCCATAGCCCGCCACTGTCCAGGCCTGGCCGGTGGTCGGCATTGCGCTGCCGAGCGGCAGCGGTGTGAAGCTGGCAGGCAGCGGCTCGGCCAGGCGGATGAGGGCGAGATCGACCGTGCGCCGCCGCGCCGTTGCGCCGGCCCGGTCAAACTGGGGGTGGGGCGCAATTGCCGCCGGCTTCACCAGCACGGGCTGGCCGGCCGCGTCCTTCCAATGCACCCGGTAGTCGCCCGACCCGGTGGCGCAGTGGCCCGCGGTCAGCACCGCATTGCGGGCCACAACCACGCCGGTGCAGAACCCGCCCTTGGAGCCCAGCACCATGACCGTGTGGCGCGCCAGGCCCGGCGCATCGGCGCCCGCCACCATGGCGGCGGCCGGTCCGGCCCCGACAGCCAAACTGGCGGCAAGGGCTGCTGAGAACATGAAATGCATGATTCCGGTCTCCCTGCCGCAGCGTCTGGCATGGTGCCGGCACGAAGGAAAGCCGGCACCGGCCGCTCAGGGCATGAAATGCTCTTTCCGGTTCACCTGCCACGCATACTGGGCATAGCAATCCGCGTTGGTGTAAGCTTCATAGGTTTTCAGACTGTTGTAACGATTGCGATTTTTATGAAAATAGGCGCGATCTCTGATGTAATCGATATCACCCGTCTTTCCGCCAACATAATGGGCCATTTCATGGAGAATTGCGTAGACAAAAATCCCACTATGTCCATTCAGCAAGGCCTGCGTTACATAGATCATGTCGGCGCGGATCTTGTTCGCAAAGTCCGGGTCTTTGCCGCTGAAACCCTGCCGGTACTTCCATCCGCCGCCATAGGCGAACGCGAAGCTGGGGCGGCCGTGGATTGGGGTAGGTGAGGCGTCGATGAACCCGAACGCGGACTTCTGGTTCGGTCCGCGTGGAATGTGCGCCGTAACGGTGAACATGTCCCGGTATGTCGACAGGATCAGGTCGAGGTCGCGCATTTGGTCGGTCGATCGGTCGAGATGGAAATTCTCGTTGAGCACCGCCATATCGGCCTTGTTTCGCATGAGTGGCGAGGACAGCGACAGGCCCGACCGGATGCTCTCCAGCACCATGATGGTCTTGGCCAGATAGGCCCTGACGGTGGCAAGACCGGCCGTCGCCTTTGCAACCAGCACGCCGTCGACGCCGGGCGATCCGAACGAATTGAGCACGTAGAGCGTGCGGCGTTCAGGGTCGACGACGCCATCAGGCGGTAAGGTTGGGAACTGTTTCTTCTGGAAGACCACGATCGCCTTGCGGGTCAGCGGACCACACAGTCCGTCAATGTCCAGAACCCCCGAGCTGCCGGGTACCGTGGGACCCCCGTCCTTGCCCGGGACGGTGTTGAGCAGGCGCTGGATCTTGCGCACGTCGTCCGCAACATTGCCGTAGGTTCCCGGCCCGCGACTCTCGATCGCCCCGACCGGACGGGAGATTGTCTCCACCGTCGGGTCTGCCGGCGGTGCCGTGTCGGCGCAGGTGAAGTCCGATTGCAGGCAGCAGCATACGAGCATCGGGGGGCTTCCTCGGCTTGGTGGTGTCCCGGCTTTCGGGCATGGGCACGGCCGCTCCGCTGTCGTGGAACCGGCACGGCCGACAGGGCGGTCACGGGCAAGATCTCCGGGGCGCAGGCGGTCCTTGACCGGCGCAATGCTCCCCTGTTCGAGGCCTGAACGCAAGACTCGCAAGCCCGGGTTTGGTGCGCCGATCTCCGCAACCGGAGGACCGATCCACGCTGCCGACGCACATCACCAGGCACCGCCGGGCAGCGGCACCGCCGCATCGAGCCCTGGCATCGAGGGGTAAAGCCCGTCGCCATCCGCCGCAACGCCGGGCACGCCGGATCCGGCGTGCCCTCCCACGACTACCGCCAACAGGAGCCGTCATGGCACTCATTCCCCTGCGCGGGCCCGCCACCGAACCGGTGACGCTGGCCGATCTCAAGGCCTGGCTTCGCCTCGATGGAGGTGATGAGGACGATCTTCTCGTCGCCCTGTTGACGGCCGCGAGGCTTGCCGTGGAGGAGGCTTCCGGCCGGCGTCTCGTGACGCAGGACTGGCGGCTCGTGCGCGATGCCTGGCCGCCGGATGGCGTTCTGATCCTGCCGCTGGCGCCGGTGCAGGCGGTGACTGTCGTGCGCGTCCGCGATGCCGCCGGAGGCGCAATGGTGCTGCCGCCCAGCGCCTGGCTGCTCGATGCGGCCAACGATCCGCCGCGGCTCCTCCTCGTCGGTTCGCCGCCGGTCCCCGGACGCCGCCTCGGCGGGATCGAGGTGGACGTGACGGCCGGCTACGGACCGCCAGCGGCCGTGCCGGAGCCGCTGCGCATGGCGGTTCGCCTGACGGCGGCACGCCTCTTCGAGCATCGTGGCGATGGACAGGACGAGACCGGCGCAGCCGTGCCGCCAGCCGCCGCCGCGCTCATCGCGCCGTCCCGCCGGGTGCGGCTGTGAGGCCGGTCGGAACGGGGTGGGGCAAGGCGCCGGTCAGGGACCTGCGCAGCCGGCTGGTACTCTGGCTACCGCAGGAGGCTCCGGACGGCTTCGGCGGCGTCAGGACCACCTACGCCGCCGGTCCCGCCCTTTGGGCCCGCGTGACCCCGCTGCGATCCGCCGGCACGCCCGACACGTCAGTGTCTGGCCAGCTCGTCATCCACCGGGTCGAGATCCGCTGGCGGGACGGCATCGGCACCGGCCACCGCATCGGGCTCGGCGCTCGGCGCCTGGCGGTGCGCGCCGCCTTCGATCCCGATGAGCGCCGCCGCCGGCTGGTGCTGCTGTGCGAGGAGATCCGGCCATGACGCATCCCGTGCTTGCCCTACGCGCGGCCATTTTGGCGCGCCTCAAGGCCGATGCGCCGCTGGTCGCGCTGCTCGGCGGTCCGCACATCCATGACACGCCGTCGCGCGGCGTCGAGCCCCCTTACCTGACCTTCGGCGAGGCCACAGCCAGGGCCTGGCCGGGAGCTCCCGGCGGCCTGCGCCACACGCTGACGCTGGTCGCATGGTCCCGGCAGTCCGGCGACGCCGAGGCACTGGCGGTGCTGGAGCGCTGCGAACTGGCGCTGGCCGATCCGCCGGCGGCGCTCGATGGCCATCGGCTCATCCTGCTCGCGACGGTCGGCCTCGATCTGCCGCGCCCCTCAGGGCCGGGACCACGCCGCGCCGGCCTGCGGTTCACGGCGCTGACCGAGGCCGTCCCGTGACCGGAACCCGCCCGCCATCCGTTTCGTTTTCGCTGACCCGAGGAGACCCGCAATGGCTGCCCAGAAAGGCAAGGACCTGCTGCTCAAGCTCGACGACGGCGCCGGCGCCTTCGTCACCGTGGCGGGGCTGCGTGCCCGTCGTCTCGGTTTCAACGCCGAGGCGGTCGACGTCACCAACGCGGATTCGGCCGGCCGCTGGCGTGAGCTGCTGGCTGGTGCGGGTGTCCGCCGCGCCGCCGTTTCGGGCGCCGGCGTCTTCCGTAGCGAGGCCTCGGACCGGATGGTTCGCCAGATCGTCTTCGACGGCACCGTGCGCAACTGGCAGGTGGTGGTGCCGGGCTTCGGCACCGTGCAGGGTCCCTTTCACGTGGCCAGCCTCGACTATCGCGGCGAGCAGGACGGGGAGGTGACCTTCGACCTGGCGCTGGAGAGTGCCGGCCCGCTCGCCTTCACGGCGGCCTGAGGGAGGCGCCCGGATGCCCAACCCGCATCGTGGCGAGGTCGCGGCGACCATCGCCGGCCGCCATCTCACGCTCTGCCTCACCCTCGGCGCCCTGGCCGAGCTGGAGGCCGCCTATGCGGCCGAAGGCCTGGCCGGACTCGGCCGCCGGTTGGCCCAGGGCGGCCTCGGCGCCCGCGACCTCGTCCGCATCATCGGCGCCGGCGCGCGCGGCGCCGGCCATGCGGTGACGGACGACGAGATCGCCGGCTGGCGGCTGGACGGCGGGCTGGAGCCGGTCGCCCTCGCCGCGACCGCACTGATCGAATCCGCCTTCGGGGCGCCGGATGTTCCGCCGCGCCCCGGACCGCCGCAGGACGCCGGCCCGAACCCGGGGACGGGGTGACCCCCTCCCGCCCCTTTCCCTGGGATGCGGCCATGGCCTTCGGGCTCGGCGTCCTGCGGCTGGCGCCGCGGGAGTTTTGGTCCACCACGCCGCGCGAACTGGCCGCGGCCTATCGCGCCTTCACCCCGGCCGCCGGCCACGACCCGCCGGACGCCGGCGCTCTCGCCGCCCTGATGGCGGACTTTCCCGATGGAGACGGCCATGGCGCTTGACCCCGAAAGCCTGTCCGGCCTGGAAACCGGCCTGCAGAACCTCAAGGCCCTGACAGATCGCTTTGGCAAGGCGCTCACCGGCGCGTTCGCGACTGGGATCGTGCAGGGCCGCCGCTTCGAGGACGTGCTGCGCTCCGTAGGCGACCGCTTCATAGCCATCGGACTTCAATCCGGGCTGAAACCTCTGACCACAGCAGCCGAGGGGCTGTTGTCTGGCGGGATCAAGGCCGTCGCGGCCGCACTCGGAAGCGGATTTGGCGGCGGGTTGGGCAGTGGATTGGGGCTCGGTGCGGGCGGCGCCAGCCTGCCGGTGACGCCCTTCGCCCAGGGCGGCGTGCTCGGCGCCCCCGCCTGGTTCCCGCTCGGCAGAGGGCTCGGTCTCGCTGGCGAGGCCGGCCCGGAGGCCATCCTCCCGCTGGCGCGAGGTCCTGACGGCACGCTGGGCGTCCGCGCCGGAGCCGAACGCCCGATGCCGGCCGTGACCGTGCAGATCACGACGCCGGATGCCGAGAGCTTCCGCCGCTCGCAGGCCCAGGTCGCCGCCGCGGTGGCCCGGGCGGTGGCCCGCGGCCAGCGCGCGCTTTAGGGCAACATCCCGCCGAGCCGACACCGGTTGGCGGACAAAGATGACGCTGAACCGATGAGCTAAAGCGAACGACGTGATGCAATCAGGTCGTCCGCTTTAGGGCCCGACCTGTCAGATCGCGCTGCGCAGCATTGCCGCGATCTCGTCCTTCAGCTTCAGGCGCCGCTTCTTCAGCTCCTCCAGCGCCTCGTCACTCGCCGGCTCGATCTCCGCCTCGACCCGGTGGATCTCGCGGTTGACGTGCTCATAGGTCTCGGCGAGCCGCGCGAAATGCGCGTCCGAAATCTTCAGCCTGCTGATGGCGGCCGCCGCCTGGGGAAATTCCTCATGCAGGCCGTGGGGGACATGGGTCATCGCTCGCTCCTTCGCGTTCGGGGGCACTTCACAACAGTTTGGCGACCGCCGCGTTGCGCGAGGTCAACATTGCGACTGGGAGACACCATGCCCGCTTTTCATGAGGTGCTGTTTCCAACCGACCTGTCGCTGCGCGGGCGCGGCGGCCCGCGCCGTCGCACCGAGATCGTCACCACCGGCTCGGGCCTGGAGGAGCGCAATGCCCGCTGGGCGCATGCGCTGCGCGCCTATGATGCCGGCTCGGGCGTTCGCAGCCTCGACGACCTTGCCACCATCGTCGCCTTTTTCGAGGCCCGCCGCGGTCGTCTGCATGGCTTTCGCTGGCGCGATCGGCTCGACGACAGCTCGGCGGCACCTGGGGCCGCGCCGGGTCCGCGCGACCAGGGACTGGGCACCGGCGACGGCACAATGGCGTCTTTCGCCTTGGCCAAGACCTATGGCGAGGGGGAGGGCGCCTATCGCCGGCCGATCGTCAAACCCGTGGCAGGCAGCGTCCGCGTCGCCGTCGCCGGCACAGAGCGGCCCTCCGCCGAGTGGAGCGTCGACATCACCACGGGCCGCATCACCTTCCGGCCGACAAGCCTGCCGCCGCCCGGCGCCGCGGTGACGGCCGGGTTCCTGTTCCACGTTCCCGTCCGCTTCGATACCGACGCGCTGGAGGTCGACCTCGCCGCCTTCACGGCGGGCGAGATCCCCCACATCCCGCTGGTCGAGATCCGGCCCTAGCCGCTGCCCGCACCCTGCCTCCCCGGTTCCAGGAGATCCCCATGCGAACCCTTCCCAACGCCCTGGCCGCCGGCCTCGCCAGCGGGGTCACGACCCTTGCCCGCTGCTGGCGGCTGGCACGGCACGATGGCCTCGTCCGCGGCTTCACCGACCACGATGGCGATCTCGCTTTCGGCGGCACCGTCTATGCCGCTGCGGCTGGCCTGGAGGCCGGCGACAGCGAAACCCAGCTCGGCTTCGCGGTGGGCGGCGGCGAGGTCTCGGGCGCGCTGGTCGCCGCCGGCCTCGCCGAGGAGGACCTTGCTGCTGGTCGCTGGGACGGTGCGGCCGTCGAGGTCTGGCTGGTGGACTGGCAGGACGTCGACGCACGCGTTCTGCTCGACATCGGCACCGTCGGCGAGGTTCGCCGCAGCGGGGGCGCTTTCACGGCCGAGCTGCGCGGCCTGGCCCATGCGCTCGATGCCAGCCGTGGCCGGCTTTATCGCCCGCGCTGCGATGCCGATCTCGGCGATGCCCGCTGCGGCGTCGATCTTGCCCTGCCGACGCACAGGGCGCAGGGCATCGTCGCCGCCACGGATGGCCGCGCGCGGCTCGAGGCGACGGCCCTCGACGGCTTTGCCGACGGGCACTTCACCGGTGGCCGGCTGGTCTTTGCCGGCGGCGCCAATGATGGGATCGCCGTCGACGTCGCCCGCCACGTGACCACAGGGGGCGGCGGCACGCTGGAGCTCTGGGAGCCCTGCGCCCTGCCGCTGCAGACTGGCGACGGCTTCACCGTGACGGCCGGCTGCGACCGGACCGCCGCCACCTGCGCCGGCCGCTACGGCAACATCGTCAATTTCCGCGGCTTTCCGCACATGCCCGGCAACGACCTGTTGCTGCGAACGGTGCGCGAGGGCGACCCAGGCCTCGACGGCGGGAGCCTGTTCCGGTGAGGCCGCAAGAGGGCCGCATCGACCGCGCCGCCGTTGTCGCCTGCGCGCGCCGCTGGATCGGCACGCCTTACCGCCATGGCGCGGCGCTGCAGGGCGTCGGCTGCGACTGCCTGGGCCTGGTTCTCGGTGTCTGGAGGACGCTCTATGGCGACCTGCCGGAGCCGGTGCCGGCCTATCCGGCGGACTGGGCCGAGGCCGGCCGCAGCGAGACGCTGGCAGCCGCTGCGGCACGTCACTGCGCGCCCGTCGCGGTCGCAGGCCATCGGCCCGGTGACCTGCTGCTGATGCGCTGGCGCGAGCATCTTCCGGCCCAGCACTGCGGCATCGCCACCGGCGCCGGCCGCATGGTCCACGCCCACGCGGGCGCCACCGTCGCCGAGGTGACACTCGGTGCCTGGAGCCGCCGCATCGTCTTTGCTTTCGCTCTGCCCGGACTGGAGGACTGCCCATGAGCACGCTCGTCCTGCAGGTCGCCGGCCAGGTCGTCGGCACCATTGTCGGCGGGCCGGTCGGCGGTGCCATCGGCCAGGCTTTGGGCGCGCTGGCCGGCAGCGCGCTGGACGGCGCGGTGCTGGGCGCGCTGACGCCGACGCGCCGGGTCGAGGGACCGCGGCTGGCGACCATCGCCGGCCTCGGCTCCACCGAGGGTGCGCCGATACCGCGGCTCTATGGCCGCGCCCGGCTCGGCGGCGAGGCGATCTGGGCCACCCGCATCCGCGAGGACGTCATCTGGCGCAAGCAGCGCGGCGGCAAGGGCGCGTCAGCCCGGCCCGCGACGGTGACGACGACCTACATCTATGCGGCGAATCTCGCCATCGGCCTGTGCGAGGGCCCCATCGCCTTCGTGCGCCGGGTCTGGGCCGACGGCCGCGAGCTCGACGTCACGACGCTGCCGATGCGCGTGCATCACGGCACTGAGGACCAGGAGCCCGATCCGCTGATCGTCGCCAAGGAGGGCGCCGATGCCGCGCCGGCCTATCGCGGCCTCGCCTATGTGGTGTTCGAGGGTCTGCCGCTGGCGCCCTACGGCAACCGAATCCCGCAGTTCAGCTTCGAGGTCGTGCGTCCGGTGGGGGGTGTCGGCGAACGCATTCGCGCCGTCGACCTCATTCCCGGCGCGTCCGAGTTCGCCTATGCGCCCTCAGCCGTGACCCGGCTCGCCGGTCTCGGCGGCAGCACGGTCGAGAACCGGCACGGGCTCGTGCAGGCCACCGACTGGCAGGCCTCGCTCGATGCCCTGCAGGCACTCTGTCCCAATTTGCGCAGCGTCGGCCTCGTCGTCAGCTGGTTCGGCGACGATCTGCGCGCCGGCCGCTGCCGCATCGCGCCGCGCCACGAGGGCGCGGATCGGTTGCACGACGGTCCCGGCTGGTCCGTCGCCGGGCTCGACCGCGCCAGCGCCGAGCCGGTCTCGCGCCGCGACGGTGCCCTGGCCTTCGGTGGCACGCCGGCCGACTGGACCGTCGTGGCGGCGATCCGCGACCTGCGCGCCCGCGGTCTTGCCGTGATGCTCTACCCGTTCGTGCAGATGGACGTGCCGCAGGGCAATACCCTGCCGGACCCTGCCACCGGCATCGCGCCGCAGCCGCCTTTCCCCTGGCGCGGCCGCATCACCTGCGATCCGGCGCCGGGCCGGCCCGGCTCGCCGGACGGCACGCCCGCCTGCACCGCACAGGTCGCGGCGCTGTTCGGTGGTGCGCAGGACTGGGGCCTGCGGCGCATGGCGCTACACTATGCGGTGCTGGCACGCGACGCGGGTGGCGTCGACGCCTTCGTCATCGGCTCCGAGATGGTAGGCATCACCCGGCTGCGCTCGGCCCCCGGCGTCTACCCGGCGACGGCCGAGCTCGTCCGTCTGGCCGACGAGGTGAAGGCCGTGCTGGGGCCGCCGGCGGCGGTGACCTATGCGGCTGACTGGACCGAGTACGGCGCCCATGTCCCGGCACCGGGCGAGCTGCGCTTTCCGCTCGATCCGCTCTGGGCGTCGCCGGCCATCGCCATGGTGGGCCTCGACGCCTGGTGGCCGGTGACCGACTGGCGCGACGGCGATGCGCATGCCGCCGCCGCCCGGGCGCGATCCGCTGCCGACCCCGCCTGTCTGACGGCCGGCCAGGCCGGCGGCGAAGGGTTCGACTGGTTCTATGCCGACGACGCGGCCCGTGCCGCGCAGATCCGCACGCCGATCACCGATGGTCTCGGCAAGCCCTGGGTCCACCGCGTCAAGGATCTCATCGGCTGGTGGTCGAACCCGCATGTGGAGCGCATCGGTGGCCGCGAGCTCCCGTCCCCGACCGCCTGGGTACCGCGCTCCAAGCCGATCCGCCTGGTCGAGACCGGCTGCCCGGCCGTCGACCGCGGCGGCAATGGCCCCAACGCCTTTCCGGATCCGAAATCCTCGGAAGGCCGGGCGCCGCCGTTCTCGTCGGGCCGCCGCGACGATGCCGTCCAGGCACGGGCCGTGGCCGCGACGCTCGACTGGTTCAAGGTGCGCGCCAACAACCCCGTCTCGCCGCTCTATGGCGGGCCGATGGTCGACCCGCTGATCCATGTCTGGTGCTGGGACGCGCGGCCGTTTCCGGCCTTTCCGTCGGACGCCTCGGCCTGGGCCGATGCCGCCGCCTGGGAAACCGGTCACTGGCTCAACGGCAGGCTGGAGGGCGCGACCCTGGACACGCTGGTCAACGCCATCCTGGCCGACTTTGTCGTGCCGCCGGCCGACTGCGCGCTCGACGGCTTCGTCGACGGCTATGTGCTCGACCGGCCCATGTCGGCGCGCGCCGCGCTCGAGCCGCTTGCCGCCCTGTTTGGCTTCGACGCGGCGGCGAGCGGCGGCCGGCTGCGGATCCTCGACCGGACGGCTGCGGATGCGGTGGTGGTCACTGACGACGACCTCGTGCCTGACCGCGACGGCACGCTGGTCGAGCGCCTGCGCGCCCAGGCCGACGAACTGCCGTCCGAGGTCCGCGTCAGCTTTGCCGATGGTGACGCCGACTATGCCCGCGCCGTCGAGGCCTCGCGCCGCCTCGCCGGCGGCAGCCGACGGGAGACGTCTGTCGAAGCAGCGGTCGTGCTGCCGCGCGCAGTGGCGGCGCAGCTGGCCGAGGGCCTGCTGCATGAGGCCTGGACCGGCCGCGAGAGCGCACGGCTGACGCTACGTCCTGGCCTGCTGGCGCTGGAGATCGGCGATGCCGTGCGGCTGCCGGGCGCGGAGGCCGGCACCGTGTTCCGCATCACCCGCATCCGCGATGCCGCGGCGCGCGAGATCGAGGCCCGGGCTTTCGAGCCTGCCGTCCGCCGCTCGGTTCCGCCGGCGCTGCCGCGCGCCGCCAGTGCCGCACCGCCGACGCCGGGTGCTCCCTTCGTCGCCGTTATCGACTGGCCGTCAGCAGTCTCGGATCCGCCGGTGCTGCAGTCGCTGTCGGTCGCAGGCCATCCCTGGCGCGGTGCGACGCTGTGGCGCTCGGCCGACGGCACCAGCTTCGACCGGTTCGCCGATGTGCCCGTCACCGCCGCGGTGGGGCGGCTCGCCGCACCGCTGCCGCCAGGACCGGTCTGGCGCTGGGACCGCGCCTCAGCCCTGCTGCTCGCGCTGGAAACCGGCGACCTCGCCGCCGACGGCGATCTGGCCGCCCTATCCGGCCGGCGCCTGCTGGCGGTGAAGGGTCCCAACGGCATCGTGGAGCTGGTCGGCTTCGCCCGGGCGGAGCTTGTCGCGCCCGCCACCTGGCGCCTCACGCGCCTGCTGCGCGGGCTCGGCGGCGCCGAAGCGAACGCCACCCGCACGGTGCCGGCCGGCAGCCGGTTGGTGGTGGTCGACGAGGCGCTGGTGCAGGTCGCGACCGGCGCCGCCGCG
>JBEIIL010000071.1:0-18882 GCA_040380755.1 Methylobacteriaceae bacterium | reverse complement strand
GGTTTGCTGCGGCGGTGGTGCCACAGATCAGGCCGCACGCAAAGGCGACCGGATTGCGCGTCGTTTCCATCGGTCTTCAAGATAGAAGTTTACAAACGCAAATTCACACTCGTCAGTTTCTAAGTGCATGGCTTTGCAGGGTGAAATCTCGCGTCGGAGTTGCGAAATCTCGTCATCAGCCGGACATCTTCATTTTTGCGCAAGTATCTTGAATCGCGCTGTTCATCAAGCTCGCAGCTTAAACCGAGCAGGACATACCCATGTCGCCGGCCTCGCCGCACACCCCTGTTCCCCACCGCCAGGTGGTCACATTCAGTGTCGATGGCCGCTTGTTCGGGGTGACGGTGGGCACCGTCCGGGAGATCCGCGCCATTCAGGCGATCACTCCGGTGGCTGGAGCGCCCTCCTATGTGCTCGGCGTGATCAACCTTCGCGGCAGGCTGGTGCCGGTGCATGAGATGCGTGCACGCCTTGGCTGCGGGCCGGCTCCCGCCGACGCCGTGCAGGTCATCCTCGTCATCGAGAGCGCCGCCAGGACGGTCGGTCTGCTGGCTGACGCGGCCTGCGACATCGTCGATGTCGCAGGCAATGAGGTCCGTGCGGTCGGCGACGTGACTCAGGACGGCGACATGCTGGTGGTCGAACTCGCCATCAAGGGCGACGACGTCGTTTCGCTGCTCGACATCGGCCAGCTGGGTGCCTCCGGCGCCGCCGCCCATTCAACCGCAAGCGCCGCGTGACCACGCCGGTGTGTCCTCTTGATCCAGCCATCCGCAGGAGATTTCCATGAATGGCCTGAGTTTCGAGGTCGGCTTTGCTATCGCCATCGCCGCCACCTTGGGCTGTGTCCTGATGGCGCTCAACATCCTCGGCGTGGTTCGGCTCGGCGGCGAGATCGACGGGATCCAGCGCATCTCAGTCGCGTTGCGATAGCAGACGCTGGTCGGCATGCGCCATGACGCGCTGCGCGGCGACGTCTACGCGGCATTCCACAAGAGCTCTGCCGGTGAAGCAGCCAGTGCCGATGCGCTGAAGCAGGTCGATGCCCATGCCGAAGAGCTCCGCACATCCCTCAAGGCGGTGAGGTCCGAAGCCCTGTCGCCTGCGATCGATGCCGCGCTGCGCGACGCCGACAAGTCGCTGGACGCCTTTGCAGTCCAGGCGCGTGCCGTTGTCGGCCTGGCCTTCAAGGACCGCGCTGCAGCCCAGGCGCAAATGCCTGAATTCGACAAGCGGTTCACCGAACTCGAAGGTCAGATGGCCCGCATCGGCGACCTCCTCGAGGCGCAGGGCTCGGCCATAGCCGACGCAACCCAGGAGGACCGGTCCTCACCGTGCAGCTTGGCGTCGGAACCGCCGCTGGGCTGCTGCTCGTCTTCGCCATGGCGTTCTGGTGGCTGCACCGCACCATCCTGTCGCCCCTTCGCCGGTTGACCCTGGCTATCGGCCGGGCCGAGGGCGAGACTGTGATGGCATCACTTTTGAAACTGCCGAAGGGGCACGAGAGCGGCGACCTGGCCCGCTTGGCCGCGGCGTTCAACAAGACGGGACTGGAATCGGCGCGCATCCGGGCCGCCCTGGACAGCTACCCCACCAACGTCATGGTGGTCGATGACGACCACAAGATCGTCTACCTGACCCAGGCCGTGACCCGGCTGTTTCACGAGCACATCGCGGAGTTCCGCAAGGCTGTGCCGAGCTTCAATCCCGACGATATCGTGGGCAAGAACATGGCCGTGTTCCGCAAGAACCCGGCGCACCAGGAGCGTCTGGTTGGAGCCCTGCGCGGCAACCACCTGGCCCGCGTTCCGGTCGGAAGCCGGCATTTCGACCTGTCGGTCAGCACGGTGTCGGGCGAGAACAGCGTGCGGCTCGGCGCCATGCTGGAGTGACGCGACCGAACGATCGAGATCGCCGTCCAGGACGAGGTCGCGACGGTGGCCAGCGCGGCTGCGGCCGGCGACTTCTCCCGACGCGTGCCGCTGGACGGCAAGGCCGGCTTCCTGCGTGACATGGCGGCGGTGATGAACGGCATCGGCATGGTGGTGGACGACGCCACCACGGAATTCGCCGACGTGATGGGAGCCCTGGCGCGCGGCGATCTCACCCGCACCATCGAGACCCAGTATGCCGGGAAGCTTGGCAGCGTGAAGGACTCGATCAACGACACGATCGAGCGGCTGGCCGAGACGGTAGCGACGATCCAGCTGACCGCGGTCGACGTCGCCGCCTCGGCGCGCCAGATCAATGCCGGCGCCGACGATTTGTCGCGGCGCACCGAGGAACAGGCCGCCGCGCGACCGGCGGTCCGCCTAAACCGCCGACCGTGACCCCGGGGACACAGGCAGCGCCTTCGATCCGGCCTATCAGGATCACTGGCGCTGCCATTTGCGCCGTCGGGAGACTGCCATGAGCCTCAGCCTTCGCCTTGCCCTTGCGGCCGCGATCCTTGCCGCCGGTGCCGCGACCGCCGAGGCCCAGACGCAGCGACCGCAGACCCGCGCGCCGCACGCCCAGCCGGCCCAGCCGCGCCAGGATGACCAGTCGTTCCTGTATCTGCCGCCGAGTTCCGCGCCGCGCACGTCCAACTACATGGCGCTGTCGAACGGTCCGGGCGGGACGGCGATCTCGCCGCTGACCTACGGCCAGGGCCGGACGGATTGGCTGCAGCGCTGATCTGCCCGTCAGGCCTCTGCGAGGGCGCGCTCGACATCTGCGGCGAGGTCGTCGGGGTGCTCGAGGCCGACCGAGTACCGGACCAGCCCGTCGCCAATGCCCATCTCCGCCCGCGCTTCCGGGGTGAGGCGCTGGTGCGTGGTGGTCGCCGGGTGGACCACAAGGCTCTTGGCGTCGCCGAGATTGTTGGAGATGCGGGCCAGCCGCAGGGCGTCCAGAAAACGGAACGCTGCCGCCTTGCCGTCCTTCAGCTCCAGCGCCAGCAGCGTTGAGGCGCCGCTCATCTGGCGGCGGATGATGTCGGCCTGCGGGTGGTCGGCGCGCCCCGGATAGATCAGCCGCGCCAGTTTCGGGTGCTGGGCAAAACGGTCGGCGAGCCATCCGGCCGTCTCGGTCTGGCGGCGGACGCGCAGCGCCAGCGTCTCGAGCCCCTTCAGCATCACCCAGGCGTTGAACGGCGACAGGGCCGGTCCGGTCTGGCGCAGGATCGTCTGCAGCTTCTCCTGGATGAAGGTCTCCGAGGCGAGGATCAGCCCGCCGAGACATCGTCCCTGGCCGTCGATGTGCTTGGTGGCGGAGTAGACGACGCAGTCGGCGCCCAACTTCAGCGGCCGCTGGAACAGCGGCGTCGCGAAGACGTTGTCGACCACCAGCACGGCGCCGGCCGCATGGGCGATCTCGGCAACCGCCGGAATATCGATCACCTCGAGGGTGGGGTTCGACGGACTCTCGAGGAAGAACAGGCGGGTCTGCGGCCGCACCGCGGCCCGCCAGGCGTCGAGGTCGGTGCCATCGACCAGGGTCGAGGCAACGCCGAACCGCGGCAGGTGCTCCTCGATCACATAGCGGCACGAGCCGAACAGGGCCCGGGCGGCCACCACATGGTCGCCGGCCCGCAGCACACCCATGAGCGTGGCGGTGACCGCCGCCATGCCGGTCGCGGTCGCCCGGCAGGCTTCCGCGCCCTCGAAGGCCGCCATGCGACGCTCCAGCATCGCCACCGTCGGGTTGGAGAAGCGCGCATAGATGAACCCCGGGTCCTCGCCGGCAAACCGGGCCTCGCACTGGCTGGCGCTGTCGTAGACATGGCCCTGGGTGAGGAACAGGGCCTCCGAGGTTTCACCGAAAGCCGACCGCATGGTGCCCGCATGGACAAGTTCGGTCTCGGGATGGAAATGCGGCCTGTCTGACATGGAACCGGTCCAAAATGCGTGAAGGGACCGTGGTTTTTGACACGGAGAAGAATCGTCCGCAATACCAAACATATCGTTCGATTTACCGGATATGCCGAGACGCCTGCACCCTTACTCGGCGCGACTGGCGCCGGGATCGGTCGAGGGACGGGGTCGCAGCCCGCGCTTGATTACCTCGCCGAGAAGCCTTGCGACACCGCCGCTGCTCGTCTCGCTAACCCTCGCACCCCTTTTGCCACGGCTGAGCACGATGACGCGGTCATGGTACTCGGCCAGCCCGGGCCGGTGTCCGACGCTGAGCAGCATCGAGCCGGCCAGCTCGGTCTTGAACAGCGACATCATCGAGTCCTGGCTGGCCTCGTCGAGGGCCGAGGTGGCCTCGTCCATGATGATGACCGCGGGCCTGTGGACCACCAGCCGGGCGAAGGCCAGGCGCTGCTGCTCGCCGCCCGACAAAATCCTGGCCCAGGGTTCGGCCTGGTCGAGGCGGGACGCGAGATGGCGCAGCCCGCAGCGGTGCAGGGCGTCCAGCAGGACGCTGTCCTCGCGCGGGCTCGCCGTGTCGGGATAGAGCAGCGCCTCGCGCAGGGTCCCGGACGGCACATAGGGCTTCTGCGGAACGAACATTACGGTTGCGCCAGGCGGCATCAGGATGCGGCCGCTGCCCCACGGCCAGAGTCCGGCCACGGCGCGGATCAGCGTCGACTTTCCAGTGCCGGAATCGCCCTGGATCAGGATCTTCTCGTTGCCGGAGAACACCGCCTCGGCGCCGGTGATCACGACCCGCCCGCCGAACTGGGACACCGACAGGTCGCGCAGGCGGATCTCGCCGGGATTGCCGGTCTCGACGACGATGCGCTCGCCGGGACGGGTGCGATCGTCAAGGTCGCTCATGGCCGCCGCAAAGGTTGAGACCCGGTTGGCCGAAGCGATCCATTCCGCCAGGCGGATGTAGTTTTCCACCAGCCAGTTCAGGGCAAGCTGGACCTGCAGGAACGCCGCCGCCAGCTGCATCAGGGCGCCGAGCGTCAGATCGCCCGCAAGATATTTGGGTGCCCCCAGCAGCAGCGGGACGATCGGTGCCAGCACGGTGTTGCCATGGATGATCCATGTCATGCGGGCCTGCTGCGTGATCACGCCGCGCCAGCGTGCCAGGGTCTCGTCGAGCCTGGCGGTGATGGTCCGCTGCTCGTCCTCCTCGCCGCCGATGAGCGCGATGCTCTCGGCGTTCTCGCGGACCCGCACCAGGGCGAAGCGGACGCTCGCCTCCGCGGCATTCTTGGCCTCGGTCCTGGCGATCAGCGGACGGCCGACCAGCAGCATGGCGCTGGATGTCAGGCAGGCATACGCCATCGCGGCGAGGACGAAGTAGCCGGGGATGTCGACCCCGAACACGGTGATGGCGCCGCCCGCCGTCCACAGGACGCCGATGAACACCGCCGCCATCAGGATCGCGTTACCGAGCCCGATGGCGAAGTCGACGACCGGCTCGGTGGCAATGCGGACGTCGTCGGTCATCCGGAACTCGGGATTGTCGAGTTCCGGTGCCGTGATGTTCATCTGGTAGAAGCGGCGGTCCTCGAGCCAGTCACCCAGAAGGTGCAGCGTCAGCCAGCGCCGCCACTGCGCCTGCAGGGTCATACGGCACAGCACCAGAGTGACCATGGACGAGATCGCCATGAAGGCGAGGCCGGCGAACAGACCAACGGCCTGCATCACCGCGGCCGGGTCCTTCTTGTCGAGTGAGTCGAAGAAAAACCTGTTCCACAGGTTGAGCGAGTACTGGATGGCGATATTCAGCAACACGAGCGCCACGATGCCCAGCGTCAGCCCCCAGGCCAGCCAGCGCCGGTCTCCGGTCCAGAAGCCGCGGGCGAAGCCCCAGAAGCGGCGCAACCCACCGCCTGGAGCCGGTTCGATCTCAGCCTTGAACTGAGCCTTATCGGGCGAGGCATCCGTCATCGTCTGTCTCGCCCGGTGTGGAGCAGGAAATCGCCATGCGGCGGTTGCCAGCTGGCACCGCCGCTGCTCACGTCAGGGCATCGGCGTGGTCGACCGGCCCCGCATCAGGCTGACGACGGCGGAGATGACGAACAGGATGATGGCGACATAAAAGATCAGCTTGGCAATGCTGATGGCGGTGCCGGCGATGCCGCCAAAGCCGAGGACAGCGGCGATGAGGGCGATGACGAGGAAGGTGATGGCCCAGTTGAGCATCGGAAGCTCCTGATAGTCGTTTGGGGTGGTCCGGGGCGATGGGATCGCGGCGACGGGATCGAGACACTGGACCTTGCCTCGACAACGGGGACACCCCTTGGGGGGTTCCACGCGGCGGCTGCCCGTCACGTGCCGGGTTGACGGAAATCTGGTTTTCGGGGCCAAGTTGCGCCGCAATTGTCACTGAACAGACACAGCGCCGCGCCAGCGTGCGCCGACAGCCGCCCGAGGCGGCCTGCAGAGATGGGGAGCGACATGAACGACGTGGTGGTCAAGAGCCCGATGCAGTACCTGGACAAGGCCACGAGCGCGCTGCGCGACCTCGGGGTCATGCCGGCCAAGGTCGAAGACGCACCCATCAACTCGCTGCTCGAGAAGATCTCGACGCTGGAGCCCGACAAGATTGCGGTCATCGCCCGCACGCTCGGGCAGGCCTCGGTGTTCAACGAGGTGGTGCGCGAGCAGACCGCCGCCATGGACATCGGCACGCGCTACCAGGACATCGCCAAGGGCTTCAACTCGATCCGCGACGACGCCAAGGCGATGGTCGACCAGATCGAGGATGGCAAGCTCGACCTGCTCGAGCGCGCCACCAATGTGTGGATGAAGATTTCGCGCGGCGACATCGCCGACCGCTTCGACAAGATCAAGGCGACCTATCTGGAGGTCACCAGGGCGACGAAGGACCAGATCGAGCGAGAAGCCACCATTCTCGAGGCCTATCGCGATTTCCGCGGCGCGCTGAAGCAGGCCGAGGTGCTGGCGCTCGAGGTGCTCAAGACCGCCGACACCCGCATGTCGGAAGCCAAGGCCACACTGAACGTGGCGTCCGAGAAGGTTGGCACCTATGCGGGCACCGAACCGGCCGAGCGCGCCAAGCTCGAACTCGCGCGTGACGAGTATCTGCGCCGGGTCCAGGACGAGGACAAGCGCTACCAGATCGCCAAGGACCTCTCCGACAATCTGACGGTGAGCTACAACACGTCCGAGGTCGTGATGGCCCGGCTGATGCAGACCACCAACGCCAAGGAGCGCGTCTACTCCCAGTCGATCAGCTTCTTTACCACCAATGACAGCGTATTGACGGCGCTCAAAGCGTCGTTCACCGGCCTGTTCGGGCTGCACGAGTCGACCCAGACCCTCGAAGTGATGAAGGAGGGCATGTCGAAGAGCATCGAGGTGCTGGCCGACATGGGCGGCAAGGTCCAGGAGGCCGCCGTGCGCGCCGGCTACGGCCCGACGATCCGCGCCGACGCGGTGAAGAAGCTCGTCGACAGTGTCATCGGCTTCCAGGAGCGCTCGCTCGGCATCGTCGCGGAGATGCGCGACATGTCGACCAAGAACTCCGCCGAGATCCGCGATGCCGTCGAGGACGGCAAGAAGCGGATCGCCAAGCTGGTGATCGAAGGACAGGCTCTGCCCACCAATGGCTGACACCACCACCCCGGCCGTCGCGCCGGCGGCCAAGGCCGCCCGGCTCGACGACCTCATGATGTCCATGGACGTGGTGGACACGCTGCGCCACCAGGAGAGTCTCGTCGCGCGCGAGCTCGACGACGACGCGCGTGAGCGCGAGCTCCTGGAGCGCCTGCGGAAGATCTACCGCGGCCAGGGCATCGACGTGCCGGAGCGGATTCTCCATGAAGGCGTCAAGGCGCTGAAGGAGAGCCGCTTCGTCTACACGCCGCCGGCACCCGGCACGGCGACCACGCTGGCAACGCTGTGGGTCCGGCGCGGTCGTATCGGCACGGCCTTCGCGGCGGTAGCCGGCATCGCCGGCGCCGCCTGGCTGGCCTATGCGGTGCTCGTGCAGTGGCCCGAGCAGCGCACGGCCGAGCGCACCCGCATCGAGCTGACGCAGACACTGCCCAAGGCGCTCGACACAGCGGTCGCCGAGGTCAAGGCCGAGGCGCGGGTGCCCGCAGGAACGGCCCGTGCGGAGGAGATCCTCGCCGATGGCCGGGCCGCCCTTGTGCGTCACGACGCCGAGGGCGCAAAGGCGGCGCTCGGCAAGCTCGAGGAGCTGCGGGCGGAGCTGCGCAAAAGCTACGCGCTCACCATCGTGTCGCGGCCCGGCGAGCAGACGGGCGTGTTCCGCGTCCCGGATCGCAACCGCGGTGCCCGCAACTACTATGTGATCGTCGAGGCGATCGGAGCCGACGGCAAGCCGATCCCGATGCCGGTGAAGAGCGAAGAGGACGGCACGACCAAGACCGTCACCAAATGGGGCGTCCGTGTCGCCGAGCCGGTGTTCGAAGCGGTCCGGCGCGACAAGAATGACGACGGCATCCTGCAGCGCAACCGCCTCGGCGAGAAGCGCCGCGGGTCTCTCGACGTCGACTATGCGGTGCCCGTCCTGGGCGGCGCCATCACGCAATGGTGAGACGATGATCACCGGACAGCAGGCGCTGCGCTCGATCGAGCAGGCGGCGTTCACGCTTCGCGGCCAGGAAACCCAGATCGACGGCGCGTTGCGCTCCGCCGACGAGGAGGTGGCGCGGCTGCGCGCCGACCGCGCCGGTCTGCTGCGGCAGCTGGCGCAGGTGCGCCTCGACACGCTGCAGCGCGACGAGGCCGTCGGCGCACTGGATGCGGCGGAACGCCGGGCTCTGACGCTGATCCAGGAGGCGCGCGGGTCGATGGACGTGATCGCCCGGCGGGCCGCCGAAGCGGCGGCGTCGCTGCAGGCGGCAACAGCCGCCCGGCATGCGCGGGCCGACATGGTGACGCAGACGCTCGAGGCGCTGGAGAGCCTGCAGGTTCAGGTCGAGCCCACCGTCCGGTCGAGCCCGGACTGGCTCGCCCAGAAGGCCGCGGTCGACCGCCAGGCCGCCGTCGTTGATGCCGCCGACAAGAAAGCGGCCGTGGCCGAGGCTGACCGCGAGGCCAAGCGCAAGCCCTACGAGGACGACCCGCTGTTCATGTATCTGTGGCGGCGCGGCTTCGGCACCCAGGCGTATGGCTCGGGGTTCTTCGTGCGCTTCTTCGACCGCAAGGTGGCCCGCCACATCGGCTTCGATGGCGCACGGCCGAACTACGCCATGCTGATCGAGATTCCGAGCCGGCTGCGGGCCCATGCGGAGGCCTGCAAGGCCGACCTGGAGGCCGAACGCGCCAGGTTGGTCGCGGTTGAACAGGCTGGCCTTGCGGTGGCCGGCAGCGGCCCGCTGGAAGAGAGGCATGCCGCCGCACAGGCCGCACTGGCTGTCGCGGAAGCGGACTTGGCCAAAGCGGAGGCCGCCGCGAAAGCGGCAGACGATGCGCGTCAGGCGGCGCTTGTCGACCGCAGCAGTGGAGCCTTCGAGGCCGCGCTCGCGGTCCTTGCCGAGGCCGACGGGGCGCAGACCGTGCGCGAGTTGGCGCGGGCGGCTGCCAAGACGACCACGTCGGCGGACGACGCCATCGCGGCGCGCATCGGCGATATCGACGCGGCGGTCCGCTCGGCCGAGGACCAGGTGAAGACGCTGCGCCTGCAGGCGGCGCAGATGGCGCAGCGCAGGGCCGATCTGGACCAGCAGCGCGCGCAATTCCGCAAGCGCGGTTATGACAACCCGATGGGCCAGTTCGGCAACGAGACGGTCATCGCCGATGTGCTCGGCGGGATCATCAAGGGTGCCGTGCAGGGCGCCGTGCTCGGTTCGGTGCTGAATGGCGGCTACCAGCAGCGGCCGCCACGAGCCGACAGCGGCTTTGGCGGTGGCGGCGGCTTCACCATGCCGTCCGGCGGCAGCTGGGGGGGCGGCTCCGGCGGTGGCGGCGGCTGGGGCGGTGACTCCGGCGGCGGCGGCATGGGGGGCGATTCGGGCGGCGACGGGTTCACGACCGGCGGGTCGTTCTAACGCAGTCCAGCCCCCGCCCTTGGTTCGGCAGGCCTCGGTGCCACATCGGCCGTCCTGTTCAGGGCGGCAGGGCCGCTGACGAAGGGATCGCCAGGCACGATGAAGCGCAGCGGCCGGTCCGCCGCCTTGGTGATGCCGATCCGCACGGTGGTGCCGATCTGCTCCGGCACGCCCCCGTCCGCGCCGAGCCAGAGCGGTCCTGCGCCGGCCATGAGATCGATCCCGTCAAGGTTCCGGTCGATCCGCAGCGCCTGGGCGAGGCGGCCGGGGCCGCGCGTCAGGTCGCGCAACCGGTCCAGCCCGCGGTGCGTGGTCATCTGCGGAATGCCCAGCAGCGGATGGAGGGCGCGCACCAGAACGGCAGCGCCGACATCCTGCGTCTCGCTGGCGACGTTGAACATCAGGGCGGTGCCATAGGCCAGATAGACATAGGCGTGGCCGAGCGGCAGGAACATCGCGGCGTTGCGGGGCGTGCGGCGCCGGAAGGCGTGCGAGGCGGGGTCGCCCGGCGGGTAGGCCTCGGTCTCGACGATGCGGCCGGCGAGGCGCTGCCCCAGCTCGTCGCGAACCACAATGGCGCCCAGCAGAAACCGCGCCAGAGCAGCCGTGTCGGCGGGGAGTTCGTCGCGCCGCAGCGCGCGCAGGTCCCTCACACCGGCGAGGGAACAGGCTGGGCTCCGGCGATGGCCATGCGGCACAGCAGCATGTGCCGCTGGACCATTCGGCGGTCCGACGGCTCCATCTCCAGCCGCGCCAGCGCCTCCCAGCGCGGCAGGGCCTCGGCATGGCGGTCGGCCCGGCTCAGCAGCAGCGCGAGATTATGGAGCGCGTCGCCATGCTCCGGATCGGTGTCGACCGCGCCGCGGTAGAAGTATTCGGCCTCGTCCATCCGGTCGGAGGCAGCGTGCAGCACACCCAGATTGTACCAGGCGTCGGCGAAGGTCGGGTCGCGCGCCAGGGCGAGCCGGTAGGCCAGCATGGCGCCCGGCGCGTCGCCCCTGGCGTGGCGGATGCTGGCGAGGTTGAAGGCGGCAATCGGGTCGGCCGGATCCATGCGCAGCGCAATGGCGTAGAGCCGCTCGGCCTCGGCGAGATCGTCGTCCTCGGCCGCCTCGGCGGCGTTCTCGAGAATCTCCTCGCGGTCCGGCATGGCGTCACCGAGGTCGAGCGTGAACTGGCCGTCGAGGGACAGCAGCCGGCCGCCGGTCTCGTGCACAAGGCCGCCCCAGGGGGCACGCACCAGACGGGTCGAGGCCAGGCGCCTGCCGCTGCGGCGCAGGGCCAGCGCAGCGTGGATGATGGCATCGAGGTCGACGCCCTCGGCGAGCAGGCGAGCCACCTCGCGGGCGCAGCTGACGTCGCGGAACGAGAAGTGGCCGTCGACATCCTCGAGCACGTCGAAGAGCGACAGATATTCGGCCTCGATCGGGTCCAGCCGGGCGTGGGACGCCACCTCGGCCAGGGTGAAGCTGCGCGGCTCCGGCATCGGCGGCGGTGCCAGCCCCATCAGGCGGCGGAACGCACCCTCGCTGAGCAGCTGTGGTGCGGCGCTGCCGGGCCAATCGGGAAAGCGGCGCCCGGCACTGCCATGGGCGATCACCAGATGGGTGGTGCGAGGGGAAATCCGGGTGGCGAGCCGGCCGCCGCGACGTCCTACCAGGGCCGAAAGTCGATCGCGCGGCAGGTCCGGGAAGGACCCATGGACGACGAGCTCAAATCCAGCCAGCGACACCATCGGGGAGAATCATGTCCGATTTGCACGGGTGTTGACCAGCGCCTTTTTGGCAACAGAGCAGAAGGATTTCTTGAAGCCCCGGATCGACCCGGGATTGCCGTGCTGCAGGGCCATGTCCTGTTCCGCCCAACCGGCATGGCGGGTTCCCGGTTCGCGCTACTTGCAGCCCTCTCGGCTCCGGGATCTCGTGACGGCAGCGCCGTCGGACTCCGACCCGGCTGCCGCAGCTGGCGGCGATGCCCTCCGGTCCATGTCGGCCACCATGCGGCGCACCATGGTGGATGCTGTCTTCTCGAAGCAGAAGGGCAGCACCGCATGGACGAGGGCGCAGGCGCTGGCCGCCAGGAGCCGCAGCCCGTAGCCGAGCGCGACGCCGAAATGCTGGCCATAGCTCTCCCCGACGCTGTCAGGGTGATGGGTGAACAGGCGGTGCAGCTGTGATGTCATGGCGGGTCTCCTGTGGCCTGAGAATGCCCCGTCGTGACTGGGAAATGATCCCAAAGTTGATCGCCATCTCGACAAATTTCGGGACAATCTTCCGTATTTTCTCTGGAGATGATATGTTTCTCCCATGATCCTCGATGATCGTGACAAAGCCATACTGTCGATCCTGCAGGCGGACGCGACGACACCGCTCGATCGTCTGGCCGAACGCGCAGGCCTGTCGCGCAATGCCTGTTGGCGCCGGGTTCGGCTGATGGAGGAGGCGGGCGTGATCCGCGCGCGCGTGGCGCTGGTGGATCCCGCCGCCGTCAATCTCGGATTGACCGTCTTCATCCGGGTCAGAACCAACCAGCACGCCGCCGGTTGGGCGGAGCGGTTTCGCGTCGCGATTGCGGCCATTCCGGAAATCACCGGAGCCTACAGAACCGCCGGCGAGATAGATTATCTGCTACAGGCCCGCATTCCCGATGTCGCCGCTTATGATCGGCTGTATCGCAAGCTTATCGAGCGAGTCGACATGGTCGACGTCTCTGCGAGTTTCGTGATGGAAGAGATCCATACGACAACACAGCTTCCTTTAACGTTTATTTGAAGGTTAATGATCTCTTAATTTGATTACGTCACGAGTCTGTTACGTTGTTCTGGCAGGCATTATCGCACTTGTCTGAACATCCCCTGGGCGGGTAGGAAGGCCTGCGCGGGTCCGGGGACACTCGGCCGGAACCACTGAGGGCAATCCGGGTTGTTTGTCCGGACACCAGCCTTCGTGGCGGTGAAGAGGCGGGAGCCATGATCCCGTGCTCCGACCTGAGGGGCGGCCTGTGCGGCCGATGGATGTGGCTAAGCGGGTGGCGTCGATGGCTCGGTTGATCAGTTTTCTTGCAGGCGTCGGCCTTGCCCTTGCGGGAGTGTTGCCGGCTATGGCCGAAGAGGACACCCGCTACAGCACGGTTCTGCCGAACGCGGGTTCACGGTCGGGGACAAGTCTGTTTCGGGCCTACCTGCCGCCGCAGCATTCGACGATCTTCGCGCCCGGTCACGGCTTCCCCGAGTTCTTCGGCGAGCGATCTGCACGCGAGGGGTTCCCGGCGGGCGGGTCGCGTCGCTCCGACAGCGGGTTCAACGGTGGGGGCCCCGCGTCGATCTGCGTGCGGATGTGCGATGGCTTCTATTTTCCCGCCGCGAACGGTGACCGCGCCGTCCGTGAAAACCTGTGCCAGGCGAACTGTCCCGATGCCGAGGTCGCCCTGTTCGAGGGCGGGAGCGTCGAGGACGCCCGCGATCGTGGAGGGCGGCGCTACGCCGACCTTGCCGTCGCCTACCGGTATCGCCAGGAACGCGTGAACGCCTGCACCTGCCGGACCGACCCCTCGGACCTGTCGAAGCGGCTTTCGGTGACGCTCGATCCGACGCTGAAGGCGGGCGACGCGGTGGTGACGGAGAGCAGCGCGGTGGTGTTCAGCGGCAAGGCCAGCCTGCCGTTCCGCCGCAAGGACTTCCAGCCGATGGAGACCGCCTCGCAGCTTGGCAAGGGCGACCGTTCCCGCCTGCAGGCCCTTTTGGGGCTGACGCGCGAGCAGCTGCTGGCCAAGGCTGGTCAGCCCACCGGTCAGCCGATCGCACGGACCGGAAGGTCTGCCGTGGCCACCGATGGCGATGACGACCTGCCGTCGATCGTCGTGACGCGCGGCCCGCGCAATGCCGCGCCGCCGGCGACCGCGCCGGTCGCGGGTGCGATCGCCGCCAGCCCACGGGTGGTCGTGCCCCGCCCAGGCGACACCTGGGTCCCGCGCCTGTAGGGCGATAGCCGGCCTGACGGTGGAAGGTCGCCTGCCGCAGAGCTCTGACGGGCCGCATGTTCGTGTCCGCCGGCAGGGCTCCCCTGGTGGAATGAAACTCCGGGACCTCCCGGCTGGCGCGGCGACAGGCTCCCGGCCTAAGCTGGCCGTGCACCGGGAGTGAACCGTGACACCTGACCACCGCAGAACCATTCTGCTCGCCATCCTGGGCAGGGCCCCGGTCATTCCCGTCCTGACGGTCGAGGGCGCCGAGGACGGCGTGCTGCTGGCGCAGGCGCTTGTGGCCGGCGGCCTGCCGGTCATCGAGGTGACGCTGCGCACGCCCGGTGCGCTGGATGCTATCGCCGCCATCATCCGCGCCGTGCCCGACGCGATCGTCGGCGCTGGGACCGTGCTCGGGCAGAGCCAGGTCGACGAGGCCAATGCGGCTGGCGCGGCGTTCCTGGTCAGTCCGGGGGCGACACCGGCGCTGGTTGCGGCTGCGGCCAGCGGCGCGGCCCCGCTGCTGCCGGGCGTGGCGACGGCATCGGAAGCCATGGCGATGGCCGAGGCCGGTCTCAGCGTGCTGAAGTTTTTTCCGGCCGAGCCGGCCGGCGGCCCAGCCGCCCTCAAGGCCATGGCCGGGCCGCTGCCGCATCTGCGCTTCTGCCCCACCGGCGGCATCGACGCGGCGCGGGCTCCGGCCTGGCTGGCGCTGCCCAATGTCGTGTGCGTCGGCGGCTCGTGGGTGACCCCGGCTGCGGCCGTTGCCAGCCGCAACTGGAGCGCGGTGACGGCGCTCGCCGCCGCGGCAGCCGGGTTGCTGCGGGGGACTGTTGCATGACGGTTGTCATGGTTTCGACATGAGTACATCGCTTGATGGCGGCCGGGACCCAGGCCGACAGGAGAGCGCCGTGTTCGATGCCAAGAAGCTTCTCGATGCAATGATGGCTGCCAGCCAGGCGCCGGCCCAAGGCGGCCAGGCTGCCACCGGCGGTGGCATCGGCGATATCCTGGGGAATGTGCTGCGGCAGATGCCGCAGCAGCCCGGCCAGGCTGGCGGCCTCGGCGATCTGCTCGGCGGTATGCTGAGCCAGCCGGGAGCGGTTGGGACGCGCCCTGGTCAGGCTGGCATGCAGCCGGGCGCAGGTACCGGTGGCGGGCTCGGCGATCTGCTCGGCGGTGTGCTGGGCCAGCTTGGGCAGCCTGGTGCCCATCCCGGCCAGCCTGGTACCCATCCCGGGCAGGCGGGCGCGCAGCCGGGCGGCGGTGGGCTCGGTGACCTCCTCGGTGGCGTCCTCGCCCAGATCCAGCAGGGACAGGGCGCGACGTCGGCCAATGCGGCGGGTGGTGCCGGCGGCCTCGGTGGCCTGCTGGGCTCGCTGCTGGGCGGGGCAGGGGCAGCGGGCGGCCAGGGTGACCCGGTTGGCCGGCTGAAGGAGGTCATCGGACAGAACCAGCTCGCCAGCGGCGCCGCTGCGGGCGGGCTGGCGGCGATCTTTCTTGGCACAAAGGCCGGCCGCGGCCTGGCGGTGAATGCCGTCAAGCTCGGCGGCCTCGCGCTCATCGGCGGGCTCGCCTACCAGGCGTGGCAGAACTATTCACAGGGCCAGCAGGCGCAGGCCAGCGCCACCGGCATGGTGGAGGAGGCGCCTGCCGACTCGCCCTTCGGACTGACGGCGGATATGGCGGACGACAACAGCACCGCGGTCCTGCTCATCCGGGCGATGATCGCCGCTGCCACGTCGGATGGCGTGGTCGACGACAGTGAACGCGCCCTGATCGTCGGCAACCTGCGGCAGATCGGGCTCGATCCGGCAGCAGCAGGCTTCCTCGATGAGGCCTTCGCCAATCCCTACACGCCGGCCGATCTCGCCAACGACACGTCGAGCCCCGAGGTTGCAATCCAGGTCTACACGGCTGCGCGGTTGACCATCGATCCCAACAAGGCCAGCGAGCGGGCCTTCCTGGCGAAGCTGTCGACGGCGCTGGGTCTCGACGCAGAGCTGGTGGCGCATATCGACGCCGCAGCCGAGAGCGTCAAGGCGTAGGACTGACCCTGTCATCCCTTCCGCGGCGGCCCGTGCCGCCGCGGCAATGCCGGGTCATTCCGGGGCGAACTGCCGCAGGACGGTGTCGGGGGCGCTGGTGTTGTGGCGTGAAAAGCCGGTCCGCCCGAGCCAGAACTCCTCGGCCCGGGCGCCGCGGAAATCGGGCAGCGGACGGAACTCCCAGCCCCTGGCGCGCTGACGGCGCCAGGCGACGTGGGAGCTGTCGGCGTTGGTCTCGGTCACATACATCGACCGCAGCGCAGCGAAGGGCCTGCGACGCACGCCGTCCTGCAGCGAGGCATCGAACGCCGCCACCTTGTCGGTGATGGCAATGACCCGCAGCGTGCCGAGCCCGCCGCCGGGGAAGGTGAGTTCGAAACTGCGCGACTTCGGCACGTAGCGCACGGATTCGAGCTGGACGAAGGGACGCTCCTTCTCCTGCACCTCGCCGATCAGGAACGAAGTCCCGTACGCCACCTCGTCGAGCCTGGCGGGCGGCAAAGGCCGGGCACGCCAGTAGCCGTCCAGCGGATAGAGCACGAGGTACTCGTAGGGACCCTTGGCGGTCTTCACGAAGAGCTGCACCAGATGCAGCTCCTTCTCCTCGCGGGCGCCGACACGCAGTGGCACGTTGCCCTTGCGCCAGAATTCGGAATGCCGGTAGCCCACCAGCATCGAGTCGTCGTCCTCGTGCAGGACGATTCGGTCGATCTTGTCCTCGGGGCCCGGCGGCTGGTCCTTGATGGTGCAGTCGGTGAAGTCCGGCGCGCGGCTGTCCTCGACGATCCCGCCGATGACGGCGGGTGGGCGCGCCTCGATGCGGAAGTGGCGGACCTTGCGCGACGTGAAGGTGACGTAGACGTTGTCATCCTCCGCGCACAGGGTCGGGACGGTCCGGTTGCGGACCTCCACGGCCATCGCCTCGGCGCGCTCGCCGGTCTGGGCGATGGCTGGTGCTCCCCACAGGGCAGCGAGCAGGACGAGTGCCCGGGGCGTGGCGGGGATGATGCGCATGACAGTCTCGCTCAGGGCAGGCGGGGATCAGGCCGGCTTGCGGGCAGACAGGAACTCGCCGATGCGCGTCAGCGCCCGGCGGATGTTCTCCGTCGAATTGGCATAACTGAGGCGGATATAGCCTTCGCCATGGATGCCGAAGTCGGGCCCTCCGATGGTGGCGACGCCTGCCTCCTCCAGCAGGGCCGAGGCCAGGGGCTTCGCCTTCCAGCCGGTCTTCGCAATGTTGGGGAAGGCGTAGAAAGCGCCCTTCGGCACTGCCGCCGAGACGCCCGGCAGCCCATTGAGCCCCTCGACCACGACCTGCCGGCGGCGATCGAACTCGGCGACCATGGCGGCGACGGCGTCCTGCGGGCCGGTGAGGGCCGCCAGCCCGGCATATTGCGCCGAGGCGTTGACGCAGGAGTAGGAGTTGACGGCCAGCTTCCGCACCGCCTCGTAGAGCGGCTTCGGCCAGACCGAGAAGCCCATGCGCCAGCCGGTCATCGCATAGGTCTTGGACCAGCCATCCAGCAGGATCAGCCGGTCGCGGATCTCCGGATAGGACAGCAGGCTGCTGTGGCCGAGGCCGTCATAGGTCATCTGCCCGTAGATCTCGTCGGACATGATGGCGACGTCGGGGAAGCGGGCGAGGCCGGCGACAAGCTTGTCGATCTCGGCCTTCGGCGTCACTCCGCCGGTCGGGTTGGCGGGGGAGTTGAGGATCAGAAGCCGTGTCCGCGGCGTGATCAGCGACAGCGTCTCCTCGGCCGAGAACGCAAAGCCGTTCTCTTCGCGGATCGGCACCGCCACCGGCGTGGCGCCGGTGAACTCGATCATCGACCGGTAGATGGGAAAGCCGGGGTCCGGATAGAGGATCTCGGCGCCGGGCTCACCGAACAGCGTGATTGCCATGTACATGGTCACCTTGCCGCCCGGCACGATGAGCACGAGCTCCGGATCGACCTTGGTGCCGATGCGGCGGTGGATGTCGGCGGCGACAGCCTCCCGCAGCGGCAGGATGCCGGTGGCCGGCGTGTAGCCGTGGTGGCCATCGTGCAGGGCCTTCACGGCGGCCTCGACGATGTGGTCCGGCGTGCGGAAGTCCGGCTGGCCGATGCCCAGATTGATGATGTCGCGCCCCTGGCGCTGCAGCTCGGTGGCGCGGGCCAGGACGGCGAAGGCGTTCTCCTCGCCGATCCGGCCAAAGGCCGGTACCACATGCATCGTCATGGATCGTCTCCCCCCGTGGGCTTGGCGCTGCGACCGCGCGCCTTGACCGTATGGCCGAAATCGGTGGACTTGAACAGGAGGCCGCTGTCTCGCGACCCGCCTCCAACGGGCGGCACGCCTGCATGACGCTCATGCACCGGCGATTGATTTCGAACCGGCTTTGGGGCGATGCTGCCCGCCAATCAAATCGGTTCGATCTCACGGGCCGCACCATCAGGCGGAGGAAACGGGCATGGCGGGCAAGGGCAAGGGCGCCTCGAAGGACAACGGCAAGGTCAAGGCGACCGGGAAGCCGAACCTTAAGGCTGAGGCAACCGCTGTCGCAGCGGTCACCGGGACGGCCTCAAAGCCGAAGCGCAAGAGCGCGGCACGCCCCGTGTCCGCAGCCGGTGCCACCAAGGGGCGCTCGCTGCGCTCGCAGCTGTGGTGGGACAATCCCGACAATCCGGGCATGACCGCGCTTTATCTGGAGCGCTATCTCAATTTTGGCCTCACGCGGGCGGAACTGCAGGGCGGCAAGCCGATCATCGGCATCGCCCAGACCGGTTCCGACCTTTCGCCCTGCAACCGCGTGCATGTCGAGCTGGTGAAGCGGGTGCGCGACGGCATCTATGAGAACGGCGGCATTCCGCTGGAGTTTCCCGTGCATCCGATCCAGGAGACCGGCAAGCGGCCCACCGCCTCGCTCGACCGCAACCTCACCTATCTCTCGCTGGTCGAGGT
>JBEIIL010000070.1:0-19041 GCA_040380755.1 Methylobacteriaceae bacterium | reverse complement strand
GCCACCGTCGCGGGTCGCGACGAAAGGCACGGGCGCAAAGGCGGCCAGCCGGTCCGACAGCACCACCGGGCCGGAGCCCGGGCCACCGCCGCCATGGGGCGTCGAGAAGGTCTTGTGCAGGTTGATGTGCATCGCGTCGACACCGAGGTCGCCGGGACGGGCCTTGCCGACGATGGCGTTGAAGTTCGCACCGTCGCAGTAGAAATAGCCGCCGGCCTCGTGCAGGGCGGCGGCGATGGCGACGATGTCGCGCTCGAACAGCCCGCAGGTGTTGGGGTTGGTGAGCATGATCGCCGCGACGTCCGGTCCGAGCAGGGCGCGGACGGAGGCGGGATCGACTGTGCCGTCGTCGCGGGCCGGAACGGCGCGGACCTCGAAGCCGATCAGGGCGGCAGTGGCGGGGTTGGTGCCGTGGGCGCTTTCGGGCACCAGCACGATGCGCCGCGTGGCAGCCTCGCCGCGTGCTGCGATGGCGGCCTTGATCGCCATCATGCCGCACAGTTCGCCATGGGCGCCGGCCTTGGGCGACAGAGCGACAGCCGCCATGCCGGTGAGCTCCACCAGCCAGCGCGACAGCTCGGTCATCAGCTCCAGCGCGCCCTGCACGGTCGAGACCGGCTGAAGCGGATGGATGTCGCCGAAGCCCGGCAGGCGGGCCATCTTCTCGTTCAGCCGCGGATTGTGCTTCATCGTGCACGAGCCCAGCGGAAACAGGCCGGTGTCGATGCCGTAGTTCTTCTGGGACAGGCGGACATAGTGGCGCATCGCCTCGGGCTCGGAGAGACCAGGCAGGCCAATGCCATCGGTGCGCTCCAGCCCACCGAGGCGGCTTGCGACCTCAGGCGGCTGCGGAATGTCGACGCCGGTGGTCTCCAGCCGGCCGATCTCGAACAGCAGCGGCTCTTCCTGCAGCAGCGCGCGGTTGCCGGTGAAGGTTGCGACCTCGCCGTTGCCGGCGGACTGGGGAGCGGTGGGGCGTCCCTGGCGGTTCAGCATCACAGAGCCTCCTTCAGGGCAGCCGCCAGGGCGGCGCGATCCTCGGGCGTGTTGACCTCGGTGGAGGCGATGATCAGGGCGTCGTCGAGCCCGCCGCCTGGAAGCAGGCGGGACACCGGCACGCCGGCCATGATGCCGCGGGCGGCGAGCGCCTCGACCACCGGCGCGGCCGGCCGGCCCAGACGCACCGTCACCTCGTTGAAGTACGCGGTGTTGACGACGCTAAGCCCGATGGCGGCCAGCCTGTCGGCCAGATCGCATGCATTGGCATGATTGAGGCGCGCCAGCCGCGCCAGACCGGTCGGGCCGAGCAGCGACATGTGGATGGTGAAGGCCAGGCAGCACAGGCCGGAATTGGTGCAGATGTTGGACGTCGCCTTGTCGCGGCGGATGTGCTGCTCGCGGGTGGACAGCGTCAGCACGAAGCCGCGGGCACCGTCGGCATCCACCGTCTCGCCGCACAGCCGGCCCGGCATCTGGCGCACGAATTTCTGGCGCGCGGCGAAGAGCCCCACATAGGGGCCGCCGAAGTTCAGCCCGTTGCCGAGCGACTGGCCCTCGCCGACGACGATGTCGGCGCCCATGGCGCCGGGCGGCGTCACGAGGCCGAGCGACACCACCTCGGTGACGACGGCGATCAGCAGCGCCCCGTTGGCGTGGCAGGCCTCGGCCACCTTGCGCAGGTCGCGCAGGCTGCCGAACACGTCGGGGGTCTGGACGACGACACAGGAGACCGTGGCGTCGATGGCGGCGATGAGGTCCTCGCCGGCGGTGAGGTCCGGCGGCAGGGTCACCACCGTGTCGCCTGCCATCTCAGACAAAGTGCGGGCGACCGCCGCATAGTGCGGATGCAGTCCACCGGACAGCACGGCCTTGCTGCGGCGGGTGATGCGGTGAGCCATCAGCACCGCCTCGCCGCAGCCGGTGGAGCCGTCATACATGGAGGCATTGGCCACCTCCATGCCGGTCAGCGCCGCGACCTGCGTCTGGAACTCGAACAGGTATTGCAGCGTCCCCTGGGCAATCTCGGGCTGGTAGGGCGTGTAGCTGGTGAGGAATTCCGAGCGCTGGATCAGGTGATCGACAGTAGCCGGGACATGGTGGCGGTAGGCGCCGGCGCCGACGAAAAACGGCACGGAGCCGGCCGGCACGTTGCGGCCCGCAAGCCGGCCGAGATGGCGCTCGACCTCCAGCTCGGTCTTTGACGTCGGCAGATCGACAAGCCCGGGCAGGCGCGCCGTGGCGGGCACGTCGGCGAACAGGTCATCGATGGACGGCACGCCGATGCGCGCCAGCATATCGGCGCGGTCGGTGTCGGACAGGGGAAGATAGCGCATGGCGGCTCCGTCGGTTGCGGCGGTCAGAGGCTGGCCACATAGGCCTTGTAATCGTCCTCGCCCATCAGGCCGTCGAGTTCAGCCGGATCGGCAAGGCGCAGGCGGACGAACCAGCCCTTGCCGAGCGGATCCTCGTTGACCGTGCCGGGAGCTTCTTCCAGCGCCCCGTTCACGGCGACGACCTCGCCCGACACCGGCGCAAACACCTCACTGGCGGCCTTGACGCTTTCGACGACCGCCGCCTCGCCGCCTTTGGCAACGGTGCGGCCAAGCTCCGGCAGTTCGACGAAGACGACGTCGCCCAGCTGCGCCTGGGCGTAGTCGGTGATGCCGACCACCGCGGTGTCGCCCTCGACGCGGATATACTCGTGGTCCTTGGTGAATTTCACGGTCATGGCGGCCTCCGGCTCAGGCGGGTTTGCGGGCGTAGCGGTTGGGAACGAACGGCAGTGGCGCGACCCTGGCGGGCAGTGACTTGCCGCGGACAATCAGCTGGACGGCGGTGCCGGGCACGGCCAGGGCCGGCTCGACATACCCCATGGCCACGGGACCGCCGACGCTCGGGCCGAAGCCGCCCGAGGTAACGATGCCGATTTTGCGGCCCTCGGCGTCCTGGATCTCGGTGCCCTCGCGGGCCGGCTGCCTGCCTTCGGGCAGCAGGCCGACCCGAACCCGCGCGGGGCCCTCGGCGAGTTCGCGGCGAATCCGGTCGGCCCCCGGGAAGCCGCCCTCCTCGCGCCGGCGCTTTTGCATCGACCAGACCAGCGCCGCCTCGACGGGCGTCGTCGTCGTGTCGATATCGTGACCGTAGAGGCAGAGGCCGGCTTCCAGCCGCAGCGAATCGCGCGCGCCGAGGCCGATCGGCCGCACCTCCGGCTCGCCCAGCAGGGCGTCGGCCACGGCCTCGACCTTGCCGGCCCGGACCGAGATCTCGAAGCCATCCTCGCCGGTGTAGCCGGAGCGGGAGATGTGGACGGGAATGCCGTCAAACAGGGTGGCGATGCCGGTCATGAACCCCATGTCGGCAGCCTCCGGGCAATGCCGGGCCAAGACCTCCGCCGCGCGGGGACCCTGCAGGGCCAGCAGCGCCCGGTGATCGGCCCGCATCAGCCGCACGCCGGCTGGCAGGCGCGCGGCGATATGGGCCCAGTCGGCCTCCTTGCCGGCGGCGTTGACGACCAGCATCAGCGTTCCGTCCTCGGCCGGATCGGCAGAGCGCGTCGCCATCAGGTCGTCGAGGATGCCGCCATCCTCCCCCAGCAGCTGGGTATAGCGCTGCTGGCCAGGCCGTAGGGCCTGGATATCGGCCGGACAGAGTGTCTCGAGCGCGGCCGCCACGGTGGCGTGGTCGGCGCCGATCAGAAACCCCTGACCCATGTGCGAGACATCGAACAGGCCGGCGTTCTCGCGCACCCACAGGTGCTCGGCCATGATTCCGTCGGCGTACTGGACCGGCATGTCGTAGCCGGCGAACGGCACCATGCGGGCGCCAAGGGCGCGATGTCTTGCATTGAGAGGCGTCACTGCCAGCGGGGCAGTTCCGGTCGCGTCGGGCTCGGTCATTCCGGACTCCGGATCAAGGACACATGCCCGGACCTTGCGGCCCGGCTCAAGTGCCCCCTCTGTCCGCGCGACCTGAGAGATTTCCCCCGGGCACTAGCCCAGAGTTACCCCCGTCGGTGGGCCGTCCGCGTACGGAAGACCACTTTCCAGAGTGCCAGCTCCCCGCGGTCCTTCGGCCTGAGCGTTTCCGGGGCGGTTGCGCCTTCGGCGCCGGCGACTGGAGCCCAAGGGCTCCCGCCGGACTCTTCCGCGGGGATCAAAGACGCTTGCTGAGTACGAGAGGGCCCGGAGGGTGTCAATCCCGCCGCGACCCTTTGTCCTGCACGGATTTTCAGCCGCGGGGGCCGCGCCGGGGCGGGGCGCGGCCGCCGTGGTCGAACCCAGCCTCGATCGCCAGGTCGCCGTCGGCCTTCGGCACCATGATGTTGTCCTCGATGACGATGAACGAGGCCTGGGTGTCGTTCTTGGGAATGGTGACGCTGCCGCGATAGAGGCGGGTGGCGACGACCGTCTCGCCGCGCTTGACGACGATCCGCAGCGGGACGGTGAAGCTGCCGGGGCTCCCGGCCGGCCCCAGCAAGGCAAGGCCCTCGACACCCACCTTAATGGAAATCTGGTTGCCGACGCTGCGGCACTCGCGCGCGGTCTGGCCGAGCGAGATCTGGCTGCGCACGGCGCCGCCGGCTTCAGTGCGGATCGCCGACGCGCCAGGCGGGACGTCCACCGACGGGCAGTCGATCTCCTCCTCGACCGTCTGCGACGCGGGCACCGTCGTGCCGCCATACTTGAAGATGTTGGCGAAGCTGCTGGAGCCCGCAACCGCGGGCGCTGCCGGCTCCGACCCGCCGAACGTGGTGCAGCCGGCAAGGACGGCGGCCAGCAGACCGGTCACGGCGAGGCGGGCGAAAGGCAGGTATCCGGTTTGGCGACTCATGAAACGCACTCCGACACGGCGCACCGCGGCCAGGCCGGCGGTCGACACAGTCTTGTACACGAGGGCGGACGACCCTGCGAGGTTCAGGGCAGAGCCTCGAACGCCTTGACGAAACCGTTCAGCGACACCGGTATGCCGATGCCCTCCTCCGGGGTCTGGAACACGATGAAGGTCGCTGCCGTGCCGCTGCGCAGCTTGCCCAGCAACTCGTCATCCATGATCACCTCGGCGACGCACCCGGTCGGCAGGCAGCGCACGAAGCCGGCCCGACCGACGTCGTTCTGGTCAATCTTCAGTCCGAGCCCCGCCGGAAGCAGGACGCCCAGCGGCGCAATCACCCGCAGCAGCCTGCTCTTGCCGTCGGCTGTCTTCAGCACGATGACGACGAGCGTGACGTTCGGCTTGTCATCGGCCTGGACGCTCTGCAGCAAGGCGCACTGCTCGGCCTTGGCGCCGGCAGGCGTCTCGCAGCGCAGCTGCCAGTCACCGAACGCATTCTTGACTGCGCCCTGGGCGCGGACCGTGGCCGTCGCCGCCACCAGGCCGCACAAGGCAAGGAGGACGGCGAAGATGATGCGAGCCGTCGCCATGGCGCCGGTGCTCCGTTGGTTGCCAGAGTGTCGGAGGGACCACGCGCGGCGTAGCGTGTCAAGAACCCGACACACGCTGCGTTCGCTATGCACTGCACGCGCGACACAGGTTCAAAATGGGCTTATGGCGAGCATTTGACGCACAGATTTCGCCCTTCGACGGCGTTGCGCTTCCCGCGCCTTTGTGGTTTTTGCGCTGTGTCAAACACCGAGGTTTGGCCCGGCGCACCGTCTGGAGGGCTCCCGCCCTGGCGGAGTGAACAATCGCCTGAATCGGGCGGCGCGGGGCACGCGGGCCTGCAACGGACATTTCAGGGAGACACGACGTGAAGACTTTCTTCTGGAACCGGACAGCGCCGGCGGTAGCCGCGCTCGGTCTCAGCGCCCCGGTCGCCGCGCTCGCCGGCACCGGCCAGCCGTCTCCCTGGCAGATGGGCCTGCAGGAGCCGGTCACCTACGTGGCCAGCTTCACGAACGACTTCCACACCGCTCTGGTGTGGATCATCACCGCCATCTCGGTGTTCGTGCTCGGCCTGCTGGTCTGGATCATCGTCAAGTTCAACGAGACGGCCAATCCGGTGCCGTCGAAGACGACGCACCATACTGGGCTGGAAATCGCCTGGACGATCATCCCGGTGCTAATTCTGGTCGGCATCGCGATCCCGTCGTTCCGGCTGCTGAAGCTGCAGGTCGAGCTGCCGAAGGCGGACCTGACCATCAAGGCGACGGGCGCCCAATGGTACTGGAGCTATGAGTATCCGGCCGACCAGGGCGGTGGTTTCAGGTTCGACAGCTACATGCTGACTCGCGAGGAAGCGGTGAAGGCCGGCCAGCCGGCGCTGCTCGCCGTCGACAACGAGGTCGTGGTGCCGATCAACAAGACGGTGATCATGCAGGTTGTCGGTGCGGACGTGATCCACAACTTCTCGGTTCCGTCGCTCGGCTTCCGCATGGACGCCGTGCCCGGCCGCCTGAACCAGACCTGGTTCAAGGCCGAGAAGGAAGGGATCTTCTATGGCCAGTGCGCGCGGCTGTGCGGCAGCAACCACGCCTTCATGCCGATCGCGATCCGTGTCGTCAGCGCCGACCGCTATGCGGCCTGGCTGACCGACGCGAAGAAGAAGTTCGCCTCTGCGGCGGACGGCACCGTCACGGTCGCCGCCCGCACCGCTCCGGTCGAGTGACCGGAGCCTCATCCTGACCACCTGCTGACCTTCGGCGATCCGGGACAGACAACATGGCTTACGCTGCTGCGGCGCACGACGCCCACCACGACCACCCGACCGGCTGGCGCCGATGGGTGTTGTCGACGAACCACAAGGACATCGGCACGATGTACCTGCTCTTCGCGCTGTTCGCCGGTCTCATCGGCGGGGCGCTGTCGATCGCGATGCGGCTCGAGCTCCAGGAGCCGGGGCTCCAATTCTTCTCCAATCCGCAGACCTACAACGTGTTCGTCACCGGCCATGGCCTGATCATGGTGTTCTTCGTGGTCATGCCGGCGCTGATCGGCGGCTACGGCAACTGGTTCGTCCCGATCATGATCGGCGCGCCCGACATGGCGTTCCCGCGGATGAACAACATCTCGTTCTGGCTGCTGCCGTCGTCCTTCGTGCTGCTGCTGATCTCGATGTTCGTCGAGGGCGCTCCCGGTTCCAACGGGTTCGGCGGCGGCTGGACCGTGTATCCGCCGCTGTCGACCTCCGGCCATCCGGGCCCGGCGCTCGACTTCGGCATCCTGTCGCTGCATCTGGCCGGTGCATCGTCGATCCTTGGCGCAATCAATTTCATCACCACGATCCTGAACATGCGCGCGCCGGGCATGACCCTGCACAAGATGCCACTGTTCGCATGGTCGATGCTGGTGACGGCGTTCCTGCTGCTGTTGTCGCTCCCGGTGCTCGCCGGTGCCATCACGATGCTGCTGACCGACCGCAACTTCGGCACGACCTTCTTCGATCCGGCCGGTGGCGGTGACCCGATCCTGTACCAGCACCTGTTCTGGTTCTTCGGCCACCCCGAAGTCTACATCATGATCCTGCCGGCTTTCGGCATCGTCAGCCACATCATCTCGACCTTCTCGAAGAAGCCGATCTTCGGCTATCTGGGCATGGCCTACGCCATGGTGGCGATCGGCGCCGTTGGCTTCGTGGTGTGGGCCCACCACATGTACACGGCCGGCCTGTCGCTCGATACGCAGCGCTACTTCGTCTTCGCCACCATGGTGATCGCGGTGCCGACGGGCGTGAAGGTGTTCTCGTGGATCGCGACGATGTGGGGCGGCTCGATCCGCTTCACCGCGCCGATGATCTGGGCCATCGGCTTCATCTTCCTGTTCACCGTCGGCGGCGTCACCGGCGTGGTGCTGGCCAATGCCGGCGTCGACCGGGCGCTGCACAACACCTATTACGTGGTGGCCCACTTCCACTACGTGCTGTCGCTGGGCGCCGTCTTCGGCATCTTCGCGGCCTGGTACTACTGGTTCCCGAAGATGACCGGTTACGTCGTGCCCGACTGGATCGGCCGCCTGCACTTCTGGATTTCGTTCATCGGCGCCAACATCCTGTTCTTCCCGATGCACTTCACCGGTCTGGCCGGCATGCCGCGCCATTATGTCGACTATCCGGATGCGTTCGCGGGCTGGAACCGGATCTCGTCGTTCGGCTCCTACATCTTCGCGCTCGGCCTCGTCGTGTTCTTCTACGGGATCTATGTCGCCTTCACCCGCAAGGAAGCGGCCGGCGAGAACCCGTGGGGCGCCGGCGCGACGACGCTGGAATGGACGCTGCCCTCGCCGCCGCCGTTCCACCAGTTCGAGACCCTGCCGCGCATCACCGGCTCGGATCACTGACCTTTCGGACCGACGGCAGCCGCCGCCGGCCCGTGCACCCTAAACCGGCCCCGTGCGCCAGCCGCGTGGGGCCGATGATCCGGCCCGCATCACGGGCGCCGCGTAAACTTGACGGAGCGACAGGACAGCGATGTCTCTGGCCACCGAAACCCTGACAGGCCCGCCCCGCGCGGGCATCTCCATGGGAACGGCGGGCGATTTCTTCGCCCTGCTAAAGCCCCGCGTGATGTCGCTTGTCGTGTTCACCGCGCTTGTCGGCATGGCGCTGGCACCGCATGTGAACCCGGTGATCGGCTTTGCCGCACTGCTGGCCATCGCGGTCGGCGCGGGTGCCTCGGGCTGCCTGAACATGTGGTACGACGCCGACATCGATGCGTTGATGTCGCGCACAGCGCTGCGGCCGATCCCCTCGGGACGGGTGACGCCAGACGAGGCACTGGCCTTCGGCCTCGTGCTCTCCGTCGGCTCCGTTGCGGTGCTCGGGCTGGTGACCAACTGGCTGGCGGCAGGCCTGCTCGCCTTCACGATCTTCTTCTACGCCGTGGTGTACTCGGTGTGGCTGAAGCGCTCGACATCCCAGAACATCGTCATTGGCGGCGCCGCCGGCGCTTTCCCGCCGGTGATCGGCTACACGGCGGCGACCGGGACGCTCGGTTTCGACAGCTGGATCCTGTTCCTCATCATCTTCCTGTGGACGCCGCCGCATTTCTGGGCGCTGGCGCTGCTCAAGACGGCCGACTACCGCCGTGCCGGCGTGCCGATGCTGCCGGTCGTGGCGGGCGACGACGCCACCCGGTTCCAGATCCTGCTGTACACGCTCGCGCTGGCGCCGGCGGCACTGCTGCCCGTGGTGTTCGGCTTTGCCGGCCCCGCCTACCTGCTGGTTGCCAGCGGCACTGGAGCGGCGATGGTGGTGTATGCGTGGCGGGTCTACCGCCGGCGCGAGGGTGATGCCGCCCGGCGGGCCTCGATCAAGCTTTTCGCCTTCTCGATCATCTACCTGTTCGCGAACTTCGCCGTTCTCCTCGTCGAACTCGCCACCGGCCTGGGCGGCCATGCCGCCTTCGGGACGGTCGCACGCCTTCTGGGAGTGTGAGCCATGGCCGAACCTGATGGAATCGTGCTGACCGAGGAGGAGCTGAAGCGCCGGCGTTCGCGCTCCACGGCGCTCGGCTGGGTGCTCGGCGCCATCGTGATCCTGTTCTTCGTGGTGACGATTGCCAAGCTCGGCGGCAACGTCGCCAACCGACCGCTCTGAGGCAAGCCATGAACCCGTCCGACCCCTTCCCGGCCCATAACCGCGCCAACCGGCGGGTGCTGCTGGCCTGCGCAGCGGTGGTCGTGTCGATGACCGGCGCGGCCTACGCCGCCGTGCCACTCTACGACCTGTTCTGCAAGGTCACCGGCTATGGCGGCACGCCGCGGGTCGCCCAACAGGGCGCCGTGACGACGCTGGACCGCGCCGTCACCGTCAGGTTTGATTCGAACGTGGCTCCCGGCCTCGCCTGGCGGTTCGACCCCGAGGTGGCTTCCGTCGAGGCACGGCTCGGCGAGACCATGACGGTGTTCTACAAGGTGACGAACACCGGGCCTTTCGCCACGACGGGCATTGCGGCGTTCAACGTCGTGCCCGATCTGGCCGGCGGATATTTCAACAAGCTCCAGTGCTTCTGCTTCAACGAGATCACACTGAAGCCCGGCGAGAGCATGGAGGCACCGGTGGTGTTCTTCATCGACCCGGCGCTGGCGACCGAGCGGGACGTCAAGGGCATCTCGACCATCACACTGTCCTATACGTTCTTCGCCGCCAAGGGCTCGCCAAAGCCGGTTGCTGAGGCTAAGGACAGCCGGACACCGAAACTCTAGGGGGCTGCGGGGTGCCGGGGGGCCCCTCGCGGATTGAGCGGAGAGCGACCTCATGGCGGACGCGCACACCAAGAACCACGACTACCATCTCGTCGATCCGAGCCCGTGGCCGTTCATCGGCTCGGTCTCGGCCTTCGTGATGGCGGTCGGTGCCATCTTGTGGATGAAGGGCATGCCGATCGGCGGCCTCAAGGTCGGGTCAGTCATCTTCGGCGCCGGCTTCCTGGGTGTGCTCTACACCATGGCGGCCTGGTGGGCGGACGTGATCAACGAGGCCGAGCACGGCGGCTACCACACCCGCGTCGTGCAGATCAGCCACCGCTACGGCATGATCATGTTCATCGCCTCCGAGGTGATGTTCTTCGTGGCCTGGTTCTGGGCCTATTTCGACGCCAGCCTGTTTGCCCGCGAGGCGCAGAATTTCATGCGCTACGAGGTAACGGGCGGGCAGTGGCCGCCGAAGGGCATCGAAGTCTTCGATCCGTGGCATCTGCCGCTGCTCAATACCCTGATCCTGCTGACGTCGGGCACGACCGTGACCTGGGCGCATCATGCGCTGCTGCACAATGACCGGCAGGGCCTGAAGCTCGGGCTGCTGCTGACGGTGCTGCTCGGTGCCATCTTCACCGTGGTGCAGGTCTACGAATACACGCACGCCGCCTTCGGCTTCGCGGGGTCGATCTACGGCGCGACCTTCTTCATGGCGACCGGTTTCCACGGCGCCCATGTGCTGATCGGCACCATCTTCCTGGTCGTCTGCCTGGCGCGGGTCATGCGCGGGCATTTCACGGCCGAGCGCCATCTCGGCTTCGAGTTTGCCGCCTGGTACTGGCATTTCGTCGACGTGGTGTGGCTGTTCCTGTTCGTCGCCATCTACCTGTGGGGCTCGCAGTGGGGCGCCGCCGTCGGCGCCGGCCACTGAGCAGACTGGCATTCGGGCAGGGGGCGGCTGTGGCCGCCCTCGTGTCATTTGGGAGACCAGCATGAGCGAGCCGCGGACCGGAACCGCTTTGGCGATCCGGGCAGGTCTGCGTGGCCGCTGCCTGCGCTGCGGAGCCGGCGCGCTGTTCGCCGGCTTCGTCGCCGTGGCGCCGCCCTGCGACCGGTGCGGGCTCGATTTCGGCTTTGCCGATTCGGGCGATGGCCCGGCCGTGTTCATCATGCTGATTGCGGGTTTCGCCCTCGTCGGTGCCGCGCTCTTCGTCGAACTGCGCTACGAGCCCGTCTGGTGGGTCCACGCCCTGATTTCGCCGCCGCTGGTCGTGGCGGTCTGCCTCGGGCTGATGCGGCCGCTAAAGGGCATCATGATCGCGCTGCAATTCACCAACCAGGCCGGCCAGGGCCGGCTGGAGGGCTGAGATGGACAGTCGCCTGCGCGGCCTGATCCTGCCCGGGCTGTTCACGCTGGCAGGATTCGGCATGCTGGTCGGGCTGGGAGCCTGGCAGGTGGAGCGCATGGGCGCCAAGCAGCGGCTGATTGACCGGGTCGAGGCCCGCCTGACGCAGCCCGCCGTGCCGCTGCCGCCCGAATCGGCCTGGTCGGGGTTGCAGGCCAAGGTGGTCGACTACACGAAGGTGTCGCTCTCCGGCCGGTTCCTGCACGACAAGGAGGCGCGGCTGAACGGCTTCCTAAGCGGCAGCCGGACGGGCGATACCGCCGCCGGCTTCTTCATCCTGACACCGCTGGTGCTCGCTGACGGCTCCACCGTCATCGTCAACCGCGGATTCGTGCCGACGGCGCTGGCTGACCCGGCGACCCGCAGGGCCGGCCAGGTGGACGGCACCGTCACCGTGACGGGACTGCTGCGGCCGCCGGAGATGCCGGGGTATTTCGTTCCGCCCAATGATCCGGCGCGCAACATCTGGTTCTCGCGCAAACCCGACGAGATCGCGGCCGCCTTCGGCCTCGCCCGCGCAGCGCCCTTCGTGGTCGAGGCGGACGCCACGGCCAATCCCGGCGGGTGGCCCAGGGGCGGCAACACAAGGGTCAGCTTTCCAAACAACCATTTGCAATACGCCCTCACCTGGTTCGCGCTGGCCATCGCCATCCTGGCGGTGTTCTTCGCCTTTGCGCGCCAGCGCCTGCGGGCCCCGCCAGCCTGACGCTTGTCAGGGCCGGGGCACGCTCCTAACGTCGCAGCCAGCCGGAGACCCCATCGTGCTGCATGTATCGACCCGTGGCGACGCGCCCGCGCTGGGCTTCGCCGATGCGCTGCTGGCCGGGCTTGCCCGCGACGGCGGTCTCTATGTGCCCACCGAGTGGCCGACCCTTGCGACCGAGGCTATCGCCGGTCTCGCTGGCGTCCCGTATGCGGAGGCCGCCAGACGGGTCATCGGGCCGTTCACGGGGGGCGACATCGACGCCCAGGCGTTCGGCGCCATGGTGGACGAGGCCTATGCGGGGTTCCGCCATCCGGCCGTTTGCCCGCTCGTGCAGGTGGGCGACAACCTGTTCGTGCTGGAGCTCTTCCACGGCCCGACCCTGGCGTTCAAGGACGTCGCCATGCAGCTGCTGGGGCGGCTGATGGACGACGTGCTGCGGCTGCGCGGCCGCCGCGCGACGATCGTCGGCGCCACCTCGGGCGACACCGGCGGAGCCGCCATCGAGGCGTTCCGCGGCCTGGAACGGGTCGACATGTTCATCCTCTACCCGCAGGGGCGGGTCAGCGAGGTGCAGCGCCGGCAGATGACCACGGTGGATGCCGGCAACGTCCATGCGGTGGCGATCGAGGGCGACTTCGACGACTGCCAGGCGCTGGTCAAGGCGATGTTCAACCATCACGCCTTCCGCGACGAGACCGGCCTGTCGGGCGTCAACTCGATCAACTGGGCGCGGATCGTCGCTCAGGTGGTCTATTACTTCACCGCCGCCGTCAGCCTCGGCGCGCCCGGTCGGCCAGTGGCATTCTCGGTTCCGACCGGCAATTTCGGCGACGTGCTGGCCGGCTGGGTGGCCAAGCGCATGGGCCTGCCGGTGGCGCTCCTGAACGTGGCCACCAACGCGAACGACATCCTGGCGCGGACGCTCGCGAGCGGCCGCTACGAGGCCACGGGCGTCGTGCCGACCACATCCCCCTCAATGGACATCCAGGTCTCGTCGAATTTCGAGCGGATCCTGTTCGAGGCCGGCGGCAGGGACGCCGGCGCGATCCGCGCCATGATGGCCTCGCTGGCGCAGAGCCGGGCCTTTTCGATCGCGGCGCGGCCGCTGGCGACGCTGCGGCGTGACTTTTCGGCCAGCGCGGTCAGCGAGGACGCGGTCGCAGCCGAGATGCGGGCGACCTGGCGCGATGCCGGCTACCTGCTCGATCCGCACACCGCCATCGGCCTTGCCAGCGGCCGCGCCGCGCTGGCGCGCGATCCGACCGTGCCGATGGTGGCGCTGGGCACCGCCCATCCGGCGAAATTCCCTGACGCCGTGCAGGCCGCGACCGGCGTGAGGCCTGCCCTGCCGGCACATCTTGCGGATCTGCTGGACCGCCGTGAGCGTGTCACCATCCTGCCCAACGACCAGGCGGCTGTCGAAGGGTTCGTTCGCGCCCGCACGCGGGCCACCGGTGTCACCGCCAACGGAGCTGTCGCATGAACGCCCCAGGACGCCATACGGCCCCGACCCGCGCCGAGAACGTGCGGACCTCGACCCTGCCCAACGGCATCCGGGTCGTCACCGAGGCGATGCCACACCTGGCGACCGCATCGGTCGGTGTCTGGATCGGCGCCGGCACGCGCCATGAGCTTGGTCCCGAGCAGGGGCTCGCGCATCTGCTCGAGCACATGGCCTTCAAGGGCACGCGGCGGCGCAGCGCGCTGGCGATTGCGGAAGAGGTCGAGGCGGTCGGTGGCGACCTCAACGCCGAGACCAGCGCCGAGCGGACGGCCTACTATGCCCGCGTGCTCGGCGAGGATGTGCCGCTGGCCCTCGACATCCTGTCCGACATTCTGGCCGAGCCAGCCTTCGACCGCGGCGAACTGAAGCGCGAGAAGGGCGTCGTGCTGCAGGAAATCGGCGCCTGCGAGGACACGCCCGACGAGGTCGTGTTCGACATGTTCATGGAGACGGCGTTCGCCGGCGCGCCGATCGGCCGGCGCATCCTCGGCACGCCGAGGACCGTGCGCGCGCAGACGCCGGCGTCGATGCGCGGCTTCCTCGACCGCCAGTATCGCGGCCCCGAGATGGTGGTGGCGGCTGCCGGCGCGGTCGACCACACACAGGTGGTGGAGGAGGCGGAGCGCCGCTTCGCGAGCTTTTCCGCCGACGCCTCACCGGCCCCCGTCGCGGGGATCTACACCGGCGGCGACGGCCGCAAGGTCCGCAAGCTGGAACAGGCGCACCTTGTGCTGGGCTTTGCCGGGCGCTCGTTCCACGACCAGGACCACTACGCGCTGCACGTGTTCTCGAACCTGCTCGGCGGCGGAATGTCGTCGCGGCTGTTCCAGGAGATTCGCGAGAAGCGCGGCCTGTGCTACGAGATTTACTCGTTCCATCAGCCGTTTTCCGATACCGGCACGTTCGCAATCTATGGCGGCACAGGCGAGAAGGACCTCGCCGAGTTCATGCCGGTGATGCTGGACTGCATCTGCGAGGCGGCGCGGGCCCCCAACGCCGCCGAGGTGGCGCGCGCCAAGGCGCAGATCAAGGTGTCGCTTCTGGCGAGCCTCGAATCCTCGGCGCGCCGCGCCGAGCAAATGGCCCGGCACATTCTGGCCTTCGGGCGGGTCCTGCCGCGGGAGGAGATCGTGGCCACGATCGAGGCCATCACGCTCGACGATGTCCGCCGTGTTGCAGCAGCAATGCTGGAGACTGCGCCGACGATCACCGCCATCGGGCCTGTGCGCAAGCTGATGGACCCGGGGACGATCGCCGCCCGCCTTGGCACACCGCCGGCGGCGGCCTGACACGCCATGGCGTTCTTCCGGCTCCCACTCGCCGCGGATGATCCGCCCACCGTGCGGGGCGAAGGGCTGGTGCTGCGGCCGCCGCGGGCCGAGGACCATGGCGCCTGGGCGCAGCTGCGCGAGGAGAGCCGCAGTTTCCTGATGCCGTGGGAGCCGATCTGGCCGTCCGACGATCTCACCAAGGCGGCCTTCCGCCGGCGCCTGAAGCGTTACGCGCGCGAGATCGAGGACGACGCCGCCTATCCGTTCCTGATTTTCCGCGACAGCGACGGGATGCTTCTCGGCGGGCTGACGCTCGGCATGGTGCGGCGCGGCGTGTCGCAGGCCGCGACGCTCGGATACTGGATGGGTGCTGCCCATGCCGGCCGGGGCACGATGACCCGGGCGGTCAGGCTGGCGGCCGGTTATGCATTCGATGCGTTGCGGCTGCGGCGGCTCGAGGCGGCCTGCGTTCCCACCAATGCGCCGTCGATGCGGCTGCTGGAGCGCGTCGGCTTTCGCCGCGAGGGGTATGCCCGGCAATATCTGTGCATCAACGGCGCGTGGCAGGATCACGTGCTCTACGGCCTTCTGCGCGACGAATTCCGGAGCATTCAGGGCGCTGACACACCCTTGCCTTGATCGGGGACGAGGACAGCGGCCCTAGCCGCCTCGCTTGCCCTCCATCAGCGGCGCAGCTACCACTTCCGCTCACGGTTGACGGGCCGGACCGCTTTCAGACGTCGAGGTTCCACGCGTTGCGCATCCTGCCCCTCCTCGCCGCCCTCGTCGGCTTGGCTGTCGCCCTGCTGGCGACAGGCAATGCGGCGCTGGCGCTGGATCCCGTCTCGGTGCGCCAGGGCAGCGCTGCCATCGACCTCTTGCCCTTCGTCGAGCGTTCGCGCTCGGAGGGCGACCTGATCCAGATCTCGACTGCGCCGGGCGCCGACGGAATCGTCCGACGAATCGCCATCAAGGCGAAGGAGGCCGGGACGCGGCCCGAATGGATCGTCTTCGCTCTGCGCAACGATTCGAACGAGCAGCTCACCCGCTGGCTGGTGGCGCCGCATTTCCGGCTGGTGAATTCCGGCGTGCTGTCGCCGGACCTGGGGTCAGACCGGATCACGGCGGTGACGGCCAGCCAGGGCGAGAGCCCGGACCGGGAGGACAATCCCGAGGCCGACATCTTCGAGATCGTGCTCGATCCCGGCTCCACCGTCACCTACATCGCCGAGCTGGCGAGCCAGCGGCTGCCGCAGCTCTACCTGTGGAATCCGGACGACTACAAGGAGAAGGCGAACGGCCTCACGCTCTACCGCGGCATCGTCATCGGCATCGCGGGCTTGCTGGCGCTGTTCCTGACCATCGTGTTCGTGGTCAAGGGCGCGGTGATCTTTCCGGCGGCGGCGGCGCTGGCCTGGGCCGTGCTGGCCTATGTGTGCATCGATTTCGGCTTCTGGCAGAAGATCGTGCCAACCACGCCGCTCGGCGAGCGGGTGTACCGGGCCTGTGCCGAGGCGGTGCTGGCCGCGACGCTGCTGGTGTTCCTGTTCGCCTACCTGAACCTCAACCGCTGGCATGTGCGCTACAGCCACGTGACCGCGGGCTGGCTGCTGTTCCTGGCCGCGCTGATCGGGCTGGCGGTGTTCGATCCGGTCGTTGCGGCCGGTGTGGCGCGGATCTCGATCGCGGCCGTGGCGGCGGTCGGGTTCATCCTGGTGCTGTACCTGTCGACCCATGGCTACGACCGGGCGGTGATGCTGACACCGACCTGGTTCCTGCTGCTCACCTGGGTGATCGCCACCGCCTTCGCGGTGTCGGGGCAGCTGACCAATGACCTCGTGGCACCGGCCCTGCTGGGCGGACTGGTGCTGATCGTCATGCTGATCGGCTTCACCGTGATGCAGCATGCCTTTGCCGGCGGCGCCTTCGCGCAGGGGCTGGTGAGCGACAGCGAGCGCAAGGCGCTTGCTTTGGCCGGCTCGGGCGACACCGTGTTCGACTGGGATGTGCTGGCCGACAGGGTCTATGTCAGCCCCGAGGTGGAAAACCACCTCGCTTTGCGGCGCGGGACACTCGAGGGCCCGGCGGCGAACTGGCTCGAGGTGATGCATCCGTTCGACAGAGATCGCTTCCGGGCCACGCTGGATGCGGTGCTGGAGCAGCGCCGCGGCCGCATCAATCTCGACTTCCGCCTGAAGACTGCCGATGGCCACTACTACTGGTATGCGCTGAAGGCACGCCCGGTGGTGGGATCGGACGGCGAGGTCGTGCGCGTCGTCGGCACGCTCGGCGACGTCACCGACAGCAAGACGGCCGAGGAGCGCATCCTGCACGACGCCGTGCATGACAATCTCACCGGCCTGCCCAACCGGCGGCTGTATCTGGATCGGCTCGACGCCGCGCTGACCTTGTCGCAATCGGACGAATCGGTGCGGCCGACCGTCATCGTGCTCGACATCGACCGGTTCAAGCAGGTGAACGAGTCCATCGGCCTGCCGGCCGGCGACTCGATCCTGCTGGCGATGGCGCGCCGGCTTGGCCGGCTGCTGAAGCCGCAGGACACGCTGGCGCGGGTCACCGGCGACCAGTTTGGCCTCATCCTCCTGAGCGAGAAGGAGCCCGAGCGCATCACGGTGGTGGCCGACACGATCCGGCGGATCATCACCAGCCCGGTGGTGTTCGGCGATCGCGAGATCTTCCTCACCGCGTCGCTGGGCATCGCCCTGCCCGACCCCACCGCCCGGTCACGCGGCGAGGACGTGCTGCGTAACGCCGAGATCGCGATGATGCACGCCAAGCGGCTCGGCGGCGACCGCATCGAGGTGTTCCGCCCGGCGATGCGGGCGCAGCGCACCGACCGGCTGGCGCTGGAGATGGACCTGCGCCGGGCGCTCGAGCGCAACGAGATCAAGATCCTGTTCCAGCCGATCGTGCGGCTGGAGGACCGGACCGTGGCCGGCTTCGAGGCCTTGATGCGCTGGGACCACCCCAAACACGGGCGGCTGGCGCCGGCGGAATTCATCTCCATTGCCGAGGAGAGCGGCCTGATCATCGACCTTGGCATGTTCGCGATGGAGCGGACCGCCCAGGAACTTGCCGCCTGGCAGCGGGCGCTGGACGTCGACCCGCCGATCTTTGCCAGCGTCAACGTCTCGAGCCGGCAGCTGCTGCGTCACGACCTGCTGCAGGACGTGAAAATGGTGCTGTCGCGGTTCCCGGTGCAGCGCGGCACGCTCAAGCTCGAGGTCACAGAGAGCCTCGTGATGGAAAACCCTGAATACGCCACGCAGATCCTGACCCGGATCGCGGATCTCGGCGCCGGCCTATCGCTCGATGATTTCGGCACGGGCTACTCGTCGCTGTCCTACCTGCAGCGGTTCCCGTTCGATACGATCAAGCTCGACAAGTCCTTCGTCCGGCACGACGCGAAGGGCGCCCGGCCGGTGATCCTGCGGTCGATCGTGACGCTGGCGCACGACCTCGGCATGGAGGTCGTCGCCGAAGGTGCCGAGACGGAGTCGGACGCGATCGAGCTCGACCAGATGGGCTGCGAGTTCGCCCAGGGCTACGCCTTCGGTGCAGCGATGACGGCGCAGGAAGCCCGCAAGCTGGTCGGGGCCGCGGCGGAAGCGGCCTGACGCGCCTCAGGCGTGGCCGGCGGCGCTCGACAGCATCGACAGGTCGATGCCGATCTTCTGCATCGCGCGGTCGTACTTGGTCTCGAAGCCCTCGTCGAACACCAGCGCGGGATCAGCGGGGCAGTTCAGCCAGCCATTCTCGTTGATCTCGGACTCGAGCTGCCCGGCACCCCAGCCGGCATAGCCGAGCGCCAGCACGCCCCGCGCCGGGCCATTGCCGGCCGCGATGGCGCGCAGGATGTCGACCGTCGCGGTCAGACAGATGCCGTCGTCGATCGTCAGCGTCGAGTTGTCGATGGTGAAGTCGTCGGAATGCAAAACGAAGCCGCGCCCGGTTTCCACCGGCCCGCCCTTCAGCACCCGGAAGCGCTCGGCGCGCTCGGGCAGG
>JBEIIL010000069.1:0-19131 GCA_040380755.1 Methylobacteriaceae bacterium | reverse complement strand
GTGTCCTGCCGGCCTGGCAGACAAGCAGGATCTCGTCGGCAGCGCCGATGAAGCCGAACACCGTCGGGTCCTGCAGCGGCGAGGCGGCATCGACAATGATGACGCCGAACTCGCGGGCCGCCGCCGTCAGCGTGCCGGTGACTGTCGATGACAGCGGCGTTGAGCCTGTACCGCCCGCCGATGGCAGCATGGCCACGCCCGTCTCCGTATCGACTACGATGCTTGTCGTCAGGGGGGCGCCCTCCAGCAGCACCCCCGCCGTATGGCCCGGCGCGCTGACGCCCAGCCGGTGCGACAGGACACCGTTCTGGAGGTCGCCGTCGACCAGCAAGGCCGGCCCGAGATTGATGTGTCCGGCAATGGCCAGGTCATACGCGATAGTGCGCTTGTCGGACGACGCGCCGGCGGCGACGAAAAGGACCACGTAGGGACGGCTGCGTGCACGCCGGGCCCAGCCCTGGGCGATCCGGTGCAGCCCGGGCAAGGTCGCGAGTGCGCCGGGCACGGCAGACTTGCCACGCGGCAGCTCGGCCAGGACAGGCAGACCCGAGGCCTGCTCGACCTGCCGACGGTCGAAGAACCGATCGTCGGTCTGGTCGCGCAGGATCGCCAGGCCAAGGCCGAGCATCAATCCGACGACGATGCCGCCGGCGAGGATCGTCGCCTTCGACGTGCCTGAAGGAACCTGCGGTTGCAGGGCCCGCGAGATGAACCGTGCGTTGGACGTGTTGATGCCGCGCTGTTCGTTCAATTCGCCGGACCGGGACAGAAACGACGCATAGACGACGCGGCTCGCCTCGGCGTTGCGCTCGAGCGCGCGCAGGCGCACCGAGGCGCCGCCGGTCTCCGTGACCTGGCGCTTGAGATCGTCGAGCTTGGCGGTCAGCGAGGCCTCGCTGGCGCGGCTGCGCTCATAGTCCTGGCGGACCGTGGCGACGTAGCGGGCCAGTTCCTGGGCGACGGCCCGGCGCATCTCGGCCGTCTGCGCGGCAATCGAGACCACATCGGGATGGCGTGGCCCAAGCCTTGCGCGAATGTCGGCCTCGAGGCGCAGCACGTCGGCATAGCGGCTGCGCAGCTGGGCCATGGCGGGGGAGTCGAGGGCGTCGAGCGCCGAAACGTCGGTGAGGGGCATGCGCTGCAGGCGCTGCACCTGCTCGTAGCGAGCCTGCTGCTCGGACGTCCGGGCCCGGGCCAGCACCAGCTGGGCGCTGATTTCGGAGAGCTGCTGCTCGCTGACGAGGCGGCCGCCGGCGACGACGATATTGTTCTCGACCTTGTAGTCCTCGACCTTGCGCTCTGCGTCCTGGACGCGTGCGGCCAGTTCGGCGAGACGCGACGCGACATCGGACGCCGCCTTGCCGGTCGACAGCGCGCGCACCTCGTTGTCCTGGTCGAGATAGGCCTGGCCGACCGCATTGGCGAGACGCCTCGCCTTCTCGGGGCTCTTCGACCAGACGGAGACATCCACCACGAAGCTGCGGTCGGCGCGCTTGACGGAGAGCTGCCTTCCAAGCTGGACGAGGGCCTTGTTCACGCGCTCTGCCACGCGGTCGTCCCCGGCATCGGCACGCGCTGCGGCGCCGGCGAATTCGGGATCACTGTCGAGCCCCTCGGACTCCACCACGCGCAGCAGCACTGCGGCCGACTGGATGACGCCGAGCGCACTCTCGATCTCCGACAGCAGGCTGGAATCGGCCTGCTCGCTGCGCAAAACGCTTTCCGAGCGCACGACCCGCAATTCGCGCGGATCGATCAGCAGCTGCGCGGTGGCGCTGTAGCGCGGTGGTATCAGCAACGCCATGGCGAGGGCGACAGCACTACAGGCGGCCCATGCGCAGATGATCCAGAGCTTGCGCCGCCACAGTACGGCGAACAGCCCGCGCAGGTCGACCACCATGGTTTCGACGGCGGCCGGCGGCGCTGGCGCGCGCTGGAGCATCGCCTCGCCGACCACCGGACCATCGACCGTCTTCATCGCCGCATCGCCGGCATCGCCCCGACCCACCGCAGTCCGGCTGGACGCCGTCGTCGGCCCGCCCGGGGGCAGTGCCGACGGTCGCAGCCGCATCCGGTGGTCCGGCTGCAAGGGCCGAGCCTGATCAGACGAGGACGCCACTGCGCAGCTCCAGTGCGGCGATGTCGATCCGCTGCTCGATGAAGCGGCACTTGCCGCGATGGGTCCGTGGCAGTGCCCCGACAATCTCGAAATTGAAGGTGATCGCGCCACCCGCCTTGCTGTTGATCAGCTTGAGATAGGGCAGCACCTCGTCGGGCGCCGTGCCAGGCACCAGAACCAGGCGCACCAGGGCGCGGCCCGGCTCGGTCTGGACGACCTGGTAGTCGCTGACGCTCGTCATCTCGTCATGGAAACCGCAGACGCCGAGCATGCTGACGAGGCGCTGGTCGGCGGTGACCAGATACTCGAAGCTGTTGCGCGGCTCGATGCCGAAGAGACGAAGCCTGTGCCCGTTACCGGCATGCGGTAGGTCGACAAGGGTGGCGCGATCACCGGTATCGTAGCGGATGAACGGCATCCCCGGGTAGAGGAGCCCGGTGGAGATGATGCGGCCGCTGCGCCCTGGTTCAGTCAGGGGTTGGCCGTCGTCGTCGACGAGTTCCGTCAACCCGTAGAGTGGGTCGAACTCATAGTGATCCGGTTGGCCGGGCACCTCGCTGGCGAAGGCGCATTTCTCGCTGAGTCCATAGTAGGGAACGATCTGCGCCTGCGGGAACACCGCATCGATCAGCCTGCGGTGATGGGCGTAGAGGCGCTCCGAGCTCATCACGACGCTGCGGATGCGGCGGACCGGGCCAAGCCCCAGGCGGCGGAGGCCGGCGGCAAACAGCGCGAGCGCGGACGGATAGCCCTGCAGGCAGGTGACGCCCCTGCGCTCGATCTCCTCGAGATAGCGCGGAATGAGATCGTCGCTGACATGAAAGACCGAGATCTTGACCTCGCGCAGGCCATGGTCAACGTCGACGATCCGGTTCGGGAAATCCGGAATGGCAAAGCCGCGAAAGGCCGCCCGCCAGGTCTCGAGCGTGCAGCCGGCGCCCTCCCAGGCACTCATCACGAAGGCAAACTCGACCGGGCTGCGCCAGCGGTCGATGAAGAAGGTCAGCGGATGGCCCGACGTGCCTCCCGTGGAGGTGATGTCCAGACTGTCGGGATCCTCGGTGCACAGACTCCGCGGATCGCGGCTGACCATGTCGGCCGTCAGGATCGGCAGACGCGACCATCCGGCGAGGATCGCGTCCGTGGAGGCCCCGGTGCCGAACGCCGTGTCGAAGCGGGCGGCGTAGAACGGGCTCAGGCGGCGTGCGCTGTCGACGACGTGGAGCAGTGCCTCGGTCTGGCTGGCCAGGGCAAAGGCCGGTTCGATCCGCGACCGGGCAATCCGCTGCTGCCAGCTGCGGAAGGTTGCGCCATACCGGACTGTCGTCGGCAGCATGCCGGCGAGCGGCCCGACAAAGCGACGGGTGGTGCCGGGCAGGCGTGCATAGGCCCCACGGGCCCAGTCCCTGACATGGTTCATCGGCCTGCCTCCGTGGGAACCGGGCCCTGGGTCGCGCGCGAGCCCGAAGGCACCGCGGCGGCCCCGGCGATGAGCTGCCGGTAGAGATCGTGATAACGGGTGCGCATCGCCGCGATGCCGTAGCCCGCAGCGGTCCGGCGGCCGGCCTGGGCCAGCCTTGCTGCCAGCGCAGGGTCCGCGGCCAGGCGGCTCAGTGCGGCGGCAAGGGCGGGGGTGTTGCCGGGCGGCACCAGCAGGCCGTTGTCACCGTCGCGAACCAGCAAAGCGGGTCCTCCCGTGCGGGTCGACACCACCGGCAGTCCCGCCGCCATGGCCTCGACAAGGGCGAGCCCGAAGCCCTCGCTGCGCGACGCCAGCGCGAAGAGATCGTGCCTGGCCAAGATGGTCTCGACGTCCAGGCGATCGAGCTCGAAGCGGATGGCATCACCGAGGCCGGCAGCCTGCGCCAAAGCGGCCAGCCGCGGCTGTCCCGGCCCGCCGGACGGGCCGGCGAGCGTCAGCGTCAGCGGCAGACCCTGACGGCGGCAGAGAGCGACCGCCTCGATCAGGACATCCTGACCCTTCACGTCCGGATCAAAGCGGCCGACACAGACCACGCTGCGCGGCCCGCCGGCACTGGCTACGGGCCTCGGCCGATCGAAGCGCGCGAGGTCGATGCCGTTGGTGATCGTCGTCACCCGCGACAGTCCGGCTGCGGCCAGCTCGTCGGCGATTGCCGGAGCCACCGCCACGTGCCGGTCGACGATGCGGTCGATGAGCGTGCGGGCCAGCGGGCCAGACTGCTCGAGCGTGCCGTGGGCATGGACGGCATGCACCAGGCGAAGGCGAGGATTGAGGACTTTCAGCAGCATGCCCCAGCTGCGGCTGCCCTCGTTGTGGGTGTGGACGATGGCGGGCCGGTGCTCGCGCAGCAGGGCGAGCAGGCGCAGGAGATAACGGGGATGGCGATGTCCCCGGCGGCGCCCGAGCCGATGAGCCGACACGCCTGTGTCGAGCAGCGCTGCCCACTGGCGCGGGTCGATCTCGTCGTTCATCACGACAGCGACATGGCGAATGCCGGGATCGGCGCGGGCGCTGTCGAGCAGGCCGACCAGCAGGCGCTCCGAGCCGCCGATCTCGAAAGAGGAGATCAGCTGCATGACGGTGATCGGGGGGGCGCTCATCGGGCGCTCCCCTGCGTGGCCAATGTTGCCGGCGCAGGCGGAGGCCCGAGCACCTCCCAGGGTGCCGACACCAGGGCCTGGATGCGGAATCCACCGATCGCAAGCAGCGGCAGATAGACCGCCGCAAAGGCGAGGCCAGCCGCGACCAGCCGAAGCCATGGGTTGAAGGCGATGAGCGACGCGTCGACCGCCAGCATCGCCATCGCGGCGACCCCCATGGCGCCGACAACCTGCGCCAGCCTGGTCCACGGGACCGGCACCACGACGAAGACCCGCGACAGGGCCATCACCGATGCGAGGCCGATCACGGCCCCGACCAACGCGGCATAGCCGGCAGCCGGGAGGCCGAAGCTGGCGATCAGACCAATCGTCACCGGCAGGCCGATGCCGCCGGAAATGACCATCGACCACAGCTGAAGGCCGTTGCGGTTCGCGACCGCGAACAGGTTGTCAAACGTGTAGGACATCAGCGCCAGGATGACGCCCGAGGCCGCCAGGGCCGGCATCAGGCTGACGGCCATTGGCCGGTAGGCCGGCGGCAGCAGGGCGGCGGCCAGCGGCTCTGCCAGCAGGGCGATGCAGAGCCCGGCCGCGCCCGAAAGCGCCACATGGGTGACGATCATCGCGCCGATGATGGCGGCGGCTCCCTCGATCCCGGCCACCGCGGACGTGCGGAACAGCATCGGGTAGGTCGAGGCGTTGAGCGGGCCGGACAGGAGCTCGATCGGCTGCCGCGCCAGCGCGAAGGTCAGCCCGTAGATGGCGACCGACGCAGGGCCGAGAATCTCGTTGAGGACAAGACGGTCGCCCCATCCCACCAGCTGCGTCAGCAGCATCGTGCCGATGAGCGGCAGGCCGAAGGTGAGGGCATCGCGATAGCCGGCCGAAGAGAACCGGAGACGGCCGAGCGAGCGCCAGGCGATCCACAGCGCGGGGACAGCGGCGATGGCCGACGATGCGGCCAGGCCGAGGCCGGCCGACGGCAGGACGGCAGCTCCAGCCATGACCGGCGCCAGGGCGCCGATTGGCAGCAGCAGGCCGCGGAGGATCTCGACGCCGCAATAGGCCGTGTGGAGGTGGCGAGCCTGAAGGACCTGGAGTGCGGTGCGCTGGATCCCGTAGGCGGCAAGGTAGGCTGCCAGCGCCACGGCGAAAGCGGCCTCATGCCCCGGTGCGATCATCGCAGCCGCGGCCACCGAGCCCACGAGGCCAAGTCCAAGGCCCGCCACCGTGAGGATCACCAGGCGCCCGGCCTGAAGGGGCCGCGGGCCGCCCGCCGCCGCCTGCTTGCGGATGAACAGCGTCCGGCACCAGTACTGCAGCACGGAGTCGAAGATCTCTCCCGCGGCGATCAGCAGCACGAACAGGCCGGTCTCCTCCTTCGTGGCGATCCGCGCCATCGCGAACAGCACGACGAACATCGCCAGCCGCGGAGCGACCGACGACGCCAGATACAGGAGGAAGTTCGAGCGATGCATTGTGGGGCCGCACTGCTGGACCGGTGCCGGGGCGGAGGTGCCAGCGCGCCCGCCGCCGCATGCCTCACCGTCTGCCGGACATTTAGCGGGTCCGTCAGTGGCCGGGGCGTTAATGGAGCGGGTTTTGGCGAGTTCAGCGGTCAAATGAGTTAATGCTCCATGAAGCATGCGGACGGTCGTTAAGCATGCGGAAGCAGTCGTCCCAAAGTGAAGCCCGGAAGCGGGCTTACCCTTTGCATTCGTTCTAAAATCATACACCCGGGTCAGTTCGGTCATCTTTCGCTTACCATTGCGCATCTCGTTGCAATTGGATTGCCAGAGACAGCGGCCGATACAGTGGTGGCGGAATCGCAATGTTTGGACGCTAGTGTCCGTCCGCCGCGCAGAGATCTCCGCGACAGACGCCGACCCCTGCCAGCCATCCGATGGTCCCGCCCATGCGCCTTGCCCGTGCCGAATGGATCCTGCGTCGCCTCGCTGCGATGAGCCCTGCCGAAATCGCGCATCGCGCCGTGGAGCAGACCCGACGGCAGGCTTGGCGCAACGACCGGCGCGGCTGGTCCGCGTTCTCTTGCACCGACGGGCCGCTCGTGGCGCCCGCCGTGCTTGCGAAGCGTTTGCGGGCGCCGGTGGGGCCCGCTGTTGCCGAGCAGGTGGCTGCAGCAACAACTGCCCTGCGCGAGGGGCGGCTGACGCTGATGGGCCAGACCTGGCCGGCAGAGCCCGGCCCTGCCCGGCCAGACTTCTGGCTGCTGGACCCCCTTAGCCGGCAGTCCTGGCCCGGCGAGGCCCGCTACTGCTTCGATGTCGGCTATCGGCACGGGACAACGACCGGCCTTGGCGATGTGAAATATGTCTGGGAGCCGAACCGCTGGCAGTTCGTGCAGCCGCTGGCCCTGCTGGCGGCGCAAGGCGATGGCGAGGCGAGGCAGACGATCCTTGCCGCGCTGGACGCCTGGATCGAGGCCAATCCGCCGTTTCGCGGCATCAACTGGCCATCCGGCATCGAGCTGGCCTTCCGGCTTGTGTCGCTGGTGGTGATCGTGGCGGGCCTTGACGGCGGCAGCATCGCGCCGGCCATCCGCATCCGGCTGCGCCAGCTCGTGGCCGCGCATGCCTACTGGCTGGCGCGCTATCCGTCCCTGCACTCGTCGGCCAACAACCACCGGCTGGCCGAAGGGCTCGGGCTCGCCGCCGCTTCTGTGCTGACGCCCGATCACCGCGATGCGTCGGCATGGACCAGCGAAGCGGACAGCATCGTTGCCGAGCTGACGCCCGCGCTGTTCTCGCGCGACGGCGTCTATCTGGAGCAGTCGCCGACCTACGGCGCGTCCGCGCTGGAGATGCTTGGCTTCTTCGCGTTGCTGCGCGGCGGCGTCCTGCCGGGCGGTGCGGCCGCGACGGTCGTCGCCGGGCTTGAGCACGCCCGGGTGATGCTCGACAGCGGCTGCCAGGCGCCGCGCATCGGCGATGACGATGAAGGCCGGATCATCTGGGCCGCTCCGGGCCACGAGAGGCGCTTCGTCGCATCCGCCCTGGCTGCGACGGCAGCGGCGATCGGGCGGCCTGACCTGGCGCCCGCCGACCACGACGTGTCGCTGCGCGACGTCGTGTTCGGGACGCAGCCACACGGCAGCTTCGCCGCGGATGGCGTCCATGTCTTCCAGGATGGCGGCTACACGGTCATCCGCCAGCCTGTTGCCGGCCATGCCATGCTGCTGGTGTTCGACCACGGCCCGCTGGGCTACCTGTCGATCGCCGCGCATGGCCATGCCGATGCGCTCGCCATCTGGCTGCATCTCGACGACCAGCCAGTCCTCGTCGATGCGGGAACGTTCCTCTATCACAGCGGTGGTGGCATGCGGGACCTGTTCCGGTCCACGGCGCTGCACAACACGCTGCGGGTCTGCGGCGCGGAGCAGAGCCTGCCGGCCGGAGCCTTCAACTGGCGGCAGAAGGCGCGCGCCTGGCTGACAGCCTGTGACACCGGTCCCGGCTGGTCGATTGCCGCGCAGCATGACGGCTACGTCAAGCGCTTCGGCGTCCGCCATGCGCGCCAGCTCGTGGCCGAGCCGGACGGGTTCAGGATCGAGGACCGGCTCGAAGGCGGGTCATCAGCTCTGCAGATCGACGCTGGCTTCCTGGTGCATCCGGCGCTCGACGTGTCGGTGGACGGCCACACGGCGATCGTGACGCGGGCTGGCCACACGCTGGCGCGGCTGGCGATTTCGGGGGCCGGCGACCTGACGGTTGGAACCGCTCGCGGCGAGACATCGCCGCGGCCGGGCTGCTACTCGCCGGCCTTCTCGGTGCGCGAGGACGCGACCATGATCGTGGCGACGGGACGGCTCGGGCCGGGAGAGGTCCTGTCGACGCGGGTCGCCATCTTGCCGGTCTGAGCCGCAGCGGCCCACAGCCCCGTGAGCCGCTGCCGGAAGGCCGAGAGTGTCAGCCGCTCGGCGTGAAGGCGCTGCGCCGCCGCGCCAAGGCGCCGGCGGCCGGCCGGATCGGCAATCGCCTCGCTCAGCGCCGCGGCAAGGGCCTGCGCATTGCCGACCGGCACGAGCCAGCCGGTCTCGCCAGGCACGACCAGATCCGGCACGGAACCGACGGCCGTGGCCACGGCCGGGATCGCGTGGGCGAAGCCCTCGATGACGGCCATCGGCAGGTTCTCGATGTGGGACGGCAGCACCAGCAGGTCGGCATTCGCCAGGGCGGCGGTGGTCCCGGCCGGGTCGAGCCAGCCCGGAACGCTCACCCGGTCGGCGAGGCCGTGGGCGGCCAGCGCCGCGCGCGTCTCCTCGACGGCGCCATTGCCGGCGAGCACCGCGGTCCAACCCGGCCGGCCAGCAAGACTGCCGAGGGCGTCGATCAGTTCGGGAACGCCCTTCAGCGGCTCGAGGCGACCGAGGAAGAGGATGCGGGTACCGGCCCCGTCGTGTGCCGGCAGACTGGCCGGGGGCGCCGATCCGTTCGGCACGATCTCGATGCGGCCGGCGGCAGCCGGCGCCAGCCCGGCAATCACGCCGCGCCAGTAGGAACCGAGGACGACCACGCGGGCCGCGCCCTCGAACATCCAGCGGATCGCCCGGCGCAGCGTCGGCCCGCGGCTGGCGGCGAATCTGTCGAACAGGCCGCCATGCAGGTGGATCACGTAGGGGGTTCGCGTCAGGCGCGCGACGGCAACCAGCGCCAGCTTGCGCCAGGTGCTGCCGTAGGAGGCGAGGTTGATGTGGACGACGTCGTGCCGGTCAAGGAGGCCGCGCCACAGCACGACGAGGAGGGCGCGAACGAAAGCCAGCGGCATCGCCCACAGGGAAAAGCCGCGGGTGGCGACGAAGTCGGCGACCACCGGTCCGCCCGCCTGCGCACCGAGTTCGGGGCGCAGGCTGTCCATCAGGCGGTCGATGCCGCCCTTTCCGCCCTCGCCAAGAGGCGTGAGGACGGTGACGCGCAGGGGCGTGTTCATCGGCTTACCAGCACAGGCCCTGGTAGGGACCCGACGACCGGCGGCCGCGATCGACGCGGACGAGGTCGACGATGTTGATCCCCGCCTCCTCGAGCCTGGGCAGGATGGCGGCACTCTCGCGACGATTGCCGATCACCACCGTCTGGCTGTGGTCGACGAGGTCGTCGATGTCCTCGCAGAGCAGATCGGCGATGTGGGACAGCTTGGAGAGCAGGTAGTCGCGGTTGACGCCGGTCAGGCGCGACAGGCGGATGATCGGGTCGTAGATCTTCACCTGGTAGCCGCGGCCGATGAGCATCTCGGCGAGGTCGACGAGCGGGCTGCTGCGCAGGTCGTCGGTCTCGGGCTTGAAGCTGAGGCCGACGAGGCCGACGCGGCGCGCGCCACTGTCCTCGACCAGCTCGAAGGCCCGGCGCAGCTGATTGTCGTTGGCGGTCAGCACGGCATCCAGCAGCGGCGTCGCCTGGTCGACGGAACGGGCGCGGTGGCGCAGCGCCTTCATGTCCTTAGGCAGGCAGGAGCCGCCGAAGGCAAAGCCCGGCGCCATGTAGGCTGGCGAGATGTTCAGGCGCGTGTCGGCGCAGAGCGTCTCCATCACGTCCTGCCCGTCGACGCCGAGCGAGCGGCAGACGAGGCCGATCTCGTTGGCAAAGCTGATCTTGGTCGCATGCCAGCAATTGTTGACATATTTCACCGCCTCGGCGGTGCGGATGTCCATGATCCGGGGGGCGACGTCGAAGCGCTCGTGCACCTCGCGCAGGCGGTCCAGCGTGGTCTCGTCGCGGCCGCCGAACACGATGGCGCCGGGGGTGTCGTAGTCGCGGATCGCCGAGCCCTCGCGCAGAAACTCGGGATAGTAGGCGATGCCGAAATCCTCGCCGGCGCGCTTGCCGGAGCTGCGCTCAAGCGCCGGGATGATCAGCTCGTCCATGGTGCCGGGAAGAACCGTCGAGCGCACGACCACCGAGTGGAAGGCGTTCTTGCCCTTGATCGCCGCGCCAAGCTGCTCGGCAACGCGGGTGACGTAGCGGGTGTCGAGGGCGCCGTTGTTCATGGCCGGGGTGCCGACGCAGACAAACGACATGTCGGTGCCATGGACGGCCTCATCGGTCGAGGTGGTGGCCGACAGGCGATCGCGGCGGCGGGCTTCGGCGATCAGGACCTCGAGGCCCGGCTCGACGATGGGCGAGCGGCCGTTGCGGATCGTCGCGACCTTCTCGGGATTGACGTCGACGGCAATGACCTCGTGGCCGTCGCGGGCCAGGCAGGCTGCAGAGACTGCGCCGACGTAACCGATCCCGAAAATGCTGATGTTCACGCTCATCTCCTGTCTGTGGGGACGCCGTCGCTTCATTTCGCGACGTTCACGCCGTCCGTCGGAGAGTGTTGCGCCAGAACTGTGCCAGCGGGTTTTGGGTCTGTTTGGTGCGGATCAGGCCTGATCCGCACGGCTTCTGGGCCTTTTGGCCGTGCCGATGCGGGACAGGAGCCGGCCGCTGTCTCACACCGCGTTGCGGTAGGCCTTGGACGAGATGACGGTGAGGATCAGGATCTTGATGTCGAGCAGGAACGACCAGTTGTCGATGTAGAACAGGTCGTGGCGGACCCGCATTTCCATCTTCTCCTCGGTGTCGGTCTCGCCGCGGTGGCCATTGACCTGCGCCCAGCCGGTAATGCCGGGCTTGACGTTGTGGCGGCACGCATAGCTGGCGATGCGCTGCTCGAACAGCCGGTTGTGGGCGACCGCATGCGGACGCGGCCCGACCAGCGACATGTTGCCGGCGATGACGTTGAGCACCTGCGGCAGCTCGTCGATGTTGGTGCGTCGCAGGAAGCGACCGATCCGCGTCACCCGCGGGTCGTTGCGCTGGGCCTGGGCGACGACCGGGCCGTCGTCCTGCGTGGTCATGCTGCGAAATTTCCAGATGCGGAAGGGCTCCTGGTTGAAGCCGTAGCGGGTCTGGCGGAAGAACACCGGGCCCTTGCTGTCGCGCTTGATCAGCACGGCCACCACGGCGAACAGCGGCGCCAGCATGAACAGGATCAGGATCGACGCCACGAGGTCGAAGCTGCGCTTCACCAGCTGCTCGAACACGGTGAGCGGCGGGCGCACCAGATGCACCGTGACCATCGACCCGAACCGGTCCAGCCGCAGGTCGGCATAGCGCTCCAACAACCGGTCAGGCGCCACGCGGATGGCGACCGGCAGCTGCTCGAAGGCCTCGACGCAGGCCTCGATGGCGTCCGGCTCGGACCAGGGCAGCACGATATGGACGTCGTCGGGATGAAGCTCGCGTGCGACCTCGACAGCCGCGGCGATCTGGCGGGCACGCTGGCGGGGATCGGTGCCGATCTCGACGCAGGCGACGATGCGCAGGCCGCTCTCGGACGGACGATGCCGCAAGGTGAAGGCGACCAGGTCCTCCTGACGGCCGATCACCATCATCTGCCGCAGCGCAACCCGGCCCTCCGCGACCGCGCGGGCCAGCGCCGTGCCGAAGCGGTGGCGCAGGACGCCGAGCGCCAGGAACCCGATGACGTAGAACAGCAGGAGCCAGCCGCGCGAGTAGCCGTCACTGGCCTTGGCGAAGAAGGCCAGGGCCAGGATCGCAACGCAGCACTGGTTCCATTCCGGAGCAAGGCCGCGGGCCCAGTCCTCCTCGGCGGACCAGAACGCGGTCGGCTCGCCGCGGATGAGGCGAAGCCCGGCAAACGCCACGGCGAAGACCGCGCCGAACACGACAAACTCCCGGGTCGGCCCTGGATTGCCGTAGACCGTCATGTGGTAGCCATAGCCGCTCAGCAGCGCCGCCGCGATGATGGCCGCGCTCTCGGCCAGAATGACCCCAATCGAGACGACAAGGGGGTGCAACGTGCCGGAGTGGGACGTGTCGCGGAGCCGGACGGAGTGAAAGTGGTGCGTCATGGTGCGCTCGATTGTCATCGGGCTCACTGTTGCAAGGGCGGTGCCCCGGAGCCCGCCGCGCGGGGTGAATGGGCCATGGCCGGCAACGCATCGGCACTGCCCTGGCCGCAAACGCCGCTGCGGGGGCCGATAGCGGGGGAAATTAACGGTTTTGCTCAATACTGGGACTTTCAGGAGGATCCTCCCATCAGCACCGCTATCGCTTTGCGCATTCCACTCGGCGGCTCCCTGCGCTGGCACCGTGACCTGGCAGTCGCGTTGGCGCGTGCCGGGCATGTGCCATGCCGCATCGATGCCGCCGCGGTCGCAGACCGGCGGGCGGACCGGATTCTGGCGGCGCAGATCGAAAGTGCCGTATACCGCCTGGGCGTGCCTGCCGATGCTCCGGTGCCCCCGGATTCGGTAGCGCCGCCGGCTCTTGGCACCGAACAGGGGCCGGTGCTCGACCTTGCGGGCGACGCGACCGGGGCGACCGCAATCCGCATCCTTTTTGACGGATCCACCGGGCTGGACGCGGCGCGCTCGGCGATCCTGGCCGGTTGCGCACCCTGGATCAGCGTCGTCAGGGCCGAAACGGGCGAGGTCCTGGCTGCGGGACTGCCGGCCCTGTCGCGTCCCGACGTGCTGGCCGACTCGCTCGATGCCGTGACCGGACGGGCCATCCTGCTGGCGCGCCAGGCCCTGTCTCCGCTGCGGCCGGATGCACCTGCCCCCGACCCGGACGGTACGGCCGCGGCCAGCCGGCCCGTCCCTGCCCTCGTCGCCACAGGGGTGGCGCTCGGCCGGCGCGTGGTGCGCCGCCTTGCCCGAAGGGCTGTCACACACCCGGAATGGCGGGTCGGCTATCGGCCGTTGCGCGACGACGGGGTCGCCGACCGGCTGGCCTGGCCCCCCACCGGCTATGCGTGGATCGCCAATCCTGCGGGCAGCTACCTCGCCGACCCGATCCTGCATGTGCGCGACGGCGTCCCGCACCTATTCGTCGAGGTCTTTGACGAGGCCGCAGGGCGCGCCCATCTGGGCGTCATGTCAATCGATGCGGATGGCCGGGCCTCACCGCTGCGCACCATCCTGAAGCGGCCCTACCATCTCTCCTACCCGTATGTGTTCGATCGCGACGGCGAGACCTGGATGATCCCGGAGACGATGCAGGCACGCACCGTCGAGCTTTACCGGGCCGTCAGCTATCCGGACAGCTGGGAACTGGAGCAGGTGTTGCTGTCCGACGTCGACCTCTCCGACGTCACTCCCGTCGATCATGGCGGGTTGGCCTGGCTGTTCGCCACGGCAACCCATGGCGGGTCGTGCTGGGACACGCTCGACCTCTATATGGCCGAGCACTGGCGCGGTCCCTACCGGCCACACCGGCTGAACCCCGTGTTGGTCGATGCACGGGCGGCCCGCCCGGCAGGCCCGATGCTGAGCCGCAACGGCCACCTGCTGCGGCCTGCACAGGACTGCACGCGCGGCTATGGCTCGGCGCTGGCCCTGTGCCGCGTCGACCGACTGGATCCGGACGGCTATGCCCAGACGCGGCTGGCCCGGCTCGGCCCGCCCCTGCTGGGCGACAGCGGCGTTCACACCCTGGCGAGGGGGGGCGGCCTCGAGGCGATCGACGCACTGTCGGTGCGTCTTCGGACCTGACGCGGCTTGCGGGAGCAACGCGTCGCGGCAAGGATGGCGAAAAACCGCCGGCCGCCGCCTGACCGGCCTGGACCTGATCGCGACAGCATGACCGCCCTCCCCCGGCTCAGTCTCATTCTTGGCGGTGCCCGGTCCGGCAAGAGCCGGCAGGCCGAGTCCGTGGTCACTGCCACGCCTGGGCCCTGGCATTACGTCGCCACCGGACAGGGGCTCGACGACGAAATGGCGGCGCGAATCAGCAGGCACCGCGCCGACAGGGCCCAGGGTTGGGTCACCACGGAGGAGCCGCTGGCGCTCGCCGAAGTCCTGTGCCGGATCGCGACCGGGCCGGCGCCCGTGCTGGTGGACTGCCTGACGCTGTGGCTCAGCAATGTGATGCTGGACGGCCGGAGCCCCGAGGCGGAAGCCGATGGACTGCTACGTGTGCTGGCGGATCTCCAGGCCCCAGTCGTTCTGGTCGCCAACGAGGTCGGGCTGGGAATTGTCCCCGACAACGCCCTTGCGCGGGCCTTCCGAGACGCCGCAGGACGGCTAAACCAGCAGATTGCGGCCAGGGCCGACCGTGTTGTGTTCGTGGCCGCCGGGCTACCCCTGGTCCTGAAGGGCTGACACGGGGGCTCACGCATGCTCCGCAGAGCCGGGTTTCAGGACCCGGATTGTCTCCGGAATGACAAGGATGGGAGGCCGTTTAGGCGGATGTCACGCGTCGGGCCGGCGTTCCGCATCCCGTGTGCAAACCGCCGCAATTCGCGAAAGCGCAAATATCGGTTGCACTCGTGACCGAACAGGCGCACACAGAAAGCGTATTCTCGGCTGTTTGCAGTTACTCCCTCGACCATGTAGCAATTGAAGCCGAGGAGAAACATCCTGGGTCGCGCCAGAGTGGCCTCTCAGGCCTAACTAATGCTCCGAAGGATTGACACCTTCAGTTTCGTGAATGTCGATGAGCCCTCGGGGCTCGATTTTCTGGCTTGCGATGAGATCAGAAGACGCCGACCACGTCCTGCGGCTCCCCCTCTTTCAGTCATGTGCGCCGGCTGTTGCCGAGAGGCTGGTGCAGATGTCGTTTCTGCAGCGGTTCCCGATCGGCGTCCTGCTGACCCGCCAGGGAACGCGTCCCGACTTCCTGCATGTGGTCGTGGAGGGCGCCGCGGAGCTGTTCGCCACCCATGATTCCAGCGAGGCTACTGTAGCGGTGTTGCGGCCGCACGCCGTGTTTCCGCTGGAATCGATCATCGCCGATGATCCGCAGCTGAATTCCGGGCGCACGCTCGAGGCGTCGAAGATCCTGATGGTGCCGGCGGAGCCGGTGCGCACCGCGATCGCGTCCGATGCCGGTTTTGCCGCAGCATTGGCGCGCGAACTCGCCGGGACCCACCGGCTTGCCGTGCGTGAGTTGCAGAGCCAGAAGCTGCGGACCTCGCTGGAGCGTCTGGCCAACTGGATCCTGATCACCCGGCGCGAACAGGGCGAGACGACCGCCATCACCCTGCCGTTCCAGAAGCGCACGCTGGCCTCGCTGATCGGCACATCGCCGGAAAATCTCTCGCGCAATTTCCAGGCCCTGACCGAGCACGGCGTCGAGATCCGGGGCAGCCGGCTGGTGATCACCGATGTCGATGCGCTCGTCACCCTGGCACGGCCCTCGCCCGAGCTTGACGACATCCCGCACGAGAGCTGACCGGTCCGTCGCCGGTCTGTCGCATCCCCGCCATCGGGACGGGCGATGACCGTCCGGTGAGACCGAGCACCCTCCCTGCTCTCATGGTCCTGATGCCGTGCCTGACTGCCATGTTGTGCGGCTTCGCGCTCGCGCAGGAGCCGTATCCGTCCGGGGACAGACCGGCGCCGGCCGCCAGCGAGGCTCCACGACCACCCGAAGCCGCCGTCGCAACCGCCGATGCGGTCAGCGCCGACAGCATCTGCCTGCTGATCGAGGCCGCTGCCGGCCAGCACGGCCTTCCGGTGACCTTCCTGACACGGCTGATCGCCCAGGAGAGCGGCTTTCGCCCCTCCGTGGTTGGACCGGTGACCCGCAGCGGCGCACGCGCCCAGGGAATCGCCCAGTTCATGCCCTACACGGCGCGGGAACGCGGCCCGCTCGATCCGTTCGATCCGGTGCAGGCGCTCCCGCATGCGGCCAGCATCTGGCGGACCTGCGACGGCAGTTCGGCAGCCTCGGCCTTGCCGCTGCGGCCTACAATGCCGGCCCGCAGCGCGTTCAGGACTGGCTCGACGGCAAGGGCCGACTGCCGGCCGAGACTCGCCACTATGTGGCGGTGATCACCGGCCAGGATGCGGACAGCTTTGCGGCCGCAAGGCGGGGTGAGACCTCGGCGCTGCCGCCCGCAGCGGCCGAGCCGGCGACGAGCTGCGCCGCCGTACGCACCGCGCTGCGGCAGAGCCCGGGTCCCTACCTGACGGCCTTGGAACAGCGCATCCGCACGGGGGTCGCCATGCCGTGGGGCGTACAGCTCAGCGGCGGCTTCTCGCGCGGCAAGGCGCTGGCGGCCTTCGCCCGGGCGGAGCGGCGTCACTCGGTCCTGCTGGCGGGCAAGGACACGATGATCCTGCAGACCCAGATGCTCAGCCGCCGATCGCGGGCCTCCTACCAGGTGCGGGTCGGTCTGCCAAGCCGGGCAGCGTCCGACAGCCTGTGCGACCGGCTGCGGGCAGCGGGCGGCGCCTGCCTGGTGCTGCGCAACATCCGGGCGCGGGGGCGGGGCTGATCCGCCGGGATGGCCCTGCAAAGGCAGGCCGTTCATCGGGACAGTCTTGCACGGGCGCCGCGGGCTCGCCATTGTCCGGCCACGGCACAAGGAGCACAGCATGACGCGCGCCATCGGCATTCCCGGATCGGACAATCCCCTTCTGGCGCCCTATGCGACCCCGTTCGGGGCACCGCCCTTCGATGCCATCCGTCCGGAGCACTTTCAGCCGGCCTTCGACGTGGCGCTGGCGGCTGACAGGGCCGAGGTCGACGCGATCGCCGGCAATCCCGAGCCGCCCACTTTCGCCAACACGATCGAGGCGATGGAGCGCGCCGGTGACCTGCTGACACGGGTCGGCGGTGCGTTCTGGAATCTCGCCTCTGCGCATACCAATCCCGCCCTGCAGGCGGTCGAGCGGGCCATCTCGCCGGTTCTGGCGAAGCATTACAGCGACACCGGCATGAATGCGGCGCTGTTTGCCCGCGTCGACATGCTCGTCCAGACAGAAGCGACGCTCGGGCTCGACGCGGAACAGGCCCGGGTTCTGGACCTGACCCACAAGCGCTTCGTGCGCTCAGGTGCCCGGCTCGAGGGCTCCGACCGCGACCGGCTTGGAACCATCATGGAGCGCCTGGCTGTTCTCGGCACGACGTTCACCCAGAATGTGATGGCCGACGAGGCGGCCTGGCGCCTCGTTCTGGAGACGCCCGCGGACCAAGCGGGGCTTCCCGACTGGCTGCTGGCGGCGGCGCTGCAGGCGGGCGAGGAGTGCGGCCATCCCGGCAAGCCGGTGATCACCCTCAGCCGCTCGAGCGTCGAACCGTTTCTGCAGTTCTCGACCAACCGCGCTTTGCGCCAACAGGCCTTCGCGGCGTTTTCCGGCCGCGGCGAGACGGACGGTGCCACCGACAACCGGGCGGTGATTGCCGAGATCCTGGCGCTGCGGGCGGAGCGGGCCCGGCTGCTGGGCTACCAGACCTTCGCCGACTACCGGCTCGACGCCACCATGGCCAAGACGCCGGATGCGGTGAAGACCCTGCTGGAACGCGTCTGGAGCCGGGCGATCATCCAGGCCGAGGCGGAAAAAGCCGACCTGTCGGCGCTGGCAGCCGCCGAGGGCGAGAACGGACCGCTCGGGCCGCATGACTGGCGCCACTATGGCGAAAAGCTGCGCAAGATCCGGCACGACCTCGACGAGACCCAGATCAAGCCCTACCTCCAGCTCGACCGGATCATCGCCGCGGCGTTCGATGTCGCGTCGAAACTGTTTTCGATCACCTTCACCGAGCGCACGGACGTGCCCGTGTACCACCCCGATGTCCGCGTCTGGGAGGCGACCGACGCGTCGGGCCGCCATCTGGCGCTGTTCCTGGGCGATTATTTCGCTCGTCCGTCCAAGCGCAGCGGCGCCTGGATGAGTGCTTTCCGGACGCAGGAGCGGCTCGACGGGCCGATCCGCCCGATCATCGTCAACGTGATGAACTTCAACAAGGGCACGCCGGCGCTGCTCAGCCTGGACGATGCCCATACGCTGTTCCACGAATTCGGCCACGCCCTGCACGGCATGCTGTCGGACGTGACCTATCCGTCGATCTCCGGCACCAACGTGCCGCGCGACTTCGTCGAGTTCCCCTCGCAGCTTTACGAGCACTGGCTGATGCGCCCAGAGGTGCTCGGACGCTTTGCGATCCATGCCGAGACCGGCGAGCCGATGCCCGAGGCGCTGCTGCAGCGGATCCGCGCCGCGCGCAACTTCCAGCAGGGCATCGCCACCGTGGAATACGTGTCGTCGGCGTTGGTCGACATGGCCTTCCATGCCCTCGAAACGGCCGACGGCATCGACCCGATCCGGTTCGAGCGCGACGTGCTGGACCGGCTCGGGATGCCCGCAGGCCTGTCGATGCGGCACCGGACCCCGCATTTCGGCCACGTCTTCTCCGGAGACGGGTACTCGGCGGGCTACTACTCCTACATGTGGTCGGAAGTGCTGGATGCGGACGGCTTCGCCGCCTTCGAGGAGGCAGGGGACGATTTCGACCCGGCCACCGCGCAGAAACTCCGCGATTTCGTCTATGCGGCCGGCTCGCGGCGCGATCCGGCCGAGGCCTACCGGGCGTATCGGGGTCGGGATCCCGACCCCGATACGCCCGGTAGGCCTCGGCCGGATCGCGCCGCGAGCCGGCCGCATAGACGAAATCGCG
>JBEIIL010000068.1:0-19287 GCA_040380755.1 Methylobacteriaceae bacterium | reverse complement strand
GGTCCTTGCGGCCGTGGTGATCATCGCCGTCGATCGCGGGCAGTACCGCACCAGCCGTCCGAAGAGTGGCACCGCGCCGCCGCGCGAGGCGGTCAAGCCGCCGCAACCGGTCAGCGCGCCGAAGCCCTGAGGGCGCCGCCGGTCAGGCCGTGACCGCGGCCGCCGGCATCGCCAAGTCGCGACCGTCCTCGACGGCGTGACAGGCCACCCCGTCGCGCAGCACGGGATTCTCGCGCCGGCAGCGGTCATTGGCCAGGCCGCAGCGCGGGTTGAAGGTACAGCCCGTCGGCGGCGAGATCGGATTGGGGATCTCGCCCTGCACGGGGGTGCGCGGCCGCCCGGACAGGGCGAGGTCCGGCACCGCATCGAGCAGCATGCGCGTGTAGGGATGGCGCGGTGCGGCGAACAGCTGGCGGGCCGGCGCGACCTCGACCACCCGGCCGAGATACATGACGCCGATTGTCGTCGCCATATGGCGGACCACCGCAAGATTATGGCTGATGAACAGATAGGTCAGGCCCAGCCGGTCCTGCAGGTCGCGCATCAGGTTGAGGATCTGCGCCTGGACGGAAACGTCGAGCGCCGAGGTCGGCTCGTCGCAGACGATGAAGTCGGATTCGGCCGCCAACGCGCGGGCAATGGCAATGCGCTGGCGCTGGCCGCCGGAAAACTCGTGCGGGAACTTGGCGGCGTCGGCGGGATCGAGCCCGACGAGACGCAGCAGCTCGCCGGTGCGGGCGGTCACCGCATCGCCGCGGGCCAGGCCAAAAGCGCGGATCGGCTCGGCGATGATGCGGCCGACGCGCCAGCGCGGATCGAGGCTGGCATAGGGATCCTGGAAGATCATCTGGATGCGCCGGCGCAGGCGACGCCGCGCGGCCGCGTCGGCGGCAGCCGTCATCGATACGCCGTCGATCATCACCTCGCCGGCGGTCGGCTGCAGCAGGCCCACCACCATGCGGGCGACGGTCGACTTGCCGGAGCCGGATTCGCCGACCAGCGCGAAGGTCTCGCCGCGCTGGATGCTGAAGGTGACGCCATCGACGGCCTTCAGCAGCATGCGGGATTCACGCGCCAGCGTGCGCTCGAGCCAGGGCTTCGACACGTCGAAGACCCGGCGCAGGTCGCGAACCTCGACGAGCGTGCTCACGCGTCGACCTCCGGGCGCATCTCGGCGCTCGGCCGCGGGTCCGGCAGGCCCGAGGCCGGGTCGTAGAGGAAGCACGCCACCTGGTGGGCGCCACGGGCGATCGGCTCGGGCCGCTCGACAATACAGCGGGCGAACACGCGCGGGCAGCGCGGGTTGAAGGCGCATCCGGCAGGGATGGCGGTGAGGCGCGGCATCGAGCCGGGGATCTGGACGAGGCGCTCGGCCTCTCCGGCCAGCGTCGGGATCGATCCCATCAGCCCGACCGCATAGGGATGCAGTGGATCCTGCACCACGTCCCGCACGGGCCCGATCTCGGCGATGCGCCCGGCATACATCACGGCGACGCGGTCGGCGGTCTCGGCGATGACGCCCATGTCGTGGGTGATCAGCATCACGGCCGTGCCACGCTCGCGGCACAGCCGCCGGATGAGGGCGATGATCTGCGCCTGCACCGACACGTCGAGCGCCGTCGTCGGCTCGTCGGCGATGACCAGCTCGGGCTCGGCACAGAGCGCGAGGGCGAGGACGACGCGCTGGCGCATGCCGCCCGAGAACTCATGCGGATAGCCGTCGATGCGGCGGTCGGGCGCCGGGATGCCGACCTCGGCGAGGAGATCGACGGCGCGCTTGCGTGCCGCCGCAGGCGACAGCGGCAGATGGGCGAGGATGGTCTCGACCAGCTGGTCGCCGACCCGGTAGAGCGGGTTGAGGCTCGTCAGCGGGTCCTGGAACACCATGCCGATGCGCTTGCCACGCACATGCCGCATGGCGTCGCGGCCGAGGTTGTCGATGCGCTGCCCGGCAAGGCGGATCTCGCCGCTGGCGATGCGACCGGGCGGCTCGATCAGGCCGATGACGGCCGCGCCCGTGACCGACTTGCCGGCGCCCGATTCGCCGACGACGCCCAGCACCTCGCCGCGGGCGATGTCGAAGGAAATGTTGTCCAATGCCCGCAGCGTGCCGCGGCGGGTGACGAACTCGACCGTGAGGCCGCGGACGGAGAGGATCGGCTCTGTCATCGCAATTTCGGGTTGAGGGCGTCGCGCAGCCAGTCGCCCAGAAGGTTCACGGCCAGCACGAAGACGGCCAGCGTCACCCCCGGAAAGGCGACGATCCACCATTCGCCGGAGAACAGGAAGTCATTGCCGATGCGGATCAACGTTCCGAGCGAGGGCTGCGTCGGCGGCAGGCCGAGGCCCAAAAACGACAAAGTCGCCTCGGTGATGATGGCCAGCGCCAGGTTGATCGTCAGGATCACCAGCACCGGGCCGATGACGTTGGGCAGCACGTGGCGGAGCATGATCAGCGGTGCCGGAATGCCGATCAGGCGGGCGGCCTGGACATAGTCCTTGTTCTTCTCGACCAGCGTCGAGCCGCGGACCGTGCGGGCATACTGCACCCAGAAGGACAGGCCGATCGAGATGACGAGGACGCCGAAGGCGGTCTGCTCGCGCGGCAGGCCCTTGAACAGGGCCCGCACCACGCCGTCGATCACCAGCGCGATCAGGATCGCCGGGAAGGTGAGCTGGATGTCGGCGACCCGCATGATGAAGGCGTCGACGCGGCCGCCCGCATAGCCGGCCAGAAGGCCGAGGCCGATGCCGAGCGTCGCGGCGATGATGACGCCGCAGATTCCGATGATCAGCGAGACGCGCATGCCGTAGAGGATCGCCGACCACAGGTCGCGACCCTGGTTGTCGGTGCCGAGCAGGAAGCGCGGGTCGCCACCCTCGACCCAGCGCGGCGGAAACAGCGAGTCGATCAGGTTGACGCTGGCCGGGTCGAACGGGTTGGTCGGCGCGATCCAGGTGGCGAACAGGGCGCCGACAATCATCAGGACGGTGATGAAGCCCGACAGCATGGTGACCTTGGAGGACAGGAAGCTCGCCAGGATGTCGCTGTCGCGGAACCGGGCGAGCCAGGACGGAGCGCGGGCGCGCGTTGCCTCGACCTGCGCCTTCACGTCCACGGCGTCGGCCTGATCGGTCATGGTGCCCTCACGCCGCCTGCATGCTGGTGCGCAGCCGCGGGTCGACCACCGCGTAGAGAATGTCGACGACCAGGTTCACGATCACGAAGATGAAGGCGATCAGCAGCAGATAGGCCGCCATGATGGGGATGTCGACATTCTGCACGGCGCCGAGAAACAGCGCTCCCATGCCGGGCCACTGGAAGACATATTCGGTGATGAGCGCGAAGGCGATGATCGAGCCGAGCTGCAGCCCCGCAATGGTGATCACCGGCACCAGCGTGTTCTTCAGGGCGTGGCCGAAATGCACGGCGCGGTCGCTGAGGCCGCGGGCGCGGGCGAACTTGATGTAGTCGGTGCGCAGCACCTCGAGCATCTCGGCCCGGACCAGGCGCATGATCAGCGTCATCTGGAACAGGCCGAGCGTGACGGCCGGCAGGATGATGGCCTTGAGCCCGCTGACGGTGAGCAGCCCTGTCGACCAGAAGCCGAGCTGCACCACCGTGCCGCGGCCGAAGGACGGCAACCAGCCAAGGTGCACGGAAAAGATGTAGCGCAGCAGGATGGCGATCAGGAACGTCGGCAGCGACACCCCCACCAGCGACAGCGCCATGAACAGCGACGACAAAGCGGTGCCGCGCCGCAGCGCGGTGTAGACCCCCATGGGGATGCCGACGATGAGCGACAGCAGTGCGGCCACGAAGGCGAGCTCCAGCGTTGCCGGCATGCGCTCGCCAATCAGCTTCGCGACCGGCTGGCGGAACTGGTAGGAGATGCCGAAGTCGAGGGTGACGGCGCGCGCCAGGTAGCGACCGAACTGGACGATCGACGGGTCGTCGAGGCCGAGTTCGAGGCGGATGCGCTCGCGCTCGGCCGCCGGCGTGTCGAGCGACACGATCTGGTTGATCGGATCGCCGACGAGGCGGAACAGCGCAAACGCGATCACGCCGACGGCCAGCAGCACCAGAACGGATTGCAGCAGACGGCGGAGGATGAAGGCGAACATCGGTGCGTCCTCGGATCCGTGCGGCGCGGCGCGGCCGTCGTCTTCACCCCTCTCTGTATGAAACGGGCCCGGGCATCAGACGGGCCGGACCGGCGGCACCTTTCGGCGCCGCCGGTCCGGATCAGACGATCAAGAATCGACCCGCAAAGGTCGACCTGCGGTCAGTCCTTGGTGATCCAGTGCAGCAGCACCGAGTTGTCGGCGCGCTGCGCGACCTTCACCGACTTGGCGACGCCCCAGGCCAGCGACTGCTGGTGCAGCGGGATGTAGCCATAGTCGTCAAAGCCGATCTGGAACGCCTGCTTGATGAGGCCGTTGCGCTTGGCCGGGTCGACCTCGACGAGGACCTGGTCGGTGAGTGCATCGAGCTTCTTGTTGCAGTAGTTGCCGAGGTTGGACTCGCCGCGCGATGACGCGGCGTCGTCCCGGCAGCCCATGATGTCGAACAGCACATTGTGGCTGTCGAGCGTGCCGGGGGTCCAGCCGAGCAGGTAGAAAGAGGTCTTGTAGCCACCCGACTTGAGCACCTTAGCGAAATACTGCGCCTTGGGCTGGGCGTTCAGGTTCACCTTGACGCCGATGCGGGCCAGCATGCCCACCACCGCCTGGCAGATCGGTCCGTCATTGACGTAGCGATCATTCGGGCAGTCCATGCCGACCTCGAAGCCGTTCGGGTACCCGGCGTCGGCCAACAGCTTCTTGGCCCCATCGGGATCGAGCTTGGGACGGGTGAAGTCCTTCGACAGCGAGAACAGCTCGGGCGCGATCATCAGCGGCGAGGGCGTGGACAGGCCGCGCATGACGCGGGCCTTGATCGCCTCGATGTCGACGGCCTTGTAGAAAGCCTCGCGGACCCGGACGTCCTTGAAGGGGTTCTTGCCCTTGACGCTCGACTCCAGCAGCTCGTCGCGGGTCTGGTCGAAGCCGAGGAAGATGGTGCGCAGCTCGGGGCCGGTGAGCACCTGGGCGTTGGTCGACGCATTGACGCGTTGGATATCCTGGATCGGAACCGGCTCGATGATGTCGACCTCGCCCGACAGCAGCGCGGCGACACGCGTCGCGTCGGAGTTGATCGGCGTGAAGATCACCTCGGTGAGGTTGTGCTCGGGCTTGCCCCACCAGCCGCCATTCGGCTTGAACACGGTCTTGACGCCAGGCTGGTGGCTCTCGATCCGAAACGGGCCGGTGCCGTTGGCGTTCAGCGCCGCAAAGCTCGGCGCGGTGGCGGCCGCCGGCGTCGGAGCGGTGGCGTTGTTCGCCTCCGCCCACTTCTTCGACATGATGTACCAGGTGTCCCACTGGGCATTGAGGATGGGGTTCGGCGAGGTCAGAACCACGTCGAGCGTATGGTCGTCAATCTTGACGAACTTGGCGCCCGACGGCACCCGGGTGGCGAAGTTGGAGCCGGTGGCGCGCACACGGTCGGCAGAGAAGATCACGTCATCGGCGGTGAAGTCCTCGCCATTGGCGAACTTGACGCCCTTGCGCAGATAGAAGCGCCAGCGGGTCGGCTCGGCGATCTCCCAGCGTTCGGCCAGGCCCGGCCCGATGGCGAGGTCCTTGCCGCGCCGCGTGAGACCCTCATAGACGTTGCCCAGATGGGCGTTCGTTGTGGTCTCGTTGAGGGTGTAGGGGTCGAGCGACTTGAGGTCGCCCTGGTTGGCATAGCGGAGCGTCTTGGCCGAGGCCGGCATGACCAGCGCGGCAAGAGCGACAGCGGCCACGGCCGCCAGAAGAGACTTACGGAGCATCAAGATCCAACCCTCCATGCCGGCGAGCCGCAGCGCGTCCTGTTCCATCGGACGCTGCACGGCGATGCCGGGATTGCTTCTGACCACGCCTCCCGCGATCGGTCGCAGAGATTAGACGGGCTTTCCGGCTTCGGTCCAGCGGCAAAACGCAGCGCTCATGCGGCCAGTTCGGCGATGAGCCGCTTCATGAAGGCCTCGCCTGCCACAATCTCGGTCAGCTCGAGATATTCGTCGGCCTGGTGGGCCTGGGCGATGTCGCCGGGGCCGCAGACGACGCTCGACCAACCTGACGTCTGAAAGATGCCGGCCTCGGTGCCGTAGGCCACGACGGTCTGGCCATTGTCGCCGGTGAGGCGGCGGACGAGCGACTCGGCGACGCCATCGGGCTCGGGCCGCAGCCCCGGCACCGCGGCGCGGTGGACGATGTCGACGCCGGATTCCGGCGCAACCGCCTGCATGGCCGGTTCGACCACCTCGCGCACATAGGCCTCGTAGCGGTTGCGGAAGCTCCACGGGTCCTGCGTGGGGATGGCGCGGACCTCGGCGACGAATTCGCAGCGATCAGCGACGACGTTGGCGGCCGTGCCGCCGTGAATGTAACCGCAGTGCAGCGTCGTCCAAGGCGGCTCGAACGGCGAGCTCATGTCGGCCGCGGCGATGTTCTCCGCCATGACGTCCTCGTGCCAGGTGACGAGCCGGGCGGCAACCATCACGGCGCTGACGCCAAGATCGATGCGGCTGGAATGCACGGTCCGTCCCCGGACGGTGGTGAAATAGGACACCGAGCCCTTGTGGCCGGTAACCGCCTTCATCCGGGAAGGCTCGCCGACGATCACGGCGGCCGGCCGCGGCAGGGCCGCCACCATGGCGTCGACCAGAGACGGAGCACCCTGGCAGCCAACCTCCTCGTCATAGCTCAGCGCGATATGCACCGGACGGCGCAGGCCAGCCTTGAGCATCGCCGGCACGGCGGCGAGGACCAGCGCGTCGAAACCCTTCATGTCGCAGGTGCCGCGGCCGTACAGCCGGCCGTCGCGTTCGGTGAGCACGAACGGGTCGCTGGTCCAGGGCTGGCCCTCGACCGGCACCACGTCGGTATGGCCGGAAAGGACAACGCCACCCTCCACCATGGGGCCGACTGTGGCATAGAGGTTGGCCTTGGTGCCATCGGCATTCGGCACAAGCCGGCTTTCGACCCCATGGGCGGCCAGCCAGCCCCGGACGAAGCCCATCAGGGGAAGGTTGCTGGCACTCGAAACGGTCGGAAACGCGACGAGCCGGGCGAGCATCTCGCGGGTGGTCATTTGCATGGCAACAGCCTCCACGTGCACCGTCGTCTGCCAGTAACGGCTGCGTCAAGTCACCGGCACCCGTTGCAGGTTGCGGTTGACCCGGCAGAAGGCATCGGATTGTGTCGACAATTGAGGGACGAGCGCCCTCTCCCCCCGTTCGGCCGAGGTCCAGCCATGCCCATCGTCAACCGTGTTGCCGCACTCGCGGACGAAATTTCAGTATGGCGCCAGGACCTGCACGCGCATCCGGAGCTCGACTATGACGTGCATCGCACCGCCGGGATTGTCGCCGAGAAGTTGCGGGCGTTCGGCTGTGACGAGGTTGCGACCGGAATCGGCCGGACCGGCGTGGTCGGCGTGATTCGCGGTCGGCTGCCGGGCGACAAGGTCGTGGGGTTGCGCGCCGACATGGACGCGCTGCCGATCGAGGAGGCCACCGGCAAGCCGTACGCCTCCACGGTCCCGGGAAAGATGCATGCCTGCGGGCATGACGGCCACACCGCCATGCTGCTCGGCGCGGCGCGCTATCTGGCGGAGACGCGCAACTTTGCCGGCACGGTGGTGGTGATCTTCCAGCCGGCCGAGGAGGGCGGCGGCGGCGGCCGGGCCATGGTCGAGGACGGCATGATGGACCGCTTCGGCGTCACCGAGGTGTATGGCATGCACAACATGCCGGGGCTGCCTGTCGGCCATTTCGCGGTGCGGCCCGGCCCGCTGATGGCGGCCGCCGACCGCTTCACGGTGACGATCGACGGGCGCGGGGCGCATGCGGCCCATCCGCACAGCTCCATCGATACGGTGGCGATCGCGGCGCAGCTCGTGGGCGTGCTGCAGACCATCGTGGCGCGCAATGTCGACCCGCTGGATTCGGCGGTCGTCTCGGTCACCTATCTGCGCGCCGGCGAGACCTTCAACGTGCTGCCGCAGACGGCCACGCTGAAGGGCACGGTGCGGACGCTGAAGCCCGCCGTCCAGGACATGATCGAGCGGCGCATCAGCGAGATCGCCGGTGGCCTTGCCGGACTGCACGGTGCCACAGCGACTGTACTGTACGAGCGCGGCTATCCGGCGACCAGCAACCACCCGGCCGAGACGGCCTTCGCGGTCGAGGTGGCGAGCGAGGTCTCCGGGGCCGACGCGGTGGACACGGATGTGCGGCCCACGATGGGCGCCGAGGATTTTTCCTACATGCTGCTGGCGCGGCCGGGGGCGTTCATCTTTGTCGGCAACGGCGACAGCGCCGGGCTGCATCACCCTGCGTATGATTTCAACGACGGGTTGATCCCGACCGGCGTCAGCTATTGGGCGCGGCTGGTCGAAAAGGCGATGCCGGCCGCCTGAGCGTCAGAGCGGACGGCCCCACGGCGCGGCGACCTGGTCACCCGACCCGGTCGGCGCCCCCCAGGGCTGCGTCGCCGTCCCGGGTGCCGGCACCAGCGACGGGGCGGGCGGCTCGGGCAGCTGCGGCGGTGCCGCCGGATCGGGCCGGTGGCCCCCCGCATGGCGCACCAGCGCGTCGATGCGGTCATCGATGGCCGGGTGGGTGGCGAACAGGTCGAAAAATCCGGACCGTGGATTGTCGACGCACATCTCCATGATGCCGGAGGGCGCGGTGGCAATCTCGCCCTTGCCGGAGATCTTCACCAGGGCCGAGATCATCGCGTCGGGGTTCTTGGTCAGCTCCACCGCACCGGCATCGGCCATGTATTCGCGGCTGCGCGACAGCGCGAAGCGGACCGACAGCGACAGGAACCAGGCAAGTCCGACCATCACGAACGCGATGATGATGCCGGCAAAGGAGCCGCCCGTTCCCCTGCCCTCGCGGTCGCTGCTGCCCTCCCCGCCGCTCCAGCGCAGGCGGGTGAGGACGCGGAAGAAGAACTCGGCGAAGAACCCGACGACGCCCGCGATGATGATGGCGACCACCATCATGCGGACGTCCTCGTTGCGGATGTGGGTGAGCTCGTGCGCGAGCACCGCCTCCATCTCGGCATCGGTGAGCGTGTCGCGCAGCGCCGTGGTGACGGTGATGGCGTACTGGCTGGCACTCATGCCGGTGGCAAAGGCGTTCAGCGCCGGATCATCGAGGATCTCAAGACGAGGAACCGTCATGCCGCGGGAGATGCAGAGATTTTCGAGCAGATTGTAGAGCCGCGGCTCCTCGGCCCGGGTGACGCGTCGGGCTCCGGTCATCGCCTCGACGATCGACTGGTGCGACCAGTAGGCAATGACGACCCAGACGGCGACCCCGATGGCCACATAGGGGGTGGCGCGGATCGTATCGCGGAGGGCAAGCTGCAGCAGAGACTGGAGGCTGTAGTTGTGGGCCACCGACTCGCCGAAGAGCGCGCCGGCAAACACCATGACGTTGACGAGCAGGACAAGAACAACCAGCAGCAGGCCGGAGCGGAACCGGTTGGCGCGGATATGGCTGTAGAGGCCGAAGACCGGACCCATGGCCGCGCCTCCCGGGCCGGCTCAGAATTTCACGGACGGCGTCACGTCGAGTTGCTTGCGGCTGTCCTCGCCGACGTCGAAGAACTCACGCTGGCTGAAACCGAGATTGCTGGCAAAGAACACGGCGGGGAACGCCTGAATCGACGCATTGTACTCGCTGACCGAGTTGTTGAAGAAGCGCCGCGCGGCGGAGAGCTTGTTCTCGATGTCGGCCAGCTCGGTCTGCAGCTGCTGGAAATTGGTGTTGGCCTTGAGGTCCGGATAGGCCTCGCCCAGGGCAATGAGGCGACCGAGCGCGCCGGTGAGCGCCCCCTCGGCTGCGGCCTGCTGGCCCGGCCCCTGCGCCGAGAGCGCGGAGTTGCGCGCCTGGATGACGGCGTCGAGCGTGCTCTTCTCGTGGGTAGCGTAGCCCTTCACCGTCTCCACCAAATTGGGGATCAGGTCATGGCGCTGCTTGAGCTGGACGTCGATGTCGGCAAAGGACTGGTTCACCCTTTGCCGCAACCCAACCAGGCCGTTGTAGATGCTGATCAGCCAGAAGACGAGCAGCGCAACGACGCCGAGGACAATCCAACCACCCATTCCAGCCTCCATCGGAAGCGCCACCGACGTGGCGACAGCGGATTGATCCTAGCATCAAGACGCAACCGGGCGGTGAACAAATACGGTTAGGACCGCCCGGTACCGGGGTCGGTTCGCCGCCTCAGCGGCGCGGCCTGCGCGATCTCACCAGCGCGTGCGGCAGACGCGGGCGCCGTTGATCCAGCGGCAGGTCTTGGCCGGAGCAACCGCCACGGGCTTGCGCACGGCGACTGCGCCGTTCGGGCCAGCGCATCCGGCGCGGACAACGCCGCGGGCGCAAACAACAGCAGCGGCCTCGGTGGGGACGAAAGCAGAGGCGGCCAGCACGAGAGCGCCGGCAGCGAGGAGGGAGCGAAGGGTCATCACGATCATCCAGGTCGGTCAGAGGCCAACACGGGCGCGACGGCCGCCGACATCCGGCCGAATCGCCCAGCAAAGCATGATACCGCAGCGTCACAGCGTGAGCGTGACAATCTGTCGGCGTCTGGCCGGTTTTAACAATCGGGCGAGCCGGGCCGGCCTGTCGCCCCGGCGGCCGGGGCGGCCGGATGGCCGCCCCCGGGACGCCATCACTCGGCCGCCAGCTGGCTTGCCGGCGCCGCGGCGCTCACATCGGCGTCGACGTGCTGTTCGAACGTCGCGAAGTTGTCGCGGAACATGGCGACCAGCTTCTTCGCCGTCTCGGCGAACTCGGCCTTCGAAGCCCAGGTCTTCACCGGGTAGAGGATGTGGGGCTCGACACCCGGAACCGAGGTTGGAACCGCGAAGCCGAAATAGGGATCGGTGCGGAAATCGGCGCGGTTCAGCGAGCCGTCCAGCGCCGCGGTGAGCAGCCGCCGCGTGACGCGGATCGGCATGCGGCGCCCAACGCCGTGCTTGCCGCCCGTCCAGCCGGTGTTGACCAGCCAGCAGTCGACACCATGCTTGCCGATCAGGTCGCGCAGCAGGTTGCCGTAGACCGACGGGTGGCGGGGCATGAAGGGCGCGCCGAAGCAGGTCGAGAACGTCGCCTGCGGGTCGGTAACGCCCTTCTCGGTGCCGGCCACCTTGGCGGTGTAGCCCGAGAGGAAGTGGTACATCGCCTGGGCCGCCGTCAACTTGGCGATCGGCGGCAGCACGCCGAAGGCATCGCAGGTCAGCATCACGATGTTTTTCGGCATCCCGGACCGGCCGGTCTCCGACGCGTTCGGAATGTAGTCCAGCGGATAGGCGATGCGGGTGTTCTCGGTGCGCGAGCCGTTATCGAAATCCGGCACGCGGGTGAGCGGGTCGAGCACCACGTTCTCCATCACGGTGCCGAAACGCTCGGTGGTGGCGAAGATCTCCGGCTCGGCCTCGCGCGACAGCTTGATTGCCTTGGCGTAGCAGCCGCCCTCGAAGTTGAAGAGGCCGGTCGGCGTCCAGCCATGCTCGTCATCGCCGAGTAGCGTGCGGTTGGGGTCGGCCGAAAGCGTCGTCTTGCCGGTGCCCGACAGGCCGAAGAAAATCGCGGCGTCGCCGTCATTCCCGACATTCGCCGAGCAGTGCATCGGCATCGCGCCCTTGGGCGGCAACACGAAGTTGAGGTAGGTGAAGACGGATTTCTTCATCTCGCCCGCATAGGACGTGCCGCCGATCAGCACGATGCGACGGCTGAAGTCGCAGGCTATGACGGTCTCGGACCGGCAGCCGTGGCGGGCCGGATCGGCCTTGAAGCTTGGCAAGTCGACGATTGTCATGTCGGGCACGAAACCGGCAAGATCGCCGGCGTCGGGCCGGATCAGCAGGTTGCGGATGAACAGCGAGTGCCAAGCATATTCGGTGAAGACGCGCGTCTTGACCCTGTATTGCGGATCGGCGCCTCCATAGAGATCCTGCGCGAACAGCTCCTTGCCGCGCGCATGCGCCATGAAATCCGCGAGCAGCGTCTCGAACTGCTCGGGCTCGATGGCGCCGTTGTTGTCCCACCAGACGCTGTCGGCGGTGATCGCATCGCGGACGATGAACTTGTCCTTGGGCGAACGGCCGGTGTGAACCCCGGTCTGGGCCACAAGAGCGCCGCCGGCGGCGAGCGTCGCCTCGCTGCGTCCGATCGACTCCTCGTAAAGGCGCGGGGCCGTCAGATTCCAGAAAACCCGCTGAAGATCCTTGAAACCGAAGGCCTCGACGCCGTGGGCGCCATTGTGGGTACCGACATTGTCCACGTTATTCTCCTCGCACCCGGCCAGCGCCGACCGGGCCTGTTGTCACTCTGCCGCGCGGTATCACGGAACGGGCGCCACAGAAGCGCGGGTTGCGCGCACCGCATGCGGGCGGACGATCGGCCTCAATACGCATGAGATGCAGGCCAGAACAAGACGTTCCTTCGCCAAAGGGTGAACGGCGGGACGCAATTCTGTGTTGCACTGCAAAATGAACCGATTTGATCTGCAGCAAGCCTAGGTGGCGCGCGCCTGTTCGGCCATATCCCGAAGAATCGCGCGGAGCGGTCCGGGACCCCGGATGCGCTGCGGGAAGCGCAGACGCGCCGCAAGGTCCTCCAGGGCGAGGTCGCATCCTTCGGGATCGAGGCCGGTCATCGTCCAGTCGCCGTCCGGCAGTCCGAGCAGGCGGGTGGCGTAGAGGCGCAGCGTTTCCGCGTGATCTGCATTGACGTGGGCGACGGCCTCCTCCTCGGCGGCGACCAGTTCGGACGCATCCGACAGATCGACCAGGAGGTCCGCAGGCGCCAAATCGACGATGCGGCCAAAGCCGGCCACCAAATGGGCGGAGCGCGGCTCGATCCGCCAGAACGAAAAATCGGCGAAATCCGCATAGAGGGCGGCGGCGGGATGGCGCGCCAGGAACCGCCGCCGGGCGCGGGAGGGATCGTCGAGGCGCGTCGCGCTGCCGTCGACGCTGACCCTGGGATGCACCATCGGGTCGCCGGCCCCGACCTCGGCGTAGAGCACCGAGCACAGCGGATCGACCTCAAGATTCCGGGTGTGCACCGCCAGCCGCGAGATCAGCAGCAGCGGCGCACCGTCGATGTCGGTGGCCACCGACACCAGCGACGCATAGGGGCCGGCCAGACGCCGGTCGAGCGTCGCCAGCGCGGCCCACCGGGCGGCACGCGACAGACGGCGCGCCTCGGCGCCAGGTTCGAAACTGTCCTGAACCATGCTGGTTCTCCCGGGGACCAGGCGTGGCGCGCCCGGCCGATTCGCCCTAGACTGATGTGGATTCGCCTTGACACAGGCGAAAAGCAAGTCCCCGCTGGTGCTTCGTCACATTGTCGCCGCGCTTGCGGGCAAGCGTCCGCGCCGCCCGCCCCGTGCGCGGCATGGTCTCCGGACGGACCTGCCGCGCCGATGACCTGATCCACCCCGCCTGTCCCGACCGAGAGAACCCATGCCCACCATCGCCCTCGTCGACGACGACCGCAACATCCTCACGTCCGTGTCAATTGCCCTGGAGGCGGAGGGCTACCGCATCCAGACCTACACGGACGGGGCCGCGGCGCTCGACGGACTGAAGCAGAACCCGCCCGATCTCGCCATCTTCGACATCAAGATGCCGCGGATGGACGGGATGGAGCTGCTGCGGCGCCTGCGCCAGAAGTCGGACCTGCCGGTGATCTTCCTGACGTCGAAGGACGAGGAGATCGACGAGCTGTTCGGGTTGAAGATGGGGGCGGACGATTTCATCCGGAAGCCGTTCTCGCAGCGCCTGCTGGTGGAGCGCGTCAAGGCCGTGCTGCGCCGCGCCGCCGCCAAGGAACAGACTGCCCCGAAAGAGGGCGACGCCAAGGTGCTGGAGCGCGGCCTGCTGAAGATGGACCCCGAGCGCCACACCTGCACGTGGAAGGGCGAGCCGGTGACGCTGACCGTCACCGAGTTCCTGATCCTGCAGGCGTTGGCCATCCGGCCCGGCGTGGTGAAGAGCCGCAACGCCCTGATGGACGCCGCCTATGACGACCAAGTCTATGTCGACGACCGGACCATCGACAGCCACATCAAGCGGCTGCGCAAGAAGTTCAAGGTCGTGGACGATGATTTCGAGATGATCGAGACCCTTTACGGCGTCGGGTACCGGTTCAAGGAAGGCTGAGCCGGGCCTCGGCGCCCAGCGCCGGACTGCCATGAGCGCCGATGTCGAGAGCGGCCCCGCCGCATCCCCGGGTCCGGCCGTGCAGGCCGCGACCACCAGGCCGCTAACCGCCCGGATCGCCGAGCGGGTTCGGGCGCTGACCCGGCTTGCCGTGCAGCGCGGCTCGTCCAGCCTCGTGCGCCGCATCGTCGTGCTGAACCTCGCCGGGCTGGTCGCCCTGCTGCTCGGGTTCCTCTACCTCAATCAGTTCCGCGAGGGGCTGATCGACGCTCGGGTACAGAGCCTGCTGACCCAGGGCGAGATCATCGCCGGCGCGGTGGCGGCCTCGGCGACGGTCGAGACCGATTCGATCACCATCGATCCCGACAAGCTCTTGCAGCTGCAGGCCGGCGAAAGTGTCGGGCCGGGCGAGGACGGCGGCCTGGAATTCTCCATCAATCCCGAGCGCGTCGCGCCGCTGCTGCGGCGGCTGGTGACGCCGACCCGGACACGGGCGCGGATCTTCGACCGCGACGGCTTCATGCTGCTCGATTCCCGGGCACTGTATGCACGGGGCGACATCCTGCGGTTCGACCTGCCGCCGCCCGTCCAGGACGAGCCGACGATCGTCGAGCGCACCTGGAACCAGGTCAAGCGAAGCTTTGGGCGGGCCGGCCTGCCGCTGAGCGACGACAGCGGCCTGCCCAATGGCCGCGCGCTGCCCGAGGTGACGCGGGCGCTGGCGGGCTCGCCGGCCAGCGTCGTCCGCGTCAATGCCGCCGGAGACACCATCGTGTCGGTTGCGGTGCCGATCCAGCGCTTCCGGGCCGTGCGCGGCGCGCTGCTGCTGTCGACGCAGGGCGGCGACATCGACGGCATCATCGCGGCCGAACGGCTCGCGATCCTGCGCATCTTCCTGGTCGCGGCGGGGGTGATGATCGTCCTTTCGGTGCTGTTTGCCGGCACGATCGCGGGCCCGATCCGGCGGCTGTCGGCGGCGGCGGACCGGGTGCGGCGCGGCGTGAAGGCGCGCGAGGAGATCCCCGATTTCACCGACCGGTCCGACGAGATCGGCCATCTGTCGGGGTCGCTGCGCGACATGACGCGGGCTCTGTATGACCGGATCGACGCGATCGAGAGCTTTGCCGCCGACGTGGCGCACGAGCTGAAGAACCCACTGACCTCCCTGCGCAGCGCGGTCGAGACCCTGCCGCTGGCGCGCAACGATGAGAGCCGTGGCCGGCTGCTCGGCGTGATCCAGCACGATGTCCGCCGCCTCGACCGGCTGATCAGCGATATCTCCGACGCCTCGCGGCTCGATGCCGAGCTGGCGCGGGCCGACGCCGAGCCCGTCGACATGGCGCGGCTGCTGACGACGGTGCTGTCAGTGGCCAACGAGGTGCGCCGCGACGACGGCGTGACAATTGGCCTTTCGGTCGAGCCCCACCCGCTGGGGCGCGATGCGACGCTGGTGATGGGCCATGATTCGCGGCTCGGGCAGGTGATCTCCAACCTGATCGAGAATGCCCGGTCGTTCTCGCCGCAGGGCGGCGAGGTGCGCGTCACGCTGCGGCGCGTCGGCGACGAGGTCGAAACCATCGTCGACGACGACGGTCCCGGCGTCCCGGCGCATGCCTTCGAGCGCATCTTCGAGCGATTCTATACCGACCGGCCGGACCAGGGGTTCGGGCAGAATTCCGGCCTCGGCCTGTCGATCTCGCGGCAGATCGTCGAGGCCCATTTCGGCCGCATCTGGGCCGAGAACCGCCCCGGACCGAACGCCGAGGACGGCACGCCGGGGTGCCTGGGGGCGCGCTTCATCCTCCGCCTGCCGGCGGCCGTGCGGTGAGCGCCGGCACGGCCCTGCACGCCACCTGCCTCGTGATCGGCGAGGCGGGGGTGCTGCTGCGCGGCCCATCGGGTGCCGGAAAATCCACCCTGGCGCGGCGGCTGATCAGCGCGGCCACCCGGGACGGCCGCTATGCCAGCCTGGTGGGGGACGACCGGATCCGGCTGGAGGCAGTGGCCGGCCGGCTTGTCGCCCGCCTGCACCCGGCGATCGCCGGCCGTCTGGAGGTGCGCGGCGTCGGCTTGACACGGGTGGCGTACGAACCGGGGGCCGTGGTGCGGCTGGTCGTCGATTGCGGGACGGCGCCGCTGGACCGGCTGCCGCCGGAAACGGAGCTGTGGGCCGAGCTGGAAGGGGTCCGGGTGCACCGCACGGTGGCGCATTGGGCCGAGGAGGACCGGGTGCTCCTCGTGCTCGACGGGGTCGCCATGCGCAGCGCGATGGAACCCTTTCGGCCCTGATCCGTTATTGGGGGTTGCACTTCTCTGTGCATCGCACAAAATGAAGGGGAGTTGCGCGTACGGCGCGCGGAGAGAGTTCCGATGATCGGTATGGTGCTCGTGACGCACGGGCGGCTTGCCATCGAGTTTCGCGCCGCCATGGAGCACGTCGTGGGCCCGCAGCAGCAGGTCGAGACGGTGACCATCGGGCCGGACGACGATATGGATCAACGCCGCCGCGAAATCGTGGAGGCGGTGAGCACCGTGGACACCGGCGATGGGGTGGTGATCCTCACCGACATGTTCGGCGGCACCCCCTCCAACCTGGCGATCTCGGTGATGAATGGCGGCAAGACCGAGGTCGTCGCCGGCATCAACCTGCCGATGCTGATCAAGCTCGCCAGCGTGCGCGGCGAGTGCGATCTCGACCGAGCCGTGGTGCAGGCGCAGGACGCCGGGCGAAAATACATCAACGTCGCCAGCAGGGTGCTGGCCGGCAAATGACCCTGGACGACGCCTTTTCCGAGGACGGGCCCTGCCCGCCGGCGCCGATCCCCGACGGGGCGCTGGCGTGCGAGCTGCGCATCGTCAACAAAAAGGGCCTGCACGCCCGCGCCACCGCCAAGTTCGTGCAGTGCGCCGAGGCGTTCGAAGCCGACATCCGCGTGACCCGCTGCGGAGAGACGGTGGGCGGCACCTCGATCATGGGGATCCTGACGCTTGGCGCCGGCATCGGCACCACCATCACGGTGACGGCCACCGGAGCCGATTCGGCTGCGGCGCTGGAGGCGTTGGCCAGCCTCGTCGCCAACCGGTTTGGCGAAGAGGACTAGCGCAGGCGAGGCTCCGGCCACATCGGATCAGCCGCTCCGGATCGATCGTCCCCTGCTGTTTTTTGCGCCGCCTGGCATCGAACGGCCGGACTGCTATCCTCGCAATCGCGCGGCCCGGCCGCCCCACTGCCGACCGCGGAGCCCGCCATGACCAGTCCGGTCGAGCACCTTGCCATCCCTGGCCTGACCGCCCCGGCCGAAATCGTCGTCGACCGATGGGGCATTCCCCATATTCGTGCGGGGTCTGAGACCGACCTCTTTTTCGTCCAGGGCTTCAACGCCGCGCGCGACCGGCTCTGGCAGATCGATCTGTGGCGCAAGCGCGGGCTCGGCCTGCTGGCGGCGGATTTCGGCCCCGGCTTCCTGGCGCAGGACCATGCCTCCCGGCTGTTCCTCTATCGCGGCGACATGGCGGCCGAATGGGCGGCCTATGGGGCCGGTGCGCGTGAAGCCTGCACGGCCTTCGTCGCCGGAATCAACGCCTATGTGGCCCTGGTCGAGGCGGAGCCCGGGCGGCTGCCGCCGGAGTTCGGCCTCGCCGGGACACGCCCCGCGCGCTGGGAGCCGGAGGACGTGGTGCGGATCCGCAGCCACGGTCTCACCCGCAACGCGCTGTCGGAGGTGCTGCGGGCGCATGTGCTGGCCCGGTCGGACGCGGCGACCGACGCGTTGCGCAAGCTGGTGGACCCGCCGGTCGAGGCCGTGGCCGCGCCTGGCATCGACCTCGCCACCATTCCGCTCGCGGTGCTGACCGTGTTCAAGCTGGCCACCGCCGGCGTGACGCTGTCGCCGGAGCGGCTGGCCTGCCCGCCCGCCGAGGCGTGGCGCTGGACGACGGTGACCGACCTCGGCGAGGTGCTGCGCGAGCAGGAGATGACGGGATCGAACAACTGGGTCGTCGACGGCGCCCACACGGAGACGGGCCGGCCGATCCTGGCGAATGACCCGCACCGGGCGCATTCGGTGCCATCGCTGCGCTACCTGGTGCACCTGACCGCCCCCGGTCTCGACGTGATCGGCGCTGGCGAGCCGGTGATCCCCGGCGTGTCGCTCGGCCACAACGGCACGGCTGCGTTCGGCCTGACCATTTTCTACTCCGACCAGGAGGACGTGTACGTTTACGAAACCGACCCCGAGGACCCGCGGTCCTACCGTTATGGCGACGGCTTCGAGCCGATGCGGCGGGTCGACGAGCGCTTCGCGGTCCGCGGCGCCGACGATGTGGTGCTGCCACTGTGGTTCACCCGGCACGGGCCGATGCTGCTCGACCAGCCCGCGGAGCGGCGCGCCTATGCGGTGCGGTCCGTCTGGTTCGAACCGGGCTCGAGCGCCTATCTGCGCAGCCTTGATTCGATGCGGCAGACCAGCCTGACTGCCTTCCAGGCTTCGATGCGCGGCTGGGGCGTGCCATCGTCGAACCACGTCTATGCCGACACGAGCGGCACCATCGCGTGGGTTCCGGCCGGCTGGACGCCGGTTCGCGCGAACTGGAGCGGGCTGCTGCCGGTGCCGGGGGATGGGCGCTTCGAATGGGCCGGCATGCTCGACATGGACCTGCTGCCGCGCGTGGTCAATCCGCCGGCGGGCTTCATCGCCACCGCCAACGAGATGAATTTGCCGGAGGGCTATCCGCACCCGGTCGGCCACGAATGGGTCGACCGCTCGCGGATCACCCGCATCGATGAGGTGCTGGCGACGGGCGGCCTGCACGCGGTGGCGGCCGCCTGCGCGTTGCAGACCGACACGCTGTCGGTGCCGGCCCGCCGGATGGGCCGGCTCGTGGCCGCCCTGCCGGACACGGCGGCGACGCGCCTGCTCGTTGGCTGGAACCCCCATCTCGGTGCCGAAAGCGGCCCTGCCGCCCTGTTCGAAGTGTGGTGGAGCCGGCACCTGAAGCCGGCGCTGTTTGCG
>JBEIIL010000067.1:0-19539 GCA_040380755.1 Methylobacteriaceae bacterium | reverse complement strand
GGGTTGAGTTCGATCGCCATCACTGAGTTGAAGGGCAGCCCCGTGCCGTTCACCCCGATCTTGCGGCGGGCCTCGCCGCCACCGAGCGCCTGGCACACAAGGGCAAAGACAAACGGCTTCGCGATGCTCTGGATCGAGAACTCACGCTCGATATCGCCGATGCTGTGGGTCGATCCATCGACCCCGACCATGCTGATCGCGAAGATGTCTGGTTGCGCCGCCGCCAGCGCGGGAATGTAGTCTGCCACCACGCCGTCCTCGACGGCCCTGTATCGCGCATGGCCTTCGGCCAGCAGGGAGTCGATCAGATTTCCTGACGGCAGATGCCCCGTGGACACGAGGGCACTGCTATTTGGCTCATCCTGATGAAACAGCGAATCCATCTGCCCAGTCCGCGTGGACGGCGAGCTTACCGAAATCCCTGCGGCCCCACCAGCCAAGAAGGTGATGCGCGCGACTTCAACGGGGCGCCTGCGACGGTCTGTTGAGTGTCGAATCGGTCGGGCAGGACCCGGGTGCGCCGGGCTGTCGCGACAGCCGACGTCCCGCCTGCAGGCGTTTCCAAACGACGGAAATTGGGACGGAAAGACAATCATGGGACAGCAAATCAACGACAATCGCGGCTGCCCGGTCGAAAATCGGCTGAGAAGAAAAAAGAAGCCTGAGGTTGTGGTGGGGGATCCAGAGGGTTACAAGGCCTGCCTGTCGCAGACTGAGCGTTGTTGATCACACCGTTGACGTGTCAAAAGAACTGCCTTTCTCGGTTGCTCTGCTTCGTTTCGGGCGCGTCCTTCGTCGTGCAGGCCGAACGCAAACCGGTGGTTCCATTTCAAAGGACGCAAGAGTTTCTGTGTTCAACGTGTCTCCGGTAGCAGAGGCATCTACGCCAGGGATGGACTTCGCCGGCGCGCTGAAGGGCAGGGGGTATCGTTTCGTCGGTCTCGACTTCGCCTGAACATCTCAGTTTTTTCGCAGCACAAGGATATGCGTCATGAGCGCGACCACGATCCCTCTCGACGAGACGTCGGCTGAACGCCACCTTATACGGCTTCTGTCGGTCGACGGCGTGACCGGCCATGAGGCGAAGATCGCTGCGGCGGTCATCGACGAGCTGAAGAGCATCGGCGTGCCTGACTCGGCGATCCGCTTCGACGACGCCCACACGCGGATTCCGCTGCCGACGGAGACCGGCAACCTGATCGTCGAGCTTCCTGGCACGCGTCCCGGGCCGAGGCTCCTGTTTTCGACCCATCTCGACACCGTGCCGCTTTGCGCCGGCGCCAAGCCGGAGCGCAAGGGCGACCGCATCGTGTCGGATGGAACGACCGCGCTCGGTGGCGACAACCGGACGGGTTGCGCCATGCTGGTCACGCTCGTCGAGACGCTGCTCAAGCATAATCTTCCCCACCCGCCGATGACGCTTCTCTTCACGGTTCGCGAGGAAAGCGGCCTGCACGGTGCGCGGGAGCTGGATCCTGCCCTCCTCGGCGGACCGGCCATGTGCTTCAACGTCGATGGTCAGCTTGCCTCGCAGCTGATCGTCGGGGCGGTCGGACAGGAGAACTGGGAGGTCGAGATCAAGGGCAAGGCGTCGCATGCCGGTGTCGCGCCCGAGAAGGGCATTTCGGCGACGCTGGTTGCCGCCATCGGCCTCGCCGAAGCCAGCAAGGCCGGATGGTTCGGCAAGGTCGTCAAGTCGGACGGCAAAGGCACCAGCAATGTCGGGATCTTCGGTGGCCGGGACGGCCAGCCCGCAGGCGACGCGACCAATGTGGTCACTGACTACGCCTTCCTGAAGGGCGAGGCGCGCAGCCCGGAGGCCTCATTTGCCGCCCAGATCACAGAGGGATTCAAGGCGTCCTTCGGCCTGGCGCAGTCCCAGGTGACGGACTCGGGCGGGGCGGTGGCCGAGGTCACGTTCAGCCACAGGCCTTCCTATCCGCCTTTCAACCTGGACCAGAACAGCCCGGCGGTGAAGCGGGCCACCGAGGCGGTCGTGTCGCTCGGCCTCGAGCCGACCTATGTGTTCTCGAATGGTGGGCTCGACGCCAACTGGCTCGACAAGCACGGCATCCCCACCGTGACCATCGGCGCTGGTCAGTACGAGATCCACACCGTGAACGAGTATGTCGATCTTCCGGAGTTTCTCACCTGCTGCCGGCTGGCGGTGATCCTCGCCACGGCGGAGTAGAAAGACGACCGGACGTCTCTCCAAGGCTGGCGGTAGCGGGCAGCCGGCATCCTCCCGCGTTCAGTCGGACACCTCGCTTGTGCGGGCGAGCAGGTTCACGATCGACTGGAGCTCCACCATCACCCGGGACACGATCCGAGTGATCTGGCGGGCTGGTCAATTCCACGACGTGTATTTCGGTGCACGCAATCTTTGCGTGTCCTTTGCAAAATGCAACGGGCGCAGCCTGTCCTGATTTCGCTCCGCGACCTCTGGACTCCCGGCCCCGGGTCATGATTTGAAGGCATCGTAGCCGTTAAGGCTGTGCTGTGATGCCATCAGGGAAGGGGCGTTGGTCATGCAGAAGAAACTTGTTGCCGAGGCGGTCGGAACGTTCTGGCTGGTCTTTGGCGGATGCGGCAGCGCCGTGCTTGCTGCGGCATTTCCGCAGGTCGGCATCGGCCTGCTCGGCGTGTCGCTGGCCTTCGGCCTGACCGTCCTGACCATGGCCTACACCGTCGGCCCGATCTCGGGCGGGCATTTCAACCCGGCCGTGACCGCCGGCCTTGCCGCCGCCGGCCGGATTTCCTGGGGCCAGTTCGTTCCCTATGCCATTGCGCAGGTCGCGGGCGCTATTCTCGCCGCGGTGGTGCTCTATTTTGTGGCGTCCGGCAAGGCCGGCTTCTCGCTTGACGGTGGGTTCGCTGCCAACGGTTATGGCGATCACTCGCCGGGCAAGTATTCGATGATGGCCGCCCTGATCATCGAGGTTGTGCTGACGGCTTTCTTCCTGCTGATCATCCTCGGGTCCACCGAAAAGCGCGTCCCGCCGGGCTTTGCGCCGATCGCCATCGGGCTGGCGCTGACGCTGATCCACCTGATCTCGATCCCGGTCACGAACACCTCGGTCAACCCGGCCCGCTCGACCAGCCAGGCTCTGTTCGCAGGCGGTTGGGCGATCCAGCAGCTCTGGCTGTTCTGGGTGGCGCCGATTGCCGGTGCGGTGATCGCCGGGATCTTCCACAAGACCATGTTCGCCGAGTCGGCTGACTAAATTGCAGCGGTGCGACGGGGTGGGGCCAAGCCCCGTCGCGTCGGTTTGCAGAGGTGAGCGCTCGTCCAGGCCGGCATGCCGGCCAGGGCCTTCTTTCTGCGGCTGAAACCGTCTCCGCGCTCGTGGCGCTGCCTGCATGGGCCGTGTCCGGCAAGGGCCCTTTTGTCCTCTTGTGCCGGACGCTTCAGTCTGCGCCCTGTCAGGCTCAGGTCTCGGCTAAGCCGGTCACGCCTTCGCGCGCTGGTCAGGCGGGTTGGAAAACTCGCGCCGACACCCGACATGTCCACTGACCCGACTGAATCCACCCGAATTGGAGAGAGACATGAACGGAAACGATGACCGGAATGCCGGCCAGTGTCCGGTGGCGCACGCCACTCGCCCCAATGCGACCGCGGCCGGCCGGTCGAACCGCGACTGGTGGCCGAACCAGCTGAACCTCAGGATCCTCGCTCAAAACTCCCAGCTGTCCGATCCCATGGGTCAGGACTTCAACTATGCGTCCGCGTTCAAGACCCTGGACTATGCGGCCCTGAAGGCGGACCTCGTCGCGCTGATGACCCAGTCGCAGGACTGGTGGCCGGCCGACTACGGGCACTACGGGCCGCTGTTCATTCGCATGGCGTGGCACAGCGCCGGCACCTACCGCACTGGCGACGGCCGCGGCGGCGCATCCTCGGGCACGCAGCGCTTCGCGCCGCTGAACAGCTGGCCGGACAACGGCAATCTCGACAAGGCCCGCCGGCTGCTTTGGCCGATCAAGCAGAAGTTTGGCGACGCCATATCGTGGGCAGACCTGATGATCCTGGCCGGCAACTGCGCCCTGGAGTCGATGGGCTTCAAGACCTTCGGGTTCGGCGGCGGTCGTGCCGATGTGTGGGAGCCCGAGGAGGACATCTACTGGGGCACCGAGGACACCTGGCTCGGCGACAAGCGCTACAGCGGGGACCGGGAGCTCGAGAACCCGCTCGCGGCCGTGCAGATGGGCCTGATCTACGTCAATCCGGAGGGGCCCAACGGCAAGCCGGATCCGCTCGGATCGGCGCGTGACATCCGCGAGACCTTCGCCCGCATGGCAATGAACGACGAAGAGACCGTGGCGCTGGTAGCCGGCGGTCACACCTTCGGCAAGGCCCATGGTGCGGGGGATCCCACCCTGGTCGGACGAGAGCCCGAAGGCGCCCCCATCGAGGAGCAGGGTCTCGGCTGGATCAACCGGTTTGGAACCGGGAAGGGGGTCCACACCACCACCAGCGGCATCGAGGGGGCCTGGACGCCGAATCCTATCCTCTGGGACACCGGCTATTTCGATACGCTGCTCGGCAATGACTGGGAGCTGGTGAAGAGCCCGGCGGGTGCCTGGCAGTGGAAGCCAGCCCATGGTGCTTTGGCGGATGCCGTGCCGGATGCGCATGACGCGTCGTTGCGCCACGCGCCGATGATGACCACGGCCGACATGGCGCTCAAGTTCGATCCGGCCTACGCCCAGATTGCCAAGCGGTTTCATGAGAACCCCGACCAGCTGGCCGATGCCTTCGCGCGGGCCTGGTTCAAGCTGACCCATCGCGACATGGGCCCGCGGGTCCGCTACCTCGGGCCGGAGGTTCCTGCCGAAGAGCTGATCTGGCAGGATCCGGTTCCGGCCGCCGGCCACGCCCTGATCGACGCAGCCGATGTTGAGGCACTCAAGGCCAGGATCCTGACATCTGGTCTTTCGATCTCTGAGCTGGTGTCGACCGCCTGGGCGTCGGCTTCGACCTTCCGCGGCTCCGACAAGCGTGGTGGTGCCAATGGAGCCCGCATCCGGCTCGCGCCGCAGAAGGACTGGGAGGTCAACCAGCCGGCCCAGCTGGCGAAGGTGTTGGAAACACTTACGGGCATCCAGGCGCAGTTCAACGCGGGCCAGACCGGTGGCAAGTCTGTGTCGCTCGCCGACCTGATCGTTCTGGGGGGCAGCGCTGCTGTCGAGCAGGCCGCGAAGGCCGCCGGGCATCCAGTCTCGGTTGCGTTCACACCTGGCCGCACGGATGCGTCGCAGGCGCAGACCGACACCGAGTCCTTCGCCGTGCTGGAGCCGATCGCGGACGGGTTCCGCAACTACCAGAAGACGGCCTTTACCGTCTCTGCCGAGGAGCTTCTGGTGGACCGTGCGCAGCTGCTGACGCTGACCGCCCCCGAGATGACCGTTCTCGTCGGCGGGCTGCGTGCGCTCAATGCCAATGCCGGGCAGTCGCCCCACGGCGTCTTCACCCAGCGCCCCGGCACCCTGACGAATGACGTCTTCGTCAACCTGCTCGACATCGGCACCGTCTGGAAGCCCATGTCGGAGACAGGCGACGTGTTCGAAGGTCGCGATCGCGCAACCGGCCAGCCGAAGTGGACCGGCACCCGGGTCGACCTGATCTTCGGGTCGAACTCCCAGCTCCGTGCCCTGGCCGAGGTCTATGCCGGCGCGGGAGCGCAGGCGAAGTTCGTGCGCGACTTCGTGGCCGCGTGGACGAAGGTCATGGATCTCGATCGGTTCGACCTGGCCTGATCCGGCGCAAGATCTATTTGGACGCGGCGCAGCGGTGCCGCGTCCGAACCTTTTTGGTCGCCGGGCGGTTGTGGGTCTAGGCCCGCCTCCGGCTCGACGTGGCGCGCTCACGGTCGCGCCTTCGCCAGGGCTGGCTCCTTTTGGGTCGCCGCATTGGCAACCAAACCGAAACCCCTAACCCTTTAGATTGCAGGTGGGCGGTCCGCTGGCGGGCCGGTGCCCGTGTGGAACCCGCCTGATGACTTCTGTGCCAAAGCCGCTGGTCCTGGCGCCGACATCGGCCAAGCCGGTGACCTGCGGGGTGTCCGATTACCTCCATCGCCTTGCCTCCTATGTGGAGGCGCAGCAGCCCGGCCTGATGCAGGTCGTGATTCTGGAAACCGAGCGCCCGATGCACTTCATCGGCACGCTGGTCCGCCATCTGCGGGCCGGCGGCATCGTCCACATGAACCTGCCGGTCGAGGGCTGGGGCCAGCATCTGCTGCCCGGCGCAGTGCTGGCACTGGCGCGCTGCCTGACGCAGCGCGGCCGGATTGTGCTGACACTGCACGAGTGGCTGTCACTGCATCCGCTGCGCTATGCCTCCGAACTGCCCGACATCCAGATGGCCGACGCCGTCGTGCTGGTGTCGCGCCAGCAGATGAGAGCCTTCCAGACACAGGGACGTCTCGTGCCGAGCCAGTTGCGCGACGAGGCGCGGTTGATCCCCATCGGCCCGAACATCATGCCCGAGGCGGCGCCGGAACCGATCCCACAGCGATCCATCGCGCAGGCGGGTCGCAATGGCGGGCGTCGCCTGGTGATCGGCTATTTCGGTGTGCTCTACACGTCCAAGCAGCCCATCCTGATGCTGGAGGCGCTCGCCGCTCTGGCGCGGCGCGGCGTCGATGCCGAATTGCGGATCTGTGGCGACTTCCTGCACGACAAGCCGCAGGAGAAGGCCTCGTTCAACGCCGCCGTCGATCGCCTCGGCGTGCGCGATCGCCTCGACATGCGTGGTCGGATCGAGCAGCAGGCCGATGTCTTGGCGGCGCTGGCCGAGACCGACCTCAACCTGCTGCTGTTCTCGGACGGGGCCAGCACACGACGCTCCAGCCTGCTGACCTGCCTCCAGCTCGACCGGCCCGTGGTGACGACGCGGCCGCAGGAGACAGACGAGTTCGCCGACTGGCCGCAGCTCGCCGGCCAGATTGCGGGTGGCGGCATTCGGCTGGTTGCGCCGGATGCGGACGGCGAGACCGTCGCCGCAGCCATCGACAGCTTCGCGGCCTCGGAGCCGCGTCGGGACCCGGTCGATCTCGGGGCGCTGTGGCAAGCTGCGGCGACGGCCCACCGGGAGCTCTATGCCGAGGTTGCCGCACGACCGCGGCGCAGCCTGTTCGGCCGCCGCCGGTGAGCGCGGCCATGCCCGGGTTGATGCGGCGCCTGTCGGCGACGCTGGTGCTGCGCATTGCCGGCGGAGCCGTTGCGGCGCTGCCGCCGATCTACGCACTGGCCTTTCTCGACCGCGCCGCCTACGGGGCGGCGATCACAGACGTGGCCACGGCTCTGCTGCTGGCCGGACCGGTCATCGAGTTCATCGTCCATGGCTATCTGCGCGGTGCAATGACCGCCGGCGACGAGGAGCGTGCGCCGGAAGGCAGCTTCGTCGTGTTCGCCTATATGGGCCTCATGCTGATCGCGATCAGCCTGGTGTGGGGCACGGGCCTGGTCGATGGTCGGCACGCCGGGCTGATCGCGGCGATGCTCGTCCTGATGCTGGCGTTGCGTCTGTGCGAGAGCGAACTCGTGCTGCGCGGGCGCCAGGCCGCCGCGATCCTGCTGGTCTATGTGGTGCCGCCAACGCTGCTTTGCGTGCTGATGGCCTGCCTCCAAGGCTCCGGCATGACCGATCATTTCGCTGTCGTGGCCATCGCCCAGGTGGTCGCGGCCGCGCTGTCGGTCGCGGCCGTGGCGGTGATCGCGCCTGGCATCGGTCGGCGGCTGCTGCCGCCTTCTATCCCTGCCAGCTGGGCGGCGCTGCGGAAGGAGTGCAGGGCGGTGGGGGCCTTCGCCTCCCATGGTATGCTGCTATCGGCTTCAGAGCCTTTGCCGGTGCTGGTTCTGGGCCTGCTGGGCCATGCCGCCGCAATCCCGGGTTTTGAGCTCGCCCGCAAGATCGCCTCGGTACCGCTTGTGCTGATCCACGCTCTTAACATGCATCTAGCGCCGCGCATGATCGGTCTGGTCCAGGCCGGCGCCCCGCAGGCTTTGATGGCCCTGATGCGACGCGCGGTTCTCGGATTGACAGGGTTTGCTCTTGCCTATGGCGCTTGTGCTGCCGTTGGCGTCGCGTTGCTGCCGCTGGTCGGCATCGGGGGGCAGGCACTGTCCCTCGCTCTCGCCGTGCCGCTGCTGCTCGCCGCCACCGTCGGCGCCGCGGGCGCCCCGTTCGGCATTGCTGGGCTGGCTCTTGGCGCCGAGCGCTGGTGGGTGGCCGGCGGTATCGTCGGCCTCTCGGTGCAGTGTGCGTTGTCGCTGACACTGCTGCCCGGTCTTGGCGCTCCCGCGGTCGCCTGGGCCGTCGTTGCCCAGACGGTGGCCCTGCAGGGCCTGGTGACACTCGGGACCCTCAAGGCCCTGCGCCACCGTTCGCCGGTTACGAGCGCCGCACCACGTGTTGTCCTGGCCGAGTGATCAGGGCCAAAGCCATCAGGGGCAAAGTTATCAGGGCACAGTGATCAGGCCGCCCGGCTCAGGTTCAGCCCAGTGGCCATCCTTCGGTTGCCGATCCAACGCGTGTTTGCCGCGGCTAGACCCCAGATCAGGCCAAACAGCATCCAGATGTGGCGCCAGTGGTCGGTGTCGATCTGGAAGCCCTGGACAATCTGGGGAAACAAGGCCGCCCAGACGGCGATGGTGTGCGGCTGCCAGGGCGTGCGCTGGAACACCGCCCAGAAGCCGACACCGACGGTGCTGACGGTCAGGCACAGATAGGCAATGCCGCCCAGCCAGCCATAGGAATGGAAGGCATTGAGGAAGACGTTGTGCGGGGCTTCGCGGAAGAAGGTGGGAAAGCGCAGCGGGCCGATGCCCTGCGGGTTCTCGAACAGCATCGGTAGCGAGCGCAACTGGTTGCCGAAGCGACCAGTGGCGCCGAGATCGTAGGTCTGGTTCAGAGACGCGCGCAATTCGAAGATCTCGCGGATGCGCGGGTCGGTGAGGGCCACTGCAAGGATCAGGGCGACGAAGGCCATTCCCAACACGCTGGCCACGACAATGCGGGCCCGCAGCCGCGTGTCGCCGGCGACCAGAAAGGTGATGCCAAACAGCATTGCGGTGCCGAGAATGGCCGCTCCCCAAGCGCCTCGTGAGAAGGTGAAGAACAGCGACAATGCAAGGATGCCCAACAGCACGGCGGACATCAGGGTGTTGCGCCGACCCAGCAGGAGGGATTGCATCAGCACCATGATGGGCAGGACTAGGAACGGTCCGAGGACGTTCGGGTCCTTGAACGTGCCGGAGGCGCGCGATTCGCCCCACAGCGCGAAAATCGAGCCGAGGCCCGCAATATTGATGAAGCCCGCGATGCCGGCGAGGCTTGCAACAACGCCGCCCATGATCGCGCCAAGCTCGATGGCGCGCATGCGCCGCTCGGTATCGATCAGGGCTGCGGCGGCGAAGACGATGGCGGTGATCGCCAGATAGAACGAAATGATGATGAAGGTGACGCTCTTGGAATCACCGAGCCAAGGGATCAGCGAGAACGCTCCGCCGATATTGTAAATCAGCACCATGAAGATGAATGGGATCAGCTCGCGGGTGAGAGCAAGGCCCGTCGACACCAGCACCAGCAAGGCGAAAACGAAGAAGATCTCGTAGGGCGAAGGTTCGATGAAGGCGATGCAGCCGCTGGCGACCCAGATTGCCAGGCAAAAGCGCTGCAGGCGCCCCGCATCAAGTGTGTAGGTGGCGCTCCGCCCCGCGCCTGACGGAACCGCACTCAATAGGCGTTCTCAGTCTTGGCCAGCGCGAACGGAGTCATCAGAAGGATATAGAGATCGAAGAACACCGACCAATTCTCGATATAGTAGAGGTCGTGCTCGACGCGGCGCTGGATCTTTTCGAGCGTGTCGGTCTCGCCGCGCCAGCCCCGCACCTGTGCCCAGCCGGTGATGCCGGGCTTGACCTTATGGCGGGCAAAATAGCCGTCGATGATGTCGTCGTAGCGGCGGTTCTCGGCACTGGCGTTGACCGCGTGCGGACGGGGCCCAACCAGCGAGAGATTGCCGGCGAACACGACGTTGAACAGCTGCGGCAGCTCATCCAGCGAGGTCTTGCGGATGATCCTTCCGACGCGGGTGACGCGCGGATCGTCCTTGGTGGCCAGCTTCGAGGCGGTCGGGTCGGTCATGTGGGTGTACATCGACCGGAACTTCCAGACCTCGATCATCTCGTTGTTGAAGCCGTAGCGCCGCTGGCGGAAGAACACCGGCCCGGGGCTGTCAAGCTTCACCGCCAGGGCCGTCAACAGCATCACCGGCGACAGCAACACCAGCAGAATGGCACCGACGATCTTGTCGAACAGCGCCTTGAGGACGATGTCCCAGTCGGCAATCGGCCGGTCCGTGACGTCGAGCACCGGGACGGAACCGATGTAGGAGTAGGAACGGGGGCGCAGACGCAGCTTGCTCTGGTGTGCCGACAGCCGGATGTCGACAGGCAGAACCCAGAGCTTGCGCAGCATTTCGAGGATGCGTTCCTCGGCAGTGATCGGCAGGGTGAAGATCACCAGGTCGAGATGGGTCCGACGGACGAACTCGACGAGATCCTCCGTCGTGCCCAGCTTGGGATAACCGGCCACCATGTCGGGCGACCGCACCTCGTCGCGATCGTCGAAGACGCCGCAGACGCGCACTTCCGAGTCGCGCTGCGCGTCGAGCGCCCGCAGCAGCGCCTCGGCCGAGGGACCACCACCGACGATCGCCGTGCGCCGGTCGAGCCGGCCGGCCCGCAGGATGCGCCGGACGACCACGCCCACGACGACGCGCTCGGCGGTCAGGGCGACAAGGACGCTCGTGTACCAGATGGCGAAGATGACGCGCGACAGATCGCCGCCCAGCTTGGCGAGGAAGGACAGCGCGAGAGTCAGCACGTAGACGGCGGTCCAGGCTGCCGTCAGCCGCAGCATGAAGGCGAAGGGCGCCCGCAGCGTCGCCAAATCATAGGCGCCCATTGCCTGGAAGCCGACGACCGTGGCCGTGCTTGCACCCACCAGGACGGCTGTGTAGATCAGGTCGGGAATGAGCGTGTCGTCCAGATAGAGCGCCCGGACGACCATGCCGATCCCGAGGATCAGCACGAATTCGAACAGCCCTACGACACCTGCCAGCACGGATGGTGACCAGGATGGTCGGTAGGGACGCGCAGCGACCTCTTCGGCCAGGGGATTGAGGCGGCGCGCCTGCGCGCCTGGCGCCGGCTGTGGCGTTCCTGCCGCGTCGAGCCTCAGCACGTCGTCGACTGTCAGCTTGGCCATGATCTGTCCCGATAGCGGGCACTGCGCCGAGCGATGCCGCATCACTGCAACCGGTTTAGTCCGTTTGCCGTAACGGAAGCGTTAACCAGCGCGCTGCAACGCGGTCCGGTAGGCCGCATCGATGCCCGCCGTCATGGCTTCCAACGAGAAACGCTCGCGGACCCTTGCGGCCAAGGCTGCCGCGGCGACGTCCGCCTCGGCCGGAGCCGCATCGAGCGACTGCGTCAGCGCCTCGGCCAGAGCCGCGGCGTCTTCCGCGGGAACGAGCCGGCCGAGGCCGGGAGGGATGATTTCCGGGATGCCGCCGACGGCGCTCGCCACCAGAGGCACCCGTGCGGCGGCGGCCTCGAGAATCACATAGGGCAGCGACTCGGCCCGGGACGGGACTGCCATCACGCGGGCGCAGGCGAAGGCCTCGCGCGCCGGCATGGGCGGCCTGAAGGTCACGTTCTGCAGGCCGAGTTCAGCAACCTGCGACCGGAAGACGGCCTCATCCGGACCGGCTCCGACAAGCAGGGCCGAGCGCTCGGCGCCCCTGTCGCGCAGCAGGGCCAAGGCCTGGACCAGGACGTCGACCCCCTTCAGCCTGCGCATCTCCCCCAGGAAGAGGATGTCCGCCGGGGTCGCCATAGGCGTGACGGGCGCGAACTCGTCCGGTCGAAGGCCGTTGTGGACGACAAGAACGGGTCGATCGTGGCGACCGAGCAACGTGGCGAAGCGGTCGCGCGCGAAGGCGCTCTCGAAGATGAAGCCATCCGTTCCGCGCACCAGGAGGCGTTCAATGGCGCCGTAAAGGCGGCCCGCGAGGGTCGCGGCGCCATAGTGGGCGCTGCCGCCATGCGGCGTATAGAGCCGCGCCGCACCCCTGCGGATGCCAAGGACGGCTGGCAGCCTGGCATAGAAGCCGCCCTTTGCGCCGTGTCCGTGGACGATGTCGGGGCTCGTTCGCCGCCGATGGGCGATGAACCGGGCCAGCGCGACCACATCGCCAGGGCCTGGCTCGCGTGGCATCGGCCAGCGCGCAAGCCCGAGCTGCAGGCGGGGTTCGAGGCTGGCCAGCGCCGCGGCAGCACGCTCGCCTCCAGCTGCATCGCAGACGATTCCGACAACATGCCCGGCGTCAGCCTGCGCGCCTGCGAGATCGATGACGTGACGAAACAGGCCGCCGCCGGGGGCGCGGAACACGTGCAGGATTCGCAGGGACCGCCGGACCGCTGCAGCAGGAGCGTCCTTGCCGGACATTAGAACCAGCGTTCACGCACCAGGATCGTATCGCCTGGGCGAACCGGGAAGGTGATCGGCACGGTTGCGGTGATGAGCTCGCCATTGACCTGGCGGGTGATGTCGGCCTGGGAGCGCAGGGCGCGGGGAGCAAAGCCGCCGGCAATGGCGACGGCGGTCTGCACCGTCATGCCGTTGACGAACGGAAACTGGCCTGCCGTCGTCACCTCGCCGAGGATGAAGAACGGACGGTACTGTTCAACTTCCACTGAAACTTTCGGTTCGCGCAGGAAGCCATTGCGAAGCCTGGCTTCGATCGTGCGTTCGAGCTGCGCTGTCGTCTGTCCGCCGGCATGTACGATGCCGATCAGCGGCATCGAGATGCGGCCGCCGCCATCGACCGCATAGCTGTTGGAGAGGTTGTCCTGGCCAAACACGATGATCCGCAGCCGGTCGCCCGCCGCGAGCGTGTAGGGGCCCTGTGGCTCCTGCACGACGTCAAGGGGCGGACCGTCCCGATAGGCGCAGCCCGAGAGGGCCGCAGCGCCGCACAGGGCAAGGAATCGGCGTCTCAACATGAGCCTTCGACCGCAGTTACCAGAGGCGTTCCTTTTAGGACGGCATGGTTAACAAAACCCGAATCCGGCGCCCGGACGGTCACGCCGGCTTAACGTTATTGAAACCTTGCCACGCTCCAATTGGCTTATCGGCATGGGGACGGCGAACAGTCATGCGTCACGGCTCTGCCCGCGACATGGGCGACTTTGGCGGCGGCGAACTCGACATCGGCCAGTTGGGGCGGGCCATCCGTCGCAACGGGTTGTGGATCGTGCTGCCGACGCTTGTCGCGCTTGCCGTTTCCAGCTTCCTCGTCAATGCAGTTGTGCCGCGCTACACGGCCGACAGCCGTATCCTGCTGGCCCCTGGCGACAGCTACTACACCCGCCCCAACGGCTCGGCTGACATCGGACTGCCTGCCGACGAGCGCGACGTCGCCAGTCAGGTCCAGCTGGTCATGTCCCGCGACCTCGCCAAGCAGGCGGTTGCCAGGCTGCAGCTGCGCGGCAATCCGGAATTCGACGACAATGCCGGCGTCAGCGGCATGGCGCGGCAGATTCTGGCCTTCCTCGGCGTCATTCGCGACACGGATGCTGACCGCGTGCTCGACAAGTTCTCCGAGCGCGTGATGGCCTACCCGGCGGGTCAGTCGCGCGTCCTGGCGATCGAATTCACGTCCGGTGACCCGCAGCTTGCGGCGCGCGGGGCAAATACGATCGCCGAAATCTACCTGGAGATGCAGGAAGATGCCAAAAAGCAGGCGGCCCGCGCGGCCGGGACCTGGCTTTTGAACACCATCGAGCCGCTGCGCCAGAAGGTTCTGGACGCCGAGGCCAAGGTTGAGGCGTTCCGCGCCCGGACCGGCATCCTGCTCGGCACCAACAACACCACCATCCAGCAGCAGCAGCTTGCCGACATCAACACCCAGCTGGGGACTGCGCGCTCCGCCCAGGCCGAATCGCAGGCCAAGGCCCGCCTGTTGCGCGACGCGCTGGCCGCCGGCCGCACGCTCGATATCTCGGAGGTCGCCAACAACGACCTCGTGCGCAAGCTTGCAGGCGAGCGCACGACACTCAAGGCTCAGCTGGCGCTGGAATCGCGGTCGCTGCTTCCGGGACATCCGCGCATCAAGGAGCTGGTCGCACAGCTTACCGACGTCGAAGGCCAGATCCGCATGGCCGCCGAAAAGGCGGTGCGGACACTGGAAAACGATTCGCGGATCGCCGGGTCGCGGGTTGAGAGCCTGCTGTCGACGCTGGACACGATCAAGCGGCAGTCGACCACTGCCAGCGAGAGCGAGGTCGAGTTGCGGGGGCTGGAGCGCGAGGCCAAGACTCAGCGCGAGCAGCTTGAGGCGATGCTGACGCGCTATCGCGAGGCCATGGCCCGCGACGCCAAGAACGCGATTCCGCCTGATGCTCGAATCGTGTCGCGCGCCGATGCGCCGACAACGCCGTCGTTCCCGAAGAAGCTGCCCATCATCCTCATCTCCACGCTGGCGACCTTGTTCCTTGCCATCACCATCGTGATATCGCGCGAGCTCCTGTCCGGCCGGGCCTATGTTGCGGTCGCCCTTCCGGTGGCGGCAGCGCCGACCGTTGGGGCGAGCCCCACGGTCGCCGGTGGACCGCGGGACCCTGGCGCGATCCGCGACGAATCCGACATGCCGGACAGCGCGCCGACACCCAGTCGGGCTTCGGCGGTGTTGCAGCCTCGGGACCCGGTGCCGCAGTGGGCGGCTGCTCCGCTGGCGGCTGATGCCGGGACGGCGGCGGCTCACCCGTCATGGCAGCCTGCTACCGCCTTCGGGCCCGTCGAAGCCGATGCCGTTTCTGCCCCGACCTTTGCGTCCGATGCCATGGCGTCCGACCCCGTGCAGGGCGCCGTCCGCGTAGCCGCCATGGCGTCGGCGAGCGTCCAGCAGGCCAGGCCTTTGGCCGATAGCCGCGCTGTTGCCGGCGTGACGGACGAGCCCATGCCGGCGGCTGCAGCCAGTCATCCGGCCTACGCGCAGGTACAATCTCGGGCCGTGCAGGTGCCGCGGGCCGCAGACCTGGCCGCGCTGGTGCAGGCGTTGCAGGGACTTGGTCCAGCCGGTCGGGGCCAGCGCGTGCTGGTCACGGCAGTGCAGCCTTTCCAGGGTGCGGAGTTCGGCTACGCGCTCGGTCGGGTTCTGGCCAAGGCGCAGCGCGCCGTCATGGTCGAGGTCGATGCGGATCCTGAGAGGGAGCGGCTCCGCGCCGGGCTGGGGGAACTGATCCGGGGCGAAGCCTCGTTTATGCAGGTGATCGAGCGCGACCCTGGATCACGGCTGCATCTGGTGTCGGGCGGCTATCTTGACCCTGGCGTGCTGGCCGGAACCCCCGAGCACCTGACGCCGGTTCTGGTGGCGCTGGAACAGACCTACGACCTCGTGCTGCTGGCCTGCCCGGCGCTGGGCGAATCGGCGCTTGGCTTGTCCATCGCGCCGTCGGTCGATGTGGTGGTGCTGATCGACGATGGCAGCGATCCGGATGCGAGCGACGCGGCTGCGGATGCGCTGGGAGCGGCGACGCCCGCTCCGGTGCTGGTCAGCGGACCGATCACCCTTGCTGCCGCGACCGCAGCCTGAGCCGTCCCGTCAGGCGCGGGTCCGTGGTCCCAGATGCCAGGTGACACGCCGTGCCAGCCGCAGCAGGCGCTGGTCTGTCTTGACGTAGTTCTTGAGCCCGCGAATTCCGTCGAGAACGGGCAGCGCGGTCTGTCCCGCAGGGGTCACGGCGAGAACCGTCTCGACTCGCGGCTCGACCTGCGGGCAGTAGTGGCGCTTGTAGCCCTCGTCTCCGATCCCGAGGTCGAAGCTTGCCAAGCCACGCTGGCATGAGGCGCGCACGAGATCACGCACCAGCAGTTCGCCAGGGCTGGACCGCATCATCACGGGGTCCGGCTCGAAGCTGATGAAGGTCCCCGACAGACGATGGGCGTCGGAGCAGCCACCAAACGCCGCGGCGACGCGGTCGCCTGCCCACAGTGCCCAGATTTCCAAAGCGGGCGTTCCGCGGGCCAGTCCGGAGCGCGCCGCCTCGCGCAGAAATCGCTGGGTGCGGGGCAGGGCGAAGGGGTTGGCGATGCCGAGCGCATCGAGCCGCTTGGCCTTCTGGCGGAAGAAGGCGTCGAGCACCGTCTCGGCCTCGGCCTCCGTCTCCGCCCGGCGCAGCACGACCGGCCCGAACTCCTCGAGCCAACGCCGCTTCTTCGTCAGCTTCTTGCGGCTTTCACGCCCGATGAGGCGCCTGTCGAGCGCATCCGCATCAGGGTCGAGATCGACCGCGAAGGCCGGGCTCGCCTCGCGCGATCCTGGCAGCGCGGCGAGCGGGTTGGCGATGCCGTTACAGTCGCGCGGCTGGTTGATCAGGACAAACAGGTCGATGCCGCCCAGTGCCCGGCCGGCGTCGACAAGCAGGTCACGAGCCTGTTGCGGGGCGAGTGCCGCGGCAAAGTCGGCGCGGTACAGGCCCATCTGGGTGTTGGCGTGCTTGCCGCCGGCAAAGCGGGCGAGCCGCAGCAGCCCGCTGCGGTCGAGTTCGAGTGGCAGGAGGGCTTGCAGCGTGCCGGCCGGGTCGGACACGGCGACGATGGCCGGCTCGCCGCGGTCGCCGGGTCGGCGTGCAGCGAACCAGGCGGCCACCCAGTCGAAGCGCTGGTAGGGGCTGTGCACGGACTCCCGCTCGAACGACCGCCACGCCATCTCGACCGCCGAAAGGTCGCGGTGCACGTCAAGCCGCAGCGCGGCCTTGCGAGGAGTGTCGGCAGCGGAGGTCATCGCAACCTGTTCGGGCACCTGTCGCCCGGCGGGTTACGCCGGTATCGCAAGCTTAACCCGAATGACTTTAACGTCGTCTTGTCAGCCCGAAGATGGATGCACGATCCTGGCCCTCAAGCACGACCTGTTCAGGCTGGCCTTCGCCGGCATCGCCGCGTCGGGCCTCCATCGGCTCGCGGCATCACGGCTGCGCGGCCTTGGCGCCATCCTGATGCTGCACCATGTGCGACCGTTCGGCCATGGCGGATTTGCGCCCAATCGTCTGCTCGAGGTGACACCGCAGTTTCTCGACACCGCGTTGGCCCGCGCGGTGGCGCTGGGCTTCCGCTTTGTTGCCCTCGACCAAGTCGTGGCGCATGTGAAAACGGGCGGCGACAGCCCGCCACTGCTGGCCGTGACCTTCGACGATGGGTACGCGGACAATCTCGAGCATGCGCTGCCGGTGCTGCGCCGCCACGGCGTGCCCGCCACGGTGTTCGTGACGCCGGGGTTCGCAGAGCGAAGCTCGACGCTGTGGTGGCTCGACCTCGAGCACGCGATTGCGGCGAGCCCCGAGGTGGTCGTCGATCTCGGCGCCGGCGAGGAGCGTCTGGCCTGCGCGGATGATGCGCAGCGCCGCGCCACCTTCGAGCGAATTTACTGGTCGCTCCGGAGCGGATCGGAGGAGCGTCTGCGGTCCACCATCGCCGTGCTGGCGGCCCGGGCCGGTGTCGACACACAGGCCACCGTGGCTCAGTTGTGCCTCGACTGGGCTGGCCTGGCGCGGCTGGCCGCCGATCCGCTGGTGTCGATCGGCGCGCACACGATGACGCACCCCATGCTGGCCAAGCACGACGCGGCCATCGTGCGCACCGAGATGGCGCAGTCGCGCGATGTTATCGCCGGGCGGCTTGGCGTACAGGTCCGGCATTTCGCCTACCCGGTCGGGGATCCCGGCTCGGCCGGCCCGAGGGAGTACGCAATGGCGGCGGAGCTCGGCTTCGAGGCGGCGGTGACAACCCGCCCCGGCATGCTGTTTCCGGTCCATGGCCAGCGGCTGACGGCCTTGCCACGGGTCTCCCTCAACGGTCATTTCCAGGATCCGGCGCAGTTCGACGTCCTGCTCAGCGGGCTGCCATTCTGGTTGTGGAACGGTGGCCGCACTGTCGCAGCCGCCTGACGCTGCTGTTGGTCAGGCCGGATCGGGGCGTTCCATCCAGCGGATCAGCGGCATAAGCGGCAGGACCCAGCCGAGCCCGGCCACCAGGTAGAAGATGCCTTGCACCAGCTTTCCCGCCTGTTGCAGCCAGGGGGTTTGGGCAAGCGTCATGGCCAGCAGCGCGTAGACGATCACGAAGGCTAGCATCACGACCGTGCCGACAAGTTTGCGAAGGCGGCGGGGCATTGTGTCTCCGGAAGCGGCCATCCTGCGGCGTCGCGGCGGTTGCAGGGGCGAGGCGGCCGGGACTATGTGTCGCCGCACGACGCCGGGCAAGCCCGGCCGGATGACGCAGGAGGCGGGTAACCCGCCGGGAGGCGAGCAATGTCGGTGGCGATCCTCAACAGCCAGGACCAGAGCCGCACAGGGATCGGGACAGGCCGGCGCAGGGCGTTGCGGCTGTGGCTGTGGGCCCTCGCAGCGATGGTGCTCGTCATGGTGGTGGTCGGCGGAGCGACCCGCCTGACCGGCTCTGGCCTGTCGATCACCGAGTGGCGGCCCGTGACCGGCTCGGTTCCACCACTGTCGGAGGCGGCCTGGCAATCCGAGTTCGACAAGTACCGCCAGATTCCTCAGTACCAGCTCGTCAACAAGGGCATGAGCCTCGACGCCTTCAAGACGATCTACTGGTGGGAGTGGTCGCACCGCCAGTTCGGTCGGACAATCGGCCTCGTGTTCGCCGCGGGCTTCGTCACGTTCCTCGCCCTGGGGGCCCTGCAGGGCCGGCTGCTGGCGGGGGTGGCCGCCGCCGGTCTGCTTGGCGGCCTCCAGGGCGCCATCGGCTGGATCATGGTGGCGTCGGGATTGCGCGACGGCATGACGGCCGTCGCGCCGGTGAAGCTGATGCTCCACTTGACCACGGCCAGCGTCATCCTCGCGCTGCTGGTGGGGCTCATCGTGTCGCTGCGCGATCGGGCGGTCGCGCCCGCGCCGGTCGCGGTGCGGCGCGTGGCGTTCGCCGTGGTGGCGGCAGTCCTTCTGCAGATCGCGCTCGGAGCGCTCGTTGCAGGATCGAAGGCCGGTCTCACCTACAACACCTGGCCGCTGATGGACGGCCGCCTCATCCCGCCGCTGGACGGCCTGGTCATCGTCGAGCCCTGGTACGAGAACCTCGTCGACAACCCGCTGACCGTGCAGTTTAACCACCGCATGGCAGCCTATCTGCTGCTGGCCCTTGCCCTGCTGCAGGTCTGGCGCACGCCCGCCGGCGGCGCCAGGCGGCGGGCCGGCGTGGTCGCCCTGCTGGTGCTGGCACAGGCGGCCGTCGGCGTGGCGACGCTGCTCTGGCAGGTGCCGCTTGGCCTCGGACTTGCCCATCAGGGCCTGGCGATGGTGGTTCTGGCCATGGCCGTTGTGCACTGGCGCCTGTTGGCCGGCGTGCCCGCTCAGCGGTAGACGACCACCTCAATCCGCGAGTGGCTGAGCACCTTGGTGATCTGGCTGCCGAGGATCAGGGCGGCAACGCCGTGGCGGCCATGCGACGTC
>JBEIIL010000066.1:0-19617 GCA_040380755.1 Methylobacteriaceae bacterium | reverse complement strand
CGGAGCAGTCATGCACCGCCGTCAGATGACCGGCGCGGATCAGGTTGCGCACGAGATCGCCGTTGCGGCGCTCGATGGCAAGGTCCACAGCGGGCGGCGCGCCCTCGGCCCGGCCGCAGATATCGCGCAGGTAGATCGACTGGCCAAGCCAGCCGGTCGTATCACCGATCAGCGCCACCACGTCACCCGCAGCCTTGAAGGCCACCGTCGCATGACAGGCAACATCCGGCAGCACACCGACACCGCCGATGGTCGGTGTCGGCAGGATGCCCTGGCCGTTTGTCTCATTGTAGAGCGAGACATTGCCGGACACGACGGGGAACTCGAGCGCACGGCAGGCCTCTCCGATGCCCGCGATGCAGCCGACGAGTTGGCCCATGGCATGGGGGCGCTCGGGATTGCCGAAATTGAGGTTGTCGGTAATGGCGAGCGGGGTCGCGCCGACGGCGGTCAGGTTGCGCCAGGCTTCGGCCACGGCCTGCTTGCCGCCCTCGACCGGGTCGGCCTCGCAATAACGCGGCGTGACATCGCAGGTCATGGCGAGACCCTTGGGGCCATCCTCGATGCGGATCAGGCCGGCATCGCCGCCCGGCGTCACCACCGAATTGCCGAGGATCAGCGTGTCATATTGCTCGTAAACCCAGCGCTTGGAGCACTGGTCCGGTGAGCCGACGAGCGTGAGCAGCGCATCGCGGTTCGGCACTGGCGGCACAACGTCACTGGCCGCAATCACCAGCTGTTTCGGGGTCGGCGCCCAGGGCCTGTCATAATCTGGAGCCTCGTCACCGAGCTCCTTGATCGGCATGTCGGCCATGACCTCGCCCTGATGCCTGATGACGAAGCGCAGGGTGTCCGTGGTGTGGCCGATGACGGCGAAGTCGAGGCCCCATTTGCGGAAGATCGCCTCCGCCTCCGCTTCCTTGCCGGGCGTCAGCACCATGAGCATGCGCTCCTGGCTCTCCGACAGCATCATCTCATAGGCGGTCATGCGCTCTTCGCGGCAGGGCACCTTGTCGAGATCAAGCTCGACGCCGAGGTCGCCCTTGGCGCCCATCTCGACCGCCGAGCAGGTGAGGCCGGCCGCGCCCATGTCCTGGATGGCGATCACCGAGCCGGTCTGCATCAGCTCGAGGCAGGCCTCGAGCAGCAGCTTTTCGGCGAACGGGTCGCCGACCTGCACGGTCGGGCGTTTCTCCTCGGACGCGTCGTCGAACTCCGCCGACGCCATGGTGGCGCCATGGATGCCGTCGCGGCCGGTCTTGGAGCCAAGATAGACGATCGGATTGCCGACGCCGGTGGCGGTCGCATAGAAAATCTCGTCGGCCTTGGCGATCCCCACCGCCATGGCGTTGACCAGGATGTTGCCGTCATACCGGGTGTGGAACCCGGTCTGTCCGCCCACCGTCGGCACGCCGAAGGAATTGCCGTAGCCGCCGATGCCCGCGACCACGCCCGACACAAGGTGGCGGGTGCGCGGATGCGCCGGGTCGCCGAACCGCAGCGCATTGAGGCAGGCGATCGGCCGTGCCCCCATCGTGAACACGTCGCGAAGGATGCCGCCCACCCCGGTCGTCGCGCCCTGATAGGGCTCGATGAAGCTCGGGTGGTTGTGGCTCTCCATTTTGAACACGCAGGCCAGCCCGTCGCCGATGTCGATGACACCCGCATTCTCGCCGGGCCCCTGGATCACCCAGGGCGCCGAGGTCGGCAGCGTGCGCAGATGGAGGCGCGACGACTTGTAGGAACAGTGCTCGTTCCACATTGCCGAGAAGATGCCGAGCTCAGTGAAGGTCGGCTCACGGCCGATCAGCGCGAGGATCCGGTCATACTCATCCGGCTTCAGCCCGTGCTCGGCGACCAGCTGCGGGGTGATCGTGATGGTGTTGGGGATCACGCCGGTCTCCGTCGATGGGGTTCCGGTGCCGTAACGAGGCCGTGCACCGGGTCGTGTTCCGCATAGCGACACCACCGGTCGGACGCAACCGCTGCCGTGTGTCCCGCCACGGGCCGACCTCCGTCCCACGATAGGACATTGGAGTTACGTGCCGGAAGCCTTGCACGGAAATTCCGGCGCCAAACCGGCAAAATCGAACGAAATCCGTAGGACATCCGAAAGAATCGCGCGGTCTGAGCGCAAAACGGTGGCCCGGCTGCACATTTGCCCGCGATGGCATGTCTTTTGGGAAGCCGACCTCCGACCACACGCGGAGAGCGGATCCATGTTCATTCTAGGACGTTTCATCAGGAGCGATCAGGCATCCTTTGCCCCGTTCTTCGCCCTTGCCCTGCTGCCGATGCTGATCGGCTTCGGCAGCGCCGTGGACTACACCCGGATGGTGGGCACCAGGGCGAAGATTCAGGCCGCCGCAGACGCCTCCGCGCTCGCGGCCGCAAAGGACGCTGGCTCGCTCACCGATGCACAGCTGCTGGCACGGGCCATCGAGTTCTTCGAGGGTGCCATGGCGACAAGCTGGGAGGACAGCGGCGGATACCGCCGCACCGGCGGCTTCACCCGCACCTCGCTGACCCTGCAGAAGACTGCCAAGACGATCAAACTCGACGTCGCCGGCACGATGAAGATGAGCTTCATGTCGCTGGCCGGCTTTTCCACCGGCAACATCGCCGCGGCCAGCACGTCAGCCTGGGGAACGACCAAGATCGAGGTGGTGCTGGCGCTCGACAACACCGGCTCGATGAGCGGCCAGAAGATCATCGAACTGAGGAAGGCGGCCAAGAACCTCGTCGCGACGCTCAAGGCGGTGGCCAAGGAGCCCGACGCCGTGAAGGTTGCACTGGTCCCGTTTGCGACCCAGGTTCGGCTCGATCCAGCGTTCAAGAACGAGCCTTGGCTCGACTTTGCAACCTACAGCACCAACAAGGCGAGTTGGGATGGTTGCGTGTTCGATCGCGACCAGCCCTGGGACGTGAGCGACGCCAACCAGCGCCTCAACGCACTGGATCTCATGGCCAAACCGCATCCGGCGGTCGACTGCGCAGCCACCAGCCTGGCCCGGATCCAGCCGCTGGTGCCCATCGACGTCGCGGCCAATTTCACCGCCATGAACACCGCGATCGATGCCATGCAGGCCGACGGCGCCACCAACGTGACGATCGGCCTCACCTGGGGCCTGACGGCCATCTCGCCCGGGGCGCCCCTGTCTGGCGGGGCCGCCTTCGGATCGCCGGACGTGAAGAAGTTCATCATCATGCTGACGGATGGCGACAACACGCGCAACCGCTGGACGCCCTCGGACTGGGTGCCCTACCAGCCGCAGATCGACGCGCGGACGACACAGGCCTGCAACACCATCAAGACACCGGCGAATGGCATCACGCTCTACACGATCCGTGTGATGAACGGGAACGCCGGCCTCCTAGAGGCCTGCGCGTCAAGCCCCGCCAAGTTCTTCGACGTGATGAATGCCAGCGATTTGAATGCGGTGTTCCAGAAAATCGCCGACGAACTCACCGCCATCCGGCTGGCCGCGTGATGCGCGCCCCGGGAACGGGCGCGCCAACCGGGGCGCCCGTTCAGGCGGCCAGGCTCTCGAACAGGCCGCGGCCGTCCGTGCCGCCGACCAGCGCATCGATCAGGTTCTCGGGGTGCGGCATCATCCCCAGGATGGTGCGGCCCGACGAATAAATGCCCGCAATGGCATTGATCGAGCCGTTCGGATTGGCGGCACCGCCAACAACGCCGTCAGCGTCGCAATAGCGGAAGGCGACGAGCCCGTCGCCCTCCAGCCGTGCAATCGTGGCGTCGTCGGCCACGTAGTTGCCCTCACCATGGGCGATGCACACCTCGATGACCTGGCCCGCCGCATAGCGGCGCGTGAAGGCCGTGTCGGCCCGCTCGACCCTGAGATGCTGCATCCTGCAGGCGAATTTCAATCCGGCATTGCGCATCAGCACGCCCGGCAGCAGGCCGGATTCGACGAGGATCTGGAAACCGTTGCAGATGCCCAGCACCAGCCCGCCCCGGGCGGCATGGCCGCGAACCGCGTCCATGATCGCGGCGCGGCCCGCAATGGCTCCGCAGCGCAGATAGTCGCCATAGCTGAAACCGCCCGGCAGCACGACGAGGTCGGCGCCGGCCGGCAGTACCGGATCCGCGTGCCAGGCATAATGCGGCTCGTGGCCGGTGATCTCGCGCAGCGCGCGGCCCACATCACGCTCGCGGTTCGAACCGGGGAAGACGACGACGACGGCTTTCATGACGACCTCCGGTGCACTGGCGCGCTCAGGCGAACTCGATCCGCCAGTTCTCGATCACGGTGTTGGCGAGCAGCCGGTCGCAGGCGGTCTTCAGCGCCGCCTCGGCGGACGCCCGGTCGGTGCCGGCCAGTTCGACCTCGAACACCTTGCCCTGCCGGACGCTGTCGATGCCCTCGATGCCGAGCGAGCGCAGCGCGCCCTCGATGGCCTTGCCCTGCGGGTCGAGCACGCCGGTCTTCAGGGTGACGATGACGCGGGCTTTCATGGCATGTCCTCTCGCACGGCCGGAGTCTACCGCGATAGAGGCTTGCCGCCGCCGCGGCAAGAGCGACGTGGCGGGAGCGGCGCGACCACGAAAAAGGCCCGCATCGCGGGCCTTCTCCGTTTGACGTTGGAGCGCGGTTACTGGACCAGCTTCGGCCCACCGGTGGTGAGGCGCTCGTTCTCGGCGATGATGCCGAGGCGGCGCGCCACTTCGGTATAGGCCTCGACCAGCCCGCCGAGGTCGCGGCGGAACCGGTCCTTGTCGAGCTTGTTGTTGGACTTGATGTCCCACAACCGGCAGCTGTCCGGCGAAATCTCGTCGGCGACGACGATCCGCATGAGGTCTCCCTCCCACAGCCGTCCGCATTCCATCTTGAAATCGACGAGACGGATGCCGACACCCAGGAACAGGCCCGACAGGAAGTCATTGACGCGGATTGCCAGCGCCATGATGTCGTCGATTTCCTGCGGCGTCGCCCAGCCGAAGGCGGTGATGTGCTCTTCCGACACCATCGGATCGTTGAGCGCATCGTTCTTGTAGTAGAACTCGATGATCGAGCGTGGCAGCTGCGTGCCCTCCTCGATACCGAGCCGCGTTGCCAGCGATCCCGCCGCAACGTTGCGCACGACGATCTCGAGCGGCACGATCTCGACTTCACGAATGAGCTGCTCCCGCATGTTCAGCCGGCGAATGAAGTGCGTCGGCACGCCGATGTCATTGAGGTGCTGGAAGATATATTCCGAGATGCGATTGTTCAGCACGCCCTTGCCGTCGATCACCTCGTGCTTCTTGGCGTTGAAGGCTGTCGCATCGTCCTTGAAGTGCTGGATCAGCGTGCCCGGCTCCGGGCCCTCATAGAGGACCTTGGCCTTGCCTTCGTAAATCCGACGGCGGCGGTTCATCGGCGTGTACCGTGGCTTGAGGAAATCCATTGGGACGGAAGTGGCTCCCCTGAGGAGAACGTCCGCGGCGGGCATGCGGGCGGAGCGGTGCGATTCGAGGCGAGTCCGCCGGGCGCCCGAACGTAGAACCTAGCCGATCGGACCCCCGAGCACAACGAAAGAGCGGAGGCGCACCGGTCTCGGCGTCCACTCCACCCGACGGCAATATGATGACCCCGGGCGCACGCGCAAGTCGAAGGCTGCCATATGGCAAATGGCGAGCGGCATCGCTATATCCTGCCCGCATGCGGATCGGGTGCGACGCCACCCTGTTTTTCGAGAGGGCTCCATGACCACCTTCGACAAGCGCGAGGAAGGCTTCGAGCGCAAATTCGCGCACGACGAGGAACTGAAGTTCAAGGCCACCGCCCGCCGCAACAAGCTGCTTGGGCTGTGGGCGGCGGCGAAGCTCGGCAAGGAGGGCGTGGACGCCGATGCCTATGCCAAGTCGGTGATCCTGGCCGATTTCGAGGAGGCCGGCGACGACGACGTGTTCCGCAAGGTCAAGGGCGATCTTGCGGCGGCCGGAATCGAGACGACCGAGCAGCAGGTACGCGCCGCCATGACCGAACTGATGGCAAAAGCCATCGAAGACATCCAGGCGGGCCGCTGAATCTGCGGTTCCGCTCGCCAACGGGCACGCGCGGGGCTGCCGCGCTTGCCGTGCCGCTTGCTCCGCGTCCGGTGATCCCCCTAGTCTGGCTCGCGCGACCGCGATGAACGCGGCGCGTGTGATGATCGGACCAGCCGCGGTCCTCGGGGGACGCCCATGCCTGCCACCTCTTCTTTCGCCGCCCTGTCGCGTTCGATCGGCAAGGGTACGGGGTCCGGCCTTCTGACGGGCTGGATCGGGATCGCCGATCCGCTGGTCGCGTCGGTCATCGCCCGCGAGGCCTTCGACGCCGTGACGCTCGACATGCAGCACGGCTTTGTCGACATCGCCACGGCGGTCAACGGCATTGCCCAGGTCAACCTGGCCGGCAAGCCGGCGCTGGTCCGCATCCCGGTCGGCGACTTCGCCATGGCCTCCCGGGCGCTGGACGCCGGGGCCTCCGGCATCATCGCCCCGATGGTCAACTCGGCCGAGGACGCGCGCCGGCTTGCCAGCTTCACCAAGTTCCCGCCGCTCGGCGAGCGCAGCTGGGGTCCGGTCATTGCCCTGAACATCTCCGGCATGTCGATGCCCGACTATCTGGCGCAGGCCAACGCCCATGTGGTCACCATCGCTATGGTGGAGACCCGTGAGTCACTCGCCGCCCTCGACGAGATTCTGGCCGTGCCGGGCATCGACGGCGTGCTGGTCGGCCCGTCCGACCTCTCGATCACGCTGTCGAACGGCGCCCATGTGGACCCCTCCCACCCCGATGTCGACCGGGCGCTCGACCATGTGGCGGCGCGCTGCAAGGCGCATGGCAAGGCCGCCTGCACCTTCGCGCCGTCGGGTGACCGCGCCCGCGACCTCATCCGTCGCGGCTACGATCTTCTCGCCATCGGCACCGACATCTCGCAGCTCCGGGCCGGCTGCAAGGCAGGAATCGAGGCCGCCCGCCGGCCCTGAGCCGTCAACCGCCGGGCTTCTCGCCGGCCGGCTGCTCGGGGACGCCCAGCGCCTCGGCCAGCCGGCGCTGCGCCGAACCCGGCCGCAGCGGCTTCTGCTGGCTCTCGTGCGGCGCCCAGCCCGACAGCCAGACGATCTCGAAGGTCGCCCGCACCCGGCCGTCGGGATCAGCGAAGCGTGTGCTGTAAATCTCCGCCGCGCGCAGCAGCGTCGTCCGGCGCAGCGGCCGCCGGCGCCGCGCAACGAGCGCATTCGTCGCCCCCATGGCGCGCAGGTCGCGCATCAACGCCAGCGCATCGCTGTAGCGCACGACCACACTGTCGACATCCGTGACCGGCAGTGCGAAACCCGCCCGCTGCAGCAGCGCGCCCATGTCGCGAACATCGGCAAAGGGCGACACATGCGGGCTGGCGCCCCCCTCGACCTCGCTCTCCGCCTCGGTCAGGGCCTGCCTAAGCTCGCCGAGCGTGGCGCCGCCGGCGAGGCAGGCGACGAACAGGCCGTCGGGCCGCAGCGCCCGACGCACCTGCACCAGGGTCCCCGGCAGGTCGTTGACTCCCTGCAGCGCGAACAGCGACGCGACGAGATCGAGGCTTTGTTCGGCAAAGGGTAACGCCTCCTCGTCACCGACAAGCCCCAGGCACGCCGGATCCAACGCACCTTCAGCAACGGCGGCGAGCCGCAGGACTGTGTCGACCGGGCCGCAACCGGCCAGGATCCGGGCGGCGTGGCCGGTCGGGGTTCCCAGATCAAGCGCCACCGGAAAGCGCCGCAGCACCGCGGCCAGCCGGTCGCCCAGCTCCTCGGCCGCGCGGGCTACGAGAAAATCGGCGCCCGACGCGCCTTCGCGCAGCGCCCGCGCAAGCCTGCGCCGGGCGAGGGAGCGGTCGAACAGCTGCGGTGCGGCCATGGCGCCCTCGAGGTCGGTCGGCGCGTTATGGGGCGGCTGTCCCTGCGCGTCAAAGATGTGCTGCCGCAGGCAAGACGACGGACTAGCCTGCCGGCATGCGCGCTTTGGTGCCGGTGTTGTCGTCCCTTGGCCGCCAGGCTGGCGCACTGGCCGGAGCGGCCCTCGATCTGATCTATCCGCCGAGCTGCATCGGCTGCACCGGCGCGACCGACCGGCCCCATGCGCTCTGTCCGGCGTGCTGGCGCGACTTGCCACTCATCGAAAGACCCTGGTGCGAACGGCTGGGCACGCCCTTCGCCGTCGATTTCGGCGGCCCGCTGTTGTCCCCCGCCGCCATGGCCGATCCGCCGGCCTATGGGCGGGCCCGGGCCGTGGCACGCCATGACGGACTCGCCCGCGACCTCGTCCTGCGCCTGAAATACGGCGACCGGCTCGATCTCGCCCGCGCGATGGGGGCCTGGATGGCACGTGCCGGGGCTGAACTCCTCGCTGACGATCCCGTGCTGGTCCCGGTTCCGCTGCACCCGATCCGGCTGTGGCGGCGGCGCATGAACCAGGCTGCGCTGCTCGCCGATGCCGTCGCCCGGGCTCATGGCCGGACAACGGTGGTCACCGCCCTGGCGCGCCGGCGCGCCACGAGGCCCCAGGTCGGGCTGACGCGGCCTGAACGCGCCCGCAACCTGCAGGGCGCCTTCGCCGTCCCGACACAGGTTTCGGCGTCGATTGCCGGGCGCCGGGTCGTGCTCGTCGACGACGTGGTCACCACCGGTGCCACCGCCAATGCGGCAGCGCGGGTGCTGCTGCGCGCCGGTGCGGCCGCGGTCGATGTGCTCAGCTTCTCGCGCGTCTGTGCCCCGCCGTGAAGCGCCGCCATCAACCCGCCCGCTTGGAACCGGAGCGCTCCCGCCCCTATATACGACAGTGATGTTGCAATCGGAGTTCTGCCGCGATGGTCGCCGTCGTCATCTACACCAAGTCCTGGTGCCCCTATTGCCATTCCGCCAAGGACTTGCTGACCCGCAAGGGCGTTGCGTTCGAGGAGATTGACGTGACGTCCGACCGCGACGGCGAGGCCGCGATGGTCAAGCGCGTCGGCCGGACAAGCGTGCCGCAAATTTTCATCGGCACCACCCATGTGGGCGGCTGCGACGACCTCTACGCGCTCGAAAAGGCCGGACGCCTCGACGCCCTGCTGGCCGCCTGATGCGCACCTGCCGCCCCACGGGCGCATCACGATGATCCGCTATGCGCTGGCCTGTGCGTCGGGCCACGATTTCGAGAGCTGGTTCCGCGACAGCGACAGCTTCGACACGCAGCTGGTGCGTGGCCTGGTGACGTGTCCACAGTGCGGATCGGCCAAGATCGCCAAGCAGATCATGGCGCCGAGCGTCGTCCGTACTGATCTGGCGCGGCAGACGCCGGCGGACGAGGCGGAGGCCCCGGCCAACCTGCCCGCGGTAGTGCCCGATCCAACTCCGGCATCGGCCCCCATGGTGCTGATGGGCGAGCGCGAGCAGGCCTTCCGCGCCCTGCTGCGGGCATTGCGCAGCCATGTCGAGGCGACGGCCGAACATGTCGGCCCGCGCTTCGCCGAGGAGGCCCGGCGCATGCACGATGGCGTCGTCGAGTTCCGGGCGATCTATGGCGAGGCCACGGCCGAGGAGGCCCTGGCGCTGGCCGATGAGGGCATCGACGTTATGCCCCTGCCGCAACTGCCCGACGAGCGCAACTGAGCCACGGTCACGCCGCGGCAGGTGCCTTTGCCAGCACCATGTAGTTGACGGCCATGTCGTCCGACAGCCGCCAGGTTCCGGCCAGCGGGTTGTAGACGACCCCAGCCTCGTCGGTCACGGCCAGCCCGCCACCCGCGATCGCCGCCTCAAGCTCGGCCGGGGTGACGAACTTGTCCCACTGGTGCGTGCCCTTCGGCAGCCAGCCCAGCACATATTCGGCACCCACGATGGCGAGCGCGAAAGCCCGCAGCGTCCGGTTCAGCGTCGCCATCACCAGCAGCCCGCCGGGCGCGACGGCACGACAGCATTCGGCCGTGAACAGCGCCACGTCGGAGACGTGCTCGACCACCTCCATGGCCAGCACGATATCGAAGCGCGCACCCTCGGCGACCAGTTCCTCGACGGTCGCCTGCCTGTAGGTCACCGCCAGCCCGCTCTGCCCGGCATGCAGCCGCGCCACCTCGACATTGGTCGGAGCGGGATCGATGCCGGTCACGGTGGCGCCCAGCCGGGTCAGCGGCTCGCACAGCAGACCGCCACCGCAGCCAACATCGAGCACGCTGAGGCCGGCGAGCGGCTTGCCGCCGCGCGGCTCGCGGCCGAAATGCGCCGCCGCGGCGTCGCGGATATAGGCCAACCGCACCGGATTGAAGCGGTGCAGGGTCTTCATCGCCCCCTCGGGGTCCCACCAGGTGCGGGCGATGCGCTCGAATCGCGCCACCTCGCCGGCATCCACCGTTCCGCCGTGCTGCGCTGCCATCACCGCCTCCGCCTCGCTCCGGCGGCGCACGTGTTGACACGTCCGCACGCCATCGCCATGAGTGTGCGCCCTTTTCCCAAGGCAGGCGGCGCGACGCAAGGCCGCGCCGCCGGCCCGCAGTTCCACCCGGACCCCGCATGGCCCGTCTTGTCATGAAGTTCGGCGGCACCTCCGTCGCCAACCTCGAACGCATCCGCAATGTCGCACGCCACGTCGAGCGCGAGGTCCGCGCCGGCTATGACGTCGCCGTCGTCGTCTCCGCCATGTCGGGCAAGACCAACGAGCTCGTCGGCTGGTGCCGCGAGGCCTCGGCCATTCACGACCAGCGCGAATACGACGCCGTGGTCGCCACCGGCGAACAGGTCACCGCCGGCCTGCTCGCCATCGTGCTGCAGGGCATGGGCATTCCGGCACGCTCCTGGCAGGGCTGGCAGCTGCCGCTGGAGACCGACGACGCCCATGGCTCGGCACGCATCACGGGCCTCAACGGCGATCACCTGGTCGAGGGCTTCGCCCGCGGCGAGGTCGCGGTGATTGCCGGCTTCCAGGGCATCAACCCCGGGACCGGCCGCATCACGACCCTCGGCCGCGGCGGCTCCGACACCAGCGCGGTGGCGGTCGCAGCCGGAATCGGGGCGGAGCGTTGCGACATCTACACCGACGTCGACGGGGTCTACACGACCGATCCGCGCATCGTTCCCCGGGCCCGGCGCCTGGAGAAGGTGGCGTTCGAGGAAATGCTCGAGATGGCATCGCTCGGCGCCAAGGTGCTGCAGGTCCGCTCCGTCGAGCTGGCCATGGTCAACAATGTGCGTACCTATGTGCGCTCGTCCTTCGACGACCCCGCCGATCCCAAGGCTGGCACCCTCATCTGCGACGAGGAAGAGATCGTGGAACAGCAGATCGTCACCGGAATCGCCTATTCGAAAGACGAGGCACAGATCACCCTGCGGCGCGTGGCCGACAAGCCCGGCGTCGCCGCCGCGATCTTCGGGCCGCTCGCCGACGCCAACATCAATGTCGACATGATCATCCAGGTCGTGTCCGACGACACAACAACCACCGACATCACCTTCACGGTGCCGACGGCCGACTACGATCGGGCCCGTGGCATCCTCGAGGCCATGCACAGCGCCATCGGCTACGCGTCGCTGCAGGGCGCCACTGATGTCGTCAAGGTCTCAGCCATCGGCGTCGGCATGCGCAGCCACGCCGGCGTCGCCGCCAAGGCGTTCCGCTCGCTGGCGGAAAAAGGCATCAATATCCGCGCCATCACGACGTCCGAAATCAAGTTCTCGGTGCTGATCGACGCCGCCTACACGGAACTGGCGGTACGCACACTTCATTCACTGTACGGTCTCGATCGGCCCTGACTTCGCGCCGGGCCCTGCCAAGGGTCCGGACCTTGCATCAGCCGCTTTGCATTCACCCGCGCGGGTGGATAAATCGTGGGCTTGGGCTGCGGCCGTCGGCCGCCGGTCTCGATTCGTGCTTCCCCAATGGGCGGCCACGGATCAAACAGTGGGGAAAGAGGCCTGATGCGAGGCGCCCTCGGCGGTCCGCGCCTGTTGCTGCGACGCCTCCGCGAGGTCATGGCGGAGCCGGTCAGCGCACAGGCGCGCCTCGACAAGATCGTCATCCTCATCGCCAGCAACATGGTCGCCGAGGTCTGCTCGCTCTATGTCCTGCGGGCTGACGGCACCCTCGAGCTCTACGCCACCGAGGGCCTGAAGCGCGAGGCGGTGCATCTCACCACCATGCGCGCCGGCGAAGGTCTCGTCGGTCTCGTCGCCCAGAAGGCGCAGGCCCTCAACCTGCCCAACGCCCAGTCGCATCCCTCCTTCTCGTACAAGCCGGAGACGGGCGAAGAGATCTACCAGTCCTTCCTCGGCGTTCCGGTGCTTCGCGCCGGCAACACGCTGGGCGTGCTGGTGGTGCAGAACCGCGCCCACCGCCTCTATTCCGAGGAGGAGGTCGAGGCGCTGCAGACCACCGCCATGGTGCTGGCCGAGGTCATCGCCTCGGCCGAGTTCCATGCGCTGGCCCGGCCCGGAGCCGACATCGCCCTGCGAAGGCCCTTCAGCCTCTCCGGCCAGACGCTTGCCGATGGCGTCGGCCTGGGCCACGTGGTGCTGCACGAGCCCCGCGTCGTCGTGCAGAACCTGATTGCAGATGACCCGGCCCGCGAGTCACGCCGCCTCGACGAGGCCATTGCCGACCTGCGCTCCTCCATCGACACGCTGATCGACCGCGGCGACGTCGCCCATGGCGGCGAGCACCGGGAGGTGCTGGAGACGTTCCGCATGTTTGCCCATGACCAGGGCTGGCTGCGGCGCCTGCGCGAGGCAGTTGCGTCAGGCCTGACCGCGGAGGCCGCCGTCGAGCGCGTGCAGTCCGACAATCGCGCCCGCATGATGCGGCAGACCGATCCCTATCTGCGCGAGCGCCTGCACGATCTCGACGAGCTGGCCAACCGGCTCCTGCACCGCCTCGTCGGCCGCGACCTCATCGGCGGCCAGACCATGCTGCCGGAGAATGCCATCCTGGTCGCCCGCTCCATGGGTCCGGCGGCCCTGCTGGACTATGACCGCTCCCGCCTGCGCGGCCTCGTGCTCGAGGAGGGCGGCCCCACCAGCCACATCGCCATCGTGGCGCGGGCACTCGGCGTGCCGGCCGTCGGCAATGTCGACAACATCGCGGCGCTGGCCGAGGCCGGCGACGCCCTGATCGTCGACGGTGGCGCCGGCCAGATCCACCTGCGGCCGCAGCCTGACGTCGAGGCCGCCTTCCGCGAGAAGGCCCGCCTGCGCGCCCGCCGGCAGGAGCAGTACCGCCAGCTGCGCAAGCTGCCGTCGATGACACGCGACGGGGTCGCTGTCGGCCTCCACCTCAATGCCGGCCTGCTGGTCGATCTGCCCCACGTCGCCGAGACCGGCGCCGACGGCATTGGCCTGTTTCGCACCGAATTGCAGTTCATGGTGGCCGAACGCCTGCCGTCCACGGCCGAGCAGCTCGCCCTGTACCGCTCGGTGCTCGATTCGGTCCCAGGCAAGACGGTCACGTTCCGCACGCTCGACATCGGCGGCGACAAGGTTCTCCCCTACATGCGCACCATGGAGGAGGAGAACCCGGCGCTGGGCTGGCGCGCGATCCGCATCGGGCTCGACCGCCCGGGCCTGTTGCGCGCCCAGGTGCGGGCGCTGCTCAAGGCCGGCGCCGGCCGCGAGATGAAGATCATGTTCCCGATGGTGGCGACCGTAAACGAATTCGTCCGTGCCAGGGCGCTGGTCCACCGCGAGATCGCCCATCTGGCGCGCCACAGCTATGAACCGCCGACCGAAATCAGGCTCGGCGTCATGGTCGAGGTGCCGTCGCTGTTGTTCCAGATCGACGAGATCGCCGCCGAGGCCGATTTCTTGTCGGTCGGATCCAACGACCTGATGCAGTTCCTGTTCGCCGCCGACCGGGAGAACCCCCGCATGGCGGACCGGTTCGACCCGCTCCACCCCGCCTGCCTGCGCGCCCTGAAGACCGTTGCCGACGCCGGTACGCGGGCTGGAATTCCGGTGACACTCTGTGGCGAGCTCGGAGGCCGCCCGATCGAGGCGATGGCGCTGCTGGCCATCGGCTACCGCGCCTTGTCGATGTCGCCGGCCTCCATCGGTCCCGTCAAGGCGATGCTGCTGGCGCTTGATCTGGCTGCCCTGATCGCCCATGTGGGGCCGTTGCTCGTCCAGAACGGCGACTGCGAGTCCCTGCGGCCGCAGATAGCCGCCTTTGCGCAAGCGCAGGGCGTCCCCGTGTAGCGGGCCTGTCCGCCACCCTCGCCCGTCCTGCATCCGGTTCCCCCATGTCGCTTCCGTCCGCCAAGCTCGACGCCATTCTGGCCCGCCATGCCGTCATCACTGACCGGCTGGCGGCGGGGCCGGATGCGACGACCTTCGTCGCCCTGTCGCGCGAGCTGGCTGAGCTCGACCCGGTCGTCGTCGCGCTCGGCGACTACCGCGATGCCGAGCGTGACCTTGCGGGTCTCGACGCCATGTTGGCCGATCCCGCAACCGATGCCGAGATGCGCAGCCTCGCCGCCGAGGAGCGCCATGCCGCCATCGACCGGCTGGAGACGGCAACAAAGGCCGCCCGGCTGGTGCTGCTGCCCCGCGATGCCGCCGACGAGCGCGGCGCCATCCTTGAGGTGCGGGCCGGCACCGGTGGCGACGAGGCCAGCCTGTTCGCCGGCGACCTGTTCCGCATGTATCAGCGCTACGCCGACCTGCACCGCTGGCGCGTCGACATCCTGTCCGAGAGCGAGGGCACGGTCGGTGGCTACAAGGAAATCATCGCCGAGATCCACGGCCGGGGCGTGTTCGCCCGGCTGAAATTCGAGAGCGGCGTGCATCGGGTGCAGCGCGTGCCCGAAACCGAGGGCGGCGGGCGGATCCACACCTCGGCTGCCACTGTGGCCGTCCTGCCCATCCCCGAGGAGCTCGACGTCACCATCGACGACAGGGACCTGGTGGTCGAGACCATGCGGGCCGGCGGCGCCGGCGGCCAGCACGTCAACAAGACCGAGAGCGCGATCCGCATCACCCATGTGCCGACCGGCCTCGTCGTGATGATGCAGGAGGAGCGCTCGCAGCATCGCAACCGCGCCAAGGCGATGGACGTTCTGCGCAGCCGCATCTTCGACCTGGAGCGCCAGAAGCTCGACCAAGCGCGGGCCGCCGACCGCCGCTCGCAGGTCGGCTCGGGTGACCGCTCCGAGCGCATCCGCACCTACAACTTCCCGCAGGGGCGGCTGACCGACCACCGCATCAACCTCACCCTCTACAAGCTGCCGCAGGTGCTCGAAGGGCTCGCGCTCGACGAGGTCGTCGATGCCCTGACCGCCGAGCACCAGGCCGCCCTGCTGGCCGAGGAGGGCGTGTGATCCCCCCGCTCACCCCCGACACGACCCGTCTGGGCGCCCTGAAGGTGCTGGGCGAGGCCTTCCGCGCCGGCGGCATCGAGACGGCGCAGCGCGATGCGCGGCTGCTGACGCTGGCCGCCGCCTGCATTGTCCATGCCGACCTCATCCGGGCCCCGCGCGAGCCGCTCGGTGCGGCCGCCGCAACACTGGAGGCCCACGCCCGCCGGCGGGTCGCCCGTGAACCAGTGGCGCGGATCCTGGGGGAGTGGGAGTTCTGGAGCCTGCCCTTCACGCTCTCGGCGGACACGCTCGTGCCCCGTCCCGACAGCGAGACGGTGGTGGCAGCGGCGCTGCTGGCGCTGGGGTCGCGCCGGCATGCCAGTGGTCCACTGCGCATCCTCGATCTGGGCACCGGCAGCGGCTGCCTGCTCGTCGCGCTGCTGAGCGAACTGCCCGGCGCCAGCGGCATAGGTGCGGACTTGTCCGCCGGCGCGATCGCGACCGCCCGGGCCAATGCCCTGCACAACGGCGTCGCAGACCGCGCCAGTTTCGTCGAATCGGACTGGGCATCGGCCATCGAAGGCCGGTTCGACCTCATCGTCTCCAACCCACCCTATGTGGCCGATCCGATCCTTGACGGACTCGAGCCGGAAGTCCGGGTCCACGACCCGAGGCTCGCCCTGTCCGGCGGCCGCGACGGGCTCGAGGCCTATCGGGCGATTGTCGCTGCCTTGCCGGATCTCATCGCGCCCGGCGGCGTTGTGGCCCTGGAGATCGGCTCCGACCAGCCCGAAACCGTCTCGTCGTTGCTGCGTGCAGCGGGGTGGGCGGTGGAAGGGCCGTTCGCCGATTTTGGCGCCCGCCCGCGCGCCCTGGTGGCGCGGCGGCCCGGCTGAGAAAGATCGAAGCCACCCACAAATCCTCTTGGTTTTGCGGTGCGAACCGACTAGTGTTCGGCGCAAATGACGTTGCTGGCCATTGCCGTGCTTCGTTCTGGCTCCACCCGTAGAGATCCGTCTGAGCCTGGCCCGGCCGCCTCCCGCGAGGTCCGGAACCCGGGACTGAGGTCGGCGCTCCGGGGACCGGTGCTGATCCCGTTAAAGGATCGTGGACCGAACGGGCCATAGGATCCGGTCTGACGTGTCGTCCGCGGAGAGCGCCAGAGGTGCTTCTGGACGGTACAGAACAGTTCGCGCGGTCTTCGGGCCGCGGTGAAGTCGATCGGCACAGCGTGGAGCTGCGCCGGAAACCCCGATGTCTGGAGCCAGGGGTCGGCCCGCAGGGCGGCCGTGGCACACAGGATCGCGGATGTGTTCTCTCATGAAGGACGTTCGATGAGACCCAATCATCAGAACAACAACAATAACAACAATAACAAGCGCAGGCGCGGCCGGAACCGGAGCAACAAGGGCCCCAACCCGCTGTCCCGCACCTACGAGTCGACCGGCCCGGACGTGAAGATCCGCGGCACGGCCCAGCACATCGCGGAGAAGTATCTCCAGCTTGGGCGCGACGCGCAGGCTTCCGGCGACCCGGTGACGGCCGAGAGCTACCTTCAGCATGCCGAGCACTACCTGCGCATGATAGCCGCCGCGAACGAGCAGTTCCGGCTGCAAAACCCGAATTTCCGGCCCTACGAGATGCAGGATCCGGACGGCGACGACGACGGCGACGACATGGCCTACCAGGGCGGCGCCCAGCCCGACGTTCGCTTCCCCCAGGCTACCATCGAGGGCGAACTGCCGGAGCCGCGAGGGTTCCGGGAGCAGCAGCCCCGCGAGCAGCGCGAGTGGCAGCCGCGCGACAATCGTGAGCAGCAACCTCGCGACAATCGCGACTACCAGCCCCGCGACAACCGCGAACCGCGCGGCGAGCGGCCGTTCCAAGCGCGCGAGCCGCGCGAGTGGCAGCCGCGCGAGAACCGCGAATGGCAGCCCCGGGACAATCGTGGCGACCAACAGCCGCGTGGCGACCAGCAGCCTCGCGGGGATCAGCAACCGCGTGGTGATCAGCAACCCCGCGACAATCGCAGCGAGCAGCCGCCCCGCGATTTCCAGCCCCGTGGCGATCGTGACCAGCCGCCCCGCGAGGCGCGCGAGCAGCTCCCGCGCGAGGGTGGAGCCGAAGCCCGTCGCGACGAGCGCTTCCAGCGCCGCCCGCCGCGGCAAGATCGTGCCGCCCTGCCGCAGGGCGAGCCTGTCGACCCCGCCGCGGCCCTGCCGGCGTTCATCACCGCACCGGTGCGCACGCCCGTCCCGGCCGAGCTGGTCCCGGTCGAGCCGGAAGCGGCCGCAATCCCGGCGCCGGTCGCCGAGGAAGCCGGCACCTTCCCGCTGCGCCGCCGCCGCCGCACCACCCGCCCGGCCGCCGGCGAGCCGGTGACGCCCGACGAGGCACCGGCCGGCGAGTGATCGCGGTTCACTGTCCTGACGTGAAGGGGAGGGCCACGCCCTCCTCTTTTTGCGTTCAGCCCTGGTCAGGCTAAAGTCCTGGTCAGGCCAAAGTCCTGGTCAAACCGACTGGAGAACATCTCCGACCGCCAGCCGGCCGCCGGTGACAACCTCCGCGTAGACGCCGCAGTCGACATGGTCGTAGGCGCGCATCAACGCCTGCGGGATGTTCAGGTCGCGGATCCCGGTGACGGGATCGACATTGGTGGCGGCACAGCGGTCGATCCGCTTGACGACGCGCAGCCTGACCCCGGCGGCACTGGTCAGCTCCCGGTCGACGAGGTCGAACTCGCCCCAGGGCGGCAGCCCCTCGACATGCAGATTGCCGCGAAACCGCAGCGGATCCACCGGCGCGCCGATGCGCTGCTCCAGGGTGCGCACCGTTGCCAGGTTGATGATCGACACCACCCGCCGCTTCGTATCCGAGAAGCTGAACCCCGGCGCCTCGAGGATCCGCGGCGGTCCGCGCAGTTCGGCGACGCCGAAGGTCGCGAAGAACGCCTCGACGACCGCCCGCCCCTTCGCTGTCGATAGGTCGCCCCGCACCGCCTCCCGACCGCCTTCGCGCACGACCAGCGTCGTCGTCCCCGGATCAAACCGGGTCTCCAGCCGCGCCAGGGCGGCGTTGCGCATCAGCATCAGGAAATGGATCTTCGCCAGGTGCACCGGCGCGGCAGGATCGAAGGGCGAGGGCCCGTTCTCGATCGCATAGCGGCGGTCATGGGCGATCGGATCGCCCGGCGTCAGCACCGTATCGGCAAGCGGTTCGGGCGACAGCCCCTTGACGGAATAACGGTAGAGGGCGGTGACGGCGAGAGCATCGGTCATGAGCACAATCCGCCCCTTACGTTGTCGAAATGCCACACCTATCTAAGTCATGGCAGGGCGCTTCGACAGGGGGCCTGCCAGACACGGGGTGACGGGCTTGGCCTACGGGCAGGCGCCGTTTCGGCCGAAGGAGGATGACGATGGACTTCGAAAAATACACCGAACGGGCCAAGGGCTTCGTCCAGTCCGCCCAGATGGGCGCGATGCGCGACGGCCATCCGCAGCTCGGGCCCGAGCATCTCTTGAAAGTGCTGCTCGAGGATACCGAGGGCCTGTGCAGCGGCCTGATCCAGCGTGCCGGCGGCGACGCCAAGGAGGCGCTGCGCGCCACCGAACTGTCGCTCGGCAAGCTGCCGAAGGTCTCTGGCGCCGCGGCCCAGCCGCAGGCGACGCGCGAGCTGGTGCGCCTGTTCGACACCGCCCAGAAGATCGCCCAGAAGGCCGGCGACAGCTATGTCACGGTCGAGCGCCTGCTGCTGGCGCTGGCGACCGAGAAGGATACCGAGGCCGGCCGCATCCTGGCCAAGGCCGGCGTGACGCCGCAAAACCTCAACGCCGCCATCAACGAGTTGCGCAAGGGCCGCACCGCCGACAACGCCACGGCGGAGAATGCCTATGACGCGCTGAAGAAATATGCCCGCGACCTGACCCAGGCAGCGCGTGACGGCAAGCTCGACCCGGTCATCGGCCGCGACGAGGAAATCCGCCGCGCCATCCAGGTGCTGTCGCGCCGCACCAAGAACAATCCCGTGCTGATTGGCGAGCCCGGCGTCGGCAAGACCGCCATCGCCGAGGGCCTGGCGCTGCGCATCGTCAATGGCGACGTGCCCGAGAGCCTCAAGGACAAGCAGTTGCTCGCCCTCGACATGGGCGCGCTGATCGCCGGTGCGAAATATCGCGGCGAGTTCGAGGAGCGCCTCAAGGCGGTGCTCAACGAGGTCACCGCCGCCCAGGGCGGCATCATCCTGTTCATCGACGAGATGCATACGCTGGTCGGCGCCGGCAAGGCCGACGGCGCGATGGATGCCTCCAACCTGCTCAAGCCGGCGCT
>JBEIIL010000065.1:0-20032 GCA_040380755.1 Methylobacteriaceae bacterium | reverse complement strand
CTTCAAATTCGACGACTCCCGCAAGATAGTCCTGAGGGACCCGTCATGGTCCTGCAGTTTCTGAAGGTAGGTCGCATTCTCCTCCATGAGGCGCTGACGCGCTGCCACGTCCGACGCCGCCTTGTTTGCCAGGTCACTGAAAGCCCGCTGCGCCCCTTCGCGCTCCGCTTCGAGTTCCTCGACACGCTTCCGGCTATCCGACAGATGATTACGGGTGTTGTGCAACTCGTCTTCAAGCCGCATGGCCGCCGGACGATAGTGGGCCAGGTCACGCTCGGCATCGAGCAGACGGCGGGCAAGCTCGACTTCCGAAGCGGAGATGCGAGCCATCTCGCGCTCACGATCCGCGCTGGCTTCCATGTTCTTGGCGAGCAGCGGGTGAATTTTCGAAACACGGTTGGCCATCAAGTCGACGGCAATCTGCCAGTCCGAGATAAATTTGTTGTGCTCACATTTAAGATTGATTGCCTGCTCTTTGAGAGCATCCATTATTGAAGCGATCTCGCTTTCGGGCTCCTCCTCCTTTGAGTTCGATACATTAACATATTCAATTAATCTACTCCCTAAAACAGCGCCTTTATGTGGATTAAAATTTCTCAGCGCTCCAACACCGTCATCGGAATTATTTTTTTCAGCGTTATTTTTTCCGGAAAAGTACTGGCCTAAAATGGTCATTACATCCTCCACACAACTTACTAACTTTTTGTTAATTGATTGATTCGTTTTTTGTCAAGGAAAATGATCGCTATTTCTGCGATTTTGATTGCGTGCGTTGCAAACAGCGCCCTTGATGCGGCGGATCAAGCACCCGCCGGTCCAAGCCCCGGATCAGCGCGGCAGCGGCAGCGCCGAAGGGGCCGGAATAGCGTGCCCCCGGGCCAGGGCTGCGCGGGCGGCGGCGCTGTCACGGTCCATCTGGGCGATCAGCGCGTCGATGCCGTCGAACTTCGCCTCGCCGCGGATGAAGGCGCAAAACTCGACGTCCACGACCCTGTCGTAGAGATCGCCGGCAAAGTCGAACACGAACACCTCAAGACGTGGTGCGCCGTCGTCGAAGGTCGGCCTGCGCCCAAAGCTGGCGACGCCGCCGTGCACTGCACCGTCCACCGCCAGCCGCACCGCATAGATGCCGTGGGCGAGGCCGCAGGACGGCGGCAGCAGGATGTTGGCGGTCGGGTAGCCCAGCGTGCGCCCGCGCTTGTCGCCATGCACCACCGTGCCGCGCACGAGCCAGCGCCAGCCGAGCAGCGCCGCGGCGCGCTCGACATCGCCCTGTGCCAGCGCGGTGCGGATCGCCGTGGAGGAGACCGGTTCGTCCGGACCGCCATAGGGTTCGACGACCTCGACGATGAGGCCCAGCGCCTCTGCGCGCTCGCGCAGCAAAGCGGGGGAGCCAGCCCTGCCCCGGCCGAAATGGAAGTCCCAGCCGACCACGACGCCGCCAAGGCCGAGACCGTCAACCAGGATGTCGTCGACGAAGGCCTCCGCCGTCGTGGCGGCGAGATCGCGGCTGAACGGCAGCACCACCGCGCCGGCGAGCCCGCATTCGGCGAGAAGACCGAGCTTCACCGGCGCGTCGGTCAGGCGAAACACCGGTGAGTCGGGGCGGAACACGTCGCGGGGATGGGGTTCGAAGGTCAGCACCCCACACGGCCGGCCCAGCCGCGCCGCCAGTGCCCGGGCGCGGCCGATCACGACCGCGTGGCCGCGGTGAATGCCGTCAAAATTGCCGATGGCCACCACGGCCCCGGCCAGCGGACCCTCCAGACGCCGGACGCTGCGCACGACGGTGAAGTCCAGCGGCGTGGTGGTATCCGGAACGGGCGGAACAGGGGGCATCGGGTCTCCGGCATCTGGCCCGGGAACGGCCGGCAAACTGGCGCGCGTGTCTAACGCGGTCAAGGCCGGCATGCAGCCATCACGCTGGCGGTCGTTTGGCTCCCGGCACCATGACCCAGGCCTCGCCCTCGAGCACCGGCTTGCCATCGACCAGGCACTGGCACTCCAGCCGCACGCGGCGGCCCTTCTCGACCATCTCGGCAACCTGGACAACCGCCGCCACCACGTCGCCGATCTTGACCGGCGCGAGAAAGCGCAGGGTCTGCGACAGATAGACCGCGCCTGGCCCGGGCAGTCGCGTGCCGATCACGGCTGAGATCAGGCTGGCGGTGAACATGCCATGGGCGATTCGCTGACCAAATCGCGTCTGGGCGGCATAATCGTCCGACAGGTGAATGGGATTGATGTCGCCAGACACCGCCGCAAACTGCGTCACGGTGGTTTCCATGACCGTCCGCAGCAGCGTTTCGCGCATGCCTGGCGACAATTCTTCATAAGTGAAGGTCCGAATCGGCAATCGTATCTCCAGGGGTCGCAGGATCTGGACAAAGCGCGCGCCTACCTTCCAGATTTCGAAACCAAATGCCAGCCGAGGCTATGGCGTTAACACATTGGAAAGTGCCGCCGGTTAACGTTTGCTCATCGTGACCGGGCACATTGCCGCCCAGGTTTCCGGCTTCAATCCGGGTGAAAGTGTGGAGTTCATGATGGCTCTCGATCGCGCGATGCCGATCCTGGTGGTCGATGATTACCAGACCATGATCCGCATCATCCGCAATCTCCTGAAGCAGATCGGCTTCGAAGAGGTCGACGATGCCCTCGATGGTGCCGAGGCGCTGGCGAAGATGAAGCAGCGCAAATATGGGCTGGTCATCTCCGACTGGAACATGGAGCCGATGACGGGCTACGACCTGCTGAAGGCGGTGCGCTCCGACGACGGCCTCAAGGAAATGCCGTTCATCATGCTTACGGCCGAATCGAAGACCGACAACGTCATTGCGGCCAAGAAGGCCGGCGTGAACAGCTACATCGTCAAGCCGTTCAACGCGCAGACGCTGAAGCAGAAGATCGACGCGATCTTTACGGCCTGACGGCCCCGGGACGCCGGCGCACCACGTGCCAGCTCCCACGCGCTCAGGCCGACCTGAGGGGACAGCCCGATGACCGAGTCTGCCCTGAAAGCCCCTGTCCTTGAGCACTTTGCGAACCGGAGGGACACTGCACCCCACCGTCCGGTCGATCCGACCACGGGACGCACGCCGCTCGCCCGCGAGATCGGCCTGGCTGCCGATTACATTCGCTTCCTGCGCCATGAGCTGTCTCGCCTCGGACCCAACGAGGTGGCCAAGGACCGGTTGCCTGCGGCGGCGCGGCAACTCGGCTGGATCATCCAGGAAACTGGCCTGTCGACGAACATGATCATGACGGCCGCCGAAGAGGTCGTGGCCGCCGCCGACATGGACGCGGATGCCTACCGGGCCTTCGTTGCCGACAAGATGACGGCAATCTTCGTTGCCTGCGCGTTCCAGGATCTCGCCGCCCAGCGCGGCAAGCGCGTGCAGGCGACTCTGTCGACGGTCGAACGGCGGATGTCACGGCTGGCGACCGCGCTGGGAACGCGGGACGTCCCCGATCTCGTTGACTTCGCCGCACCGCCGCCCGTCGCGCCGGAGCCCGCCGGCATCGGCCCCTCCGCCCCGGGCCAGGGCAACAGCCAGACAAAGATCGACGAGATCTTCGAGGAGTGGACCGGCGTCGAGTGGGGCTGAGCCTCCGCTTTCGGTCCGCCTCGCTTTACCAGACCAGCCTGTCGATCGCCGCATCCGGAACGGCCTTGGCCCCGGCCAAAAGCCCTTGCAGCGCCGCCGCATCGAGGGGCCTGTCGGCAATTCCAAGTTCGTGCGTGTGGATGCCGCGGGCGACCAGCAGGGACTCGCAGCCGAGCATCCGTGCGCCCGCGACATCCGTCCGCAGCGCATCGCCGATGGCGGTGACCCGCGCGATATCGGGGGTGACCTTGCGGATCGAGCCGGCGATGGCCAGGGCGGCATCGTAGACGGGACGGTACGGCTTGCCCGCATAGATGGCGCGGCCGCCGATCGCCTCATAGGCCTCGGCCAGTGCACCGGCGCAGAGCACCAGCGCGCCACCGCGCTCGACCACGAGGTCGGGATTGGCGCACACGAAGGTGACATCGCGGTCGCGCAGCCCGGCGAGCAGGGCGCGATAGTCGTCCAGCGTGTCGTGCTCGTCGTCGAGAAGGCCGGTGCAGACCAGCCGCGGCGACGTTTCGATCGGCCCGCGGCAGGACGCCAGCCCTTCGAACAGCGGCGTGTCGCGATCCGGCCCCAGCCAGCCATAGGGCTTGTCCGGTTCGGCATCGATCAGCGTCCGGGTGACATCGCCGGAGGTGACAATGCCGTCCCAGGCGGCGCGCGGGACCCCGAGCTGGTCGAGATGCGGCACCACGGCGGCGGCGGGCCGCGGCGCGTTCGAGACGAGCACGACCGTCCCGCCCCTCGCCCGGAACCGGATGAGGGCATCGGCAGCGCCCGCATGGGCGACGAGCCCGTCGTGCAGGACACCCCAGATGTCGCACAGAACAATGTCGAAGCCGGAGATCCAGTCCCGCACGCCGGTCAGCACCGGCGGCGTGGCGGAGGCGATGGTCATGGGACATCCCGGGGACAGCGGGGACTGCGGCCCCGATCTCCCCGGGCGCTAAAGAACGACCCGGCGGCTGTCAAGCACCGGCGCGGCGCAGGAAGGACCGGAGCGACTGGCGCGCTGCTTCCGGCGACGCCGCCGGCGCTGTGGGCTGGGCCTTGTCGGCCGCGCGCGCGGCGGGCACGGCGGCCGGCTTGGCGGCTTCCGTGTCGCTGAACACCTCGAGGCGCACGGGCCTTGCCGCGCCGAAGGCAGTCCCCTGACCCAGCGGCAGCATGAATTCGGCCAGTCCGGGCAGCATGCCGTCGGCCTCGATCCCGTCGACGATCAGCGTCAGGCCGCTGCGGGCCAGCAGCCCCGACAGGTCGGCGGGATGGATCTCGCTTGGGACCGTCCCCAGCTCGGCGCCCAGCAGCAGCGGCACCGTGGCGCGGACGATGCGAACGCCGCGCTCATGCAGGGCGCGCGGATCGAGGTTCAGGTCGTCAAGCCGGTCGAGGGCGAAGCGGAAGCCCAGCGCGGCGATGCCGGCCATCCCGTCGCGGTCTGCCGGCCCCATGGCGCGCAGCGTCGCCTGGGGGAGGACCAGCAGGATTCGACCGATGATGCCCGGATCGGCGGCGGCGATGTCGGCGAAAGCCTGGTAAAGGGCGGGATCGGAGACGGCACGCGCCGTCAGGGCGCACAGCACCGGAATGTCGCGGCCACGGCCGGCAAGGTTGCGGGCGACCCGCGCGGCATGGCCCAGGGTGAACCCGTCGAAGCGGCGGGCAAGGCCGCGCCCCTCGACGATGGCGAGGATATCACCGGTGTCGACCCGCTCGCCCGCCACGCGCAGCTGCATGTCATAGTAGCGCAGCTTGCGGCTCGGCAGGGTGACGACCGGCTGCAGCATCACCTCCAGCGCCTCTCGCAACACGACATCGGCGGTGCGCTCGACAACAGCGTGGGCCAGCGCCGGCCGGGCCGCCGCATTGGCGGCGGCAGGCGGCACGGTGGCGGCGAGGCTGGCTCCGGTCACGGTCGGACCACCTCCCGACACGGCCGGGCGCGTCGGATCCGGGCGCCGGGCTGGATCGGCCATCCGGGGCGGCTCGCCGGATCCCGCCGGCGCCGGGCCCGCCGCGGCCCGGGCCCCGAACAGCTCCGCGTCATGCGCGGCGACGGCCTCGGCCAGGTCGCGCACGACGGCGCCGACCGCATCAAGCTCGGACGCCACGGCGCGCACTGTCGTGCGGCTATACTCGACAAGCGCGTTGTCGAGCGCCGCCACGCGGCTCGACAGCGCGGCCACCTGCTCCTCGAGCGCCGCCAACCGCGCGTGCGAGGCCGTGGCCTCGCCGGACGGTCGGCTTGCCAGAGCCGCGATCGCCAGCAGCGTCATGGCGGTCCCGATGCCGGCCAGAGCCGCCACCGGCCACTCGACACCGAGGCCAGCCCACAGCGTCACGGCCACACTCAGCGCGATCACGAGGATCGCGCCGGGCACCACCAGGGCTTCAAGGCGGCTCGACGGGGACGTGGTACGAGGACTTTTGCTCAAGGGTACCTGCCGGTTGGCGACGCGGCATCGACGGCCGGGCGGTCCGGACAACGTGGCGCGAATCGCCCGTTCCGGTTCAGAGTGACGCAACCGATGTCGTCAGGAAAGGGATTGCATGGCCTCGATCCGGTTGAACCCACCTGAAATTGCGGCACCGGCCTCGCGATACAGCCATGGCGTGCTGATGCCGGCATCGGCAACACGGCTCGTCATCTCTGGGCAGCTCGGCGTGCAACCTGACGGTGCGGTGGCGGACGGCCTGGCCGCGCAGATCGAGCAGGCCTTTGCCAATCTGGAGGCGGTGCTGGCGGCGGCCGGCATGGGCGTCGGCGACCTCGTCAAGATCACCGCCTTCATGGTTCCGGCGGATGGCGTGGGGCTGTTCCGCGCCATCCGGGACCGTCGGCTGCTTGGCCACGCGCCGGCCTGCACCTATCTGCAGGTGGCGGGGCTGGCGAGCCCGGCCTTCCTGTTCGAACTGGAAGGCGAAGCCGCGAGGGAGACGGGACCATGACCACCCCCACAGGCGCCGGCAGCCGCGAGCCGGTTTCGCTGAGTGTCACCGGCATGACCTGCGGCGGTTGCGCCAATGCGGTGACACGTGTCGTCAAGCGCGCCGATCCGGAGGCCGAGGTGCATGTCGACCTCGCTACCGGCCGCGTCGACGCCCGCACCACCACCGACATCCATGCGCTGGCCGAGGCGATCACGCGGGCGGGCTACGCGGCGGTTCCGCTTGCCTGAGTCGGCGTTGCCGTGTCGGAGGCGACGCGGCCGTCGACAATGCTGACGCGACGGTCGGCCCGCGCCGCGAGGCCCTGGTCGTGGGTCACCACCACGACGGCCTTTTCGGTGGTCTCGACGAGGCCACGCAGGATGCCCAGCACCTGGTCGCTCGACGCCGAGTCGAGATTGCCGGTCGGCTCGTCGGCGAGGATCACTGGCGGATCATTGGCGAGTGCCCGGGCAATGGCAACGCGCTGGCGCTGGCCGCCGGAGAGCTGGTCGGGCCGCTTCGCGAGGTGATCGGCCAGGCCGAGCGAGGTGAGGATGGCGGCCGCCCGGTCACGGCGCGCCGGCTCGGACAGGCGGCCGAGCGCCCGCATCGGCAGCATGACATTGTCGAGCGCGCTGAACTCCGGCAGCAGGAAGTGGAACTGGAAGACGAAGCCGAGATGGGCAAGCCGCAGGCTGGCGCGGGCATCCTCGCCGATCGTCGCGGTGTCGCGGCCGCCGATGCGGATTTCGCCGCGGGTAGGCACGTCGAGCAGGCCGAGCAGATACATCAGCGATGACTTGCCCGACCCAGACGGGCCGGTGATGGCGACGAACTCGCCAGGCATCACGGCGAGGTCGATGTCGGCCACCAGCGTCACCGGCAAGGGTCCAGGCAGAATCCGGGTGACACCCTCGGCGGAGAGAAGCGGTGTGCGGGCGCTCACGAGGCGCCCCGGATGATGTCGACCGGATGGACGCTGGCGGCCTTGCGGGCCGGGAACCAGCCGGCAAAGACGGACGAGGCGAGCGCCACCGAGCCCGCCAGCGCATAATGGGTCCACGTGTAGAGCACCGGCAGCTGCTTGGCGTCGGTGAAGCCGGAGCGGATCTCGACCAAGCCGAGGCCCAGGCACATGGCATAGCCCAGCACCCAGCCGAGCAGCATGCCGAAGACGCCGATGACGGCGGCTTCGAGCACGAAGATGCGGCGCACCAGCGCCTCGCGCAGGCCGAGCGACTTCATGATGGCAATGTCGCGCGCCTTCTCGTGGGTGATCGTCGACACGATGTTGAACGTGCCGAACGAGGCGACGAGCAGGATCGCGCCGACCACCATGAACATGATGATGTTGCGGATCTGGAACGCGGACAGCAGGTCCTCATGCGCCTCCTGCCACGAGACGGATTTGTAGCCGGTCTGGCTCTCGATGCGCTGCGCCACCGCGCGGGCCTCCAGCGCATCGTCGACCCTGACCCGAAGCTCGTTCACGAGGCCGGTCTGGCGCGCCAGGATCTGGGCGGTCCGCATCAGCGTGTAGGCCTGCCCCTCGTCGATCTGCCGCACGCCCGAGTGGAACAGCCCGACCACCTGGGCGAGCACCGGACGGCCCTCCCCCGTCGTCACCGACACCGCATTGCCAACGCGCACACCGATGCGCGAGGCGAGCGCATCGCCCAGGATGATGGCGTTCGACGCCCGGTGCAGGCTCTCCAGCGTTCCGACGCGCATCTGCACGGCGAGCTGCGAAACCTGCGGCTCGCGGCGCGGATCAATGCCGACGACCGTGGCGGCGGTGTCGCGTCCGCTGTAGCGCAAGATGGCCTTGGCCTGAGCCGACGGTGCGATCGAGCCCGGCACCCAGCCCTCCAGCGAGGCGAGGATGGCGAGCGGGTTCTTGATGCCGCGCCGTTCGGTCTCGGTCGACAGGCTGTGAATCTGGACGGCATCGAAGGCCGCCATGGCCGGCTGGTTCGCCGGACTGCGGCGCTGGTCGGTGACGCTGACATGCGGCAGGCTGTCGACCAGCTGGCGGATGAAGTCGCGCTGCGACCCCTCCATCAGCGACGCCATCATCACCGAAAAGCCGACCCCGGTGGCGACGCCGAGCACCCCGACCAGGGTTTGCCGGACGCGGGACCGGACATGCTTGAGCGCGATGTCGAGGGCGAGCCCCACCTCACGGCCCCTGCGGTTCGAGGTGGACCCGGTCGCCGGGCCGGAACTCGCTGCGCGCCGGGGCGACGACGCGGTCGCCCTCGGCGAGGCCCGAAGCAATCTCGACCATGCGGGTGCCGCGGATGCCGGTCGTGACCGGGTGGCGGACGAGCCGATCGCCCTCGATCCGCCAGACTGTCGGCCCGCTGGCCAGCGCGTCGGCCGGCAGCAGCATCACGCCGGACTTTTCGGCGACCACCACATTGGCCTCGACGCTCATGCCGACCAGCAGCGGTGTCTCGGCCGGCAGGGAGAAATAGACCCGGAAGGTCTTCGAGACCGGGTCGCCCTTGGGGGTGATGTCCGATAGCGTGGCTGCAAGTGCACCGGTGGCGTAGCCGTCGTTGCGCAACAGCGCCTTCTGGCCGATGCGCAGGCGCGGGACGTCCTCTTCGTTGACGTCGGCAACGATGCGCAGGGGTGTCGGCTGGCCGACCCAGAACACCACGTCGGTCTGGCCGACGATCTCGCCGATCTCGAAGTCGCGGCGCAGCACGATGCCGTCCATGGGTGCGCGCAGCACCAACGCCTCGATCCGCTCGCGCGCGGCAGCGATGCGGGCGTTGCTCTCCTTGAGCAAAGTGAGTGCGTTGTCGACCTGAATGGGCGAGGCGGCGTTGCGCTCCAGCAGGCCCGACAGGCGCAGGTGCTCCTTCTCGACGAGGGCGCGGCGGGCCTCGAGCTCGGCCAGTCCTGCGCGCTCCTCGGCATCGTCCTGCCGGCCGAGCACCTCGCCGCGGTGCACCGCGCGGCCCTCGCAGTCGCAGCGCTCGACCAGGCGCTTGCGCTGCAGCGGCACGACCTTCGCCCACCGGACAGGTTCGACGGTGCCGGTCGCGTAGACAACTTCGGCGGCGCTGCCACGCGTGACAGCGACGGTGGCGACCGCCGTACCGCGGCCAAAGTACCACCAGCCAAGGATGGCAGCGGCCATGGCGACCAGGACCAGCAGGGTCCAGCGTACGATCCGCACGAGTCAACTCCAGTCGGGGGACATGGGCGACCATGCTTCCACGCCACGCGTCGCCTGTCTGCCGGGACGATGGCGGGAGCGTGGCACTCTGCACGATACAGCATCGTGGCCGTGGCCGAACCGCGGAATCCGGATCGCCGTCACCAAAATGTCGAATCGGGCTCGGCATCCCTGCCGCAAACCAGGCAATTTCAGCAAAACCTGCGTCCGACAACGGCTTCCGTGCCTGCGTAGCGCCTGCTAGGCTCGGCGCCTGTCCGGATCATCCCGAACTGACATCGGAGGTCGCCATGTCCCTCGCGCACGATCATCACTCTGCCCGCGATGCGGCGCCCAATGACCTCGAGGCCTTCTGGATGCCATTCACGGCCAACCGGGCCTTCAAGACGTCGCCCCGGATGGTGTCGGGTGCGAAGAACATGCACTATTTCACGCCCGAGGGACGTGCGGTGCTCGACGGTGTCGCCGGGTTGTGGTGCTGCAATGCCGGCCACAACCGGCAGCCCATCGTCGAGGCGATCCAGAAACAGGCGGCCGAGCTCGATTTCTCGCCGACCTTCCAGTTCGGCCATCCCAAGGCGTTCCAGGTCGCGTCGCGGATCGCCGCCATGGCGCCGGGCGACCTCGACCATGTGTTCTTCACCAATTCCGGCTCGGAGGCGGTGGACACGGCGCTGAAGATGGCGATCGCCTACTGGAACGCCCGCGGCCAGGGCCAGAAGACCCGGCTGATCGGCCGCGAGCGCGGCTATCACGGCGTCGGCTTCGGCGGCATCTCGGTCGGCGGCATCGTCAACAACCGCAAGATGTTCGGCGGGCTATTGACCGGCGTCGACCATCTGCCGCACACCTACAACCGGTCCGAGCAGGCCTTCTCGGTCGGGCAGCCCGAGTGGGGCGCGCACCTTGCCGACGAGCTTGAGCGGCTGGTGCAGCTGCACGACGCCTCGACCATCGCGGCCGTGATCGTCGAGCCGATGGCCGGGTCCACCGGCGTGCTGCCGCCGCCCAAGGGCTATCTTGAGCGGCTGCGGCAGATCTGCGACCGGCATGGCATCCTGCTGATCTTCGATGAGGTGATCTCGGGCTTCGGGCGGCTCGGCACGCCGTTTGCTGCCGAGCGCTTCGGCGTCATCCCGGATCTCGTCACCTTTGCCAAGGGGGTGAACTCCGGCACGGTGCCGATGGGCGGCGTGATCGCCCGCAAGGGCATCCACGACACCTTCATGAAGGGGCCCGAGCATGTCATCGAGTTCTTCCACGGCTACACCTACTCGGCGCATCCGCTGGCCTGCGCGGCTGCGCTGGCGACGTTCGACGTCTATCGGGACGAGGGCCTGTTCGCCCGCACCGCAGCGGTCGAAGCCGCGTGGGCGGAGGCGGTGATGAGCCTTCGCAGCATGCCCAACGTGCTCGACATCCGCACGCTGGGGCTGGTGGCCGGCATCGACCTGGCTTCGCGGCCGGACGCGGTCGGCAAGCGCGCCTTCGAGGCGATGGACCGCGGCTTCCACGAATTCGACGTGATGATGCGGGTGACCGGCGATACCATCGCGCTGTCGCCACCGCTGATCATTTCCGCCGACCAGATTGGCGAACTCATCGACAAGGTCGGCCGGGTGATCCGGGCGGTGGCCTGACCACCGCGACCTCTGGCGGGGCGACCGCGGCCGCGGCCCCCTGCCATTCCGCCTTGCCGCACCGGAGCGGCTGCGCTAGGACGCGGCCATCCCGCGCGTGGTTCCGGCACGGCCGGCGGGGTGCTGTGGCCCTTTCGCCGCCTGCCTTGCCGGACACGCCGCCGCGGAGAGCCCCATGAGCGACACTCCCGAGACCCCGAAGGTGAAGGCGCGGCTGCCGCGCGGCTTTACTGACCGCGGCCCGGCCGACCTCGCGGCGACGGAGCGCATGCTGGCGTCGATCCGCGCGACGTTCGAGCTCTACGGCTTCGAGGCGGTGGAGACGCCGTTCGTCGAATACACCGAGGCGCTCGGCAAGTTCCTGCCGGACCTCGACCGGCCGAACGAGGGCGTGTTCTCGTTCCAGGACGACGACGACCAGTGGCTGTCTCTGCGCTAGACCTGACGGCGCCGCTGGCCCGTCATGTCGCCGAGCACTTCGACGCGTTGCCCAAGCCCTACCGCAGCTACCGCTGCGGCTGGGTGTTCCGCAACGAGAAGCCTGGCCCCGGCCGCTTCCGCCAGTTCATGCAGTTCGATGCCGACACGGTCGGGGCCGCCTCGGTGGCGGCCGACGCGGAGGCCGCCATGCTGATGGCCGACACGCTGGAGCGCGTCGGCATCGCGCGCGGCGACTATGTGGTGAAGATCAACAACCGCAAGGTTCTGGACGGGGTGCTGGAGGCGATCGGCCTTGCCGGTGACACCAATGCCGGTCGCCGGCTGACCGTGCTGCGCGCCATCGACAAGCTCGACAAGGTCGGGCCGCAGGGCGTGCGCGACCTGCTGGGGCCCGGGCGCATGGATCCGAGCGGGGACTTCACCAAGGGGGCGGGGCTGGAGGCCGCGGCGATCGACCGCGTGCTGGCCTTCACAGCCGCGCGCCGCGACGATCCCGCCGCAACGGTTGCCGCCCTCGCTGAGGTTGTCGCGGGCTCGCCGCGCGGCGGCGAGGGCGTGGCAGAACTCGCCGAGATCGCCACGCTGGTCCAGGCCGGCGGCTATGGCGACGGGCGCATCGTGCTAGACTCCTCCGTCGTTCGTGGCCTCGAATACTACACCGGCCCGGTCTATGAGGCCGAGCTGACCTTCGAGGTCGCCGGCGACGACGGCAAGCCGGTGCGCTTCGGCTCGGTGGCGGGCGGCGGGCGCTATGACGGGCTGGTGGCGCGCTTCCGCGGCGAGCCGGTGCCGGCGACGGGCTTCTCCATCGGCGTGTCGCGTTTGCTGGCGGCGCTGAACGTGCTGGGCAAGGCGGACGCCCAGCCGGCGCGCGGACCCGTGGTGGTGCTGGTGATGGACCCTGACCGGACCGCCGACTACCTGGCCATGGTGGCGGTGCTGCGGGCGGCCGGCATCCGCGCCGAGCTCTATCTCGGCGAGGGCAAGATGAAGCCGCAGATGCGCTATGCGGACAAGCGCAACAGCGTCTGCGTCGTCATCCAGGGCTCGAACGAGCGCGAGGCCGGAGAGGTGCTGATCAAGGACCTGATCGTCGGGGCCGAGCTGGCGGCGGCGAGTCCGGACCGCAAGGCCTATCTGCGCGAGCAGGGCGAGGCGCAATTCGCGGTGAAGGTTGGGGACCTCGTCGCCGGTGTGCAGCGCGTGCTGGCCAAGCATGGCGTTGGAGCCGGCTGAGTCCGAATGACCCTGGGATCAGACTTCACGGTCCGGTGGCCGCCGCCCCTTCTTCGTTGCGTCCCGCCTTCCGCGTAGCCGGACAATCCGATGTCGCTCCGCCAGATTCTTTCCGCCCTCGCCTCCGCCTGGCTGCTCCTGGCCGCCACCACACCGGCGCTGGCCGAGCCGGTGCTGCGGTTGCCGCTCGACTGCAGGATCAACGAGACCTGCTGGATCCAGAACTATGTGGATACCGACCCGGACAAGGGCGCGGCGCGCGACTTCCAGTGCGGCACGCGCTCCTATGACGACCACAACGGCACGGATTTCCGCATCGCCGCGCGCGGCGAGGGCAAGGCGCCGGTGACGGTGCTGGCGGCGGCGGACGGACGGGTGATCGGCATCCGCGACGGCGTCCTCGACCGTTCGGTCGCCGCCGAGGGCGGCCGCGCCGCGGTGATCGGCATCGAATGCGGCAATGGCGTCGTCGTCGACCATGGCGGCGGCTGGACGACCCAGTACTGCCACATGGCGCAGGGCAGCATCCGGGTTCGACAGGGCCAGATGGTGAAGGCCGGGGCGGCGTTGGGCAGCGTCGGCCTGTCCGGCCTGACCGAGTACCCGCACCTGCACTTCACCCTGCGGCGCGACGGGCGGCTCGCCGATCCCTTTGCCATCGATGCCGCCCCGTCGAGCTGCGGCGGTGGCCGGTCGATCTGGGCCAGGGACGTGGCCGCAACCCTGGCCTACCGGCCGCGGGTGGTACAGAGCAGCGGCTTCGGCAGCCGGCCGGTGTCCCATACCGGTCTCGATACTGGCGCCGACCCCGGTTCGCCGCCGGGACCGGATGCGCCAGCCCTCATCGCGCATGTGCGGGCGCTCGGCCTGAAGCCGGGCGATGTCCCGGTCCTGACCATCATCGGGCCCGACGGCGCCACCATGGCGGAGTTCCGCGGCGAGGCGGTGGCGAGGGCACAGGCCCAGAACCTGGTCTACACGGGCCGGCGTCGGCCGGAAGGCGGCTTCAAGGTGGGCATCTATATCGCCCGCTACAGGGTGGACAATGCCGGAGCCACGGTGCTCGAGCAGGAGTTCCGGATCGGGCTGTGAAGCCCGTCACGGCTGAAGCCATTCACCCTCGGCCGCGAAACCGGTCGCGCCCGCCGCCATGGCTTGATATGGAGCGGGCGAAAGGCAGGCCCATGATGTCGAGCTCCCTCCCCGAAGCCGGGCGCAGTCTCGCCGATGCCGTGGCGGCCGTGTTCGCCGCCGCCGGGGCGACGCGTGTCGAGCCGGCGGTGCTGCAACCGGCGGACGTCTTCCTCGACCTGACCGGCGAGGACATGCGCTCGCGCATGTTCGTGACCCTGGACGCCGAAGGCCGGGAATGGGCGCTGCGGCCCGAATTCACGATCCCCGTCGCGCGCGGCTATCTCGCCTCCCCCCAGGCCGGGGCCCCGGCCATGCTGAGCTATGGCGGCCCAGTGTTCCGGCTGCGCGCCGGCGAAAGCGGCGAGTTCGTACAGGCCGGGGTCGAGAGCTTCGGGCGTACCGATTGCGAGGCCGCCGATGCCGAGGTGCTGGCGCTGGCCGTCGAGGCCGCCGCACAGGGCGGCCTGGCCGATCCCGAGATCAGGCTTGGCGATGTCGGGCTGTTCGCCGCGCTGGTGGACGGGCTGCGCCTGGCGCCGGCCCGGGTGCGGCAGCTGTGCCGGGCGTTCGCCCAAGGGCGGCTCGACGCGGCATCGATCGACGCGCTGGGCCAGGTCGACGGCCGGGCCGGCGAGCATGCCGGGCTGCTGCGTACCCTGCAGGGACAGGATCCGCGGGCGGCGCGCGGCTTCGTGGAGGATCTGCTCAAGATCGCCGGCATCTCGTCGGTGGGCGGACGCAGCGCCGGCGAGATCGCCGAGCGCTTCCTCGCCCAGTCGGCGCAGGAGGGCGACGAGGGTTTGTCGGCGGAGCAGCGCGCCGTGCTGACCCGCTATGTGGCGATTGCCGGCGATCCGGACTCGGCGTCGGCCGAGCTGCGGGCGCTGGCCGCCGAGGCTGGGCTGGACCTGGAGGCGGTGCTGGATGCGTTCGATGCGCGGACCGGCTTCATCGCCGCGCGCGGCATCGACGTCACCACGCTGGCGTTTGCGGCCGGCTTCGGCCGCAACCTCGATTACTATACGGGCGCCGTGTTCGAGCTGCGCGACCCGCGACGGCCCGAGCGCAAGCCCATCGTCGGCGGCGGGCGCTATGACGGGCTGCTGCAGCGGCTTGGGGCGGCGGTGCCGATCCCGGCCGTCGGCTGCTCGGTCTGGCTCGATCGCCTGCCGGGAGCCGACGCATGAGCGATCCCATCCTCACCCTGGCGGTGCCGTCCAAGGGACGGCTGCAGGAGAACGCCTTCGACTTCTTCGCCCGCGCCGGCCTGCCGCTGCCGCGCGGCCGCGGGGCGCGCGACTATCGCGGCACCGTGTCGGGTGTCTGCGATGTCGATGTCCTGTTCCTCTCCGCCTCCGAGATCGCCCGCGAGCTGTCGCAGGGCGGCGCGCATCTGGGAATCACCGGGGAGGACCTGATCCGCGAATCGATCCCCGACGCCGACCAGCGGCTGGTGCTGCTGACGCCGCTCGGCTTCGGCCAGGCCAATGTCGTCGTCGCCGTGCCGCAGGCCTGGATCGACGTGCGGCGCATGGCGGATCTCGAGGACGTCGCCTCGACGTTCAGGACCCGCCACGGCCGCAAGATGCGGGTCGCCACCAAATACATCACCCTGACGCGCGGGTTCTTTGCCGGCCACGGCATTGCCGACTACCGCATCGTCGAGAGCCTCGGTGCCACCGAGGGGGCTCCGGCGGCCGGCTCGGCCGAGCTGATCGTCGACATCACCACGACCGGGGCGACACTCGCCGCCAACGCGCTCAAGGTCGTGGATGATGGTGTGATCCTGCGCAGCGAGGCCAATCTGGTGGCGTCGACGGGCGCCGCCTGGGGCCCGCGGGCGCGCGTGGCGGCGGCCTCCATCCTGGCGCGGATCGCCGCGGAGGAAGCGGCGCGCACCACGCGGGAGGTGCATGCCGACTTTCCCGGCTTTGACGCGGCGCTGGCGGCGGAGGCGGCGCAGCGCTTCGGCGCGCAGACCATTCCGGGTGCCGGCGTCGCGCTTTACTGCCGGGCCGACATGATCTTCCCGCTGGCCGAATGGCTGGTCGCCAGCGGCGCCACCCGGGTGGCGGTGGCGCAGCGCGACTATGTGTTCGGGGCAGGCAACCCGCTGACGGCCAGGCTTGAGGCGCGGATCGGCGCCTGACCGGGGCGTCGCGGACACGCCATCATGGCCTTGCAAGGCGCGACGGTTTGCGCCGAAAGGCCCGCCTGCAGGCCGTGCTTGAGCCTGCCAGAACCACAAGATTGCCAGAGTCTGGCGCCAGATTGCGGATGGCCGGCGGGGCGACTATGCTCCGCGCCGCTTTGGCAGGGATCAGACCATCCATGAGACGTTTTGCGCTGGCCGCCTCCGTGCTCCTTGTCGCCGGCACCGTGACGGCAGGGGCCCAGCAACCCAAGATTCCCGATCCGTCGGGCGGGTCGCGGAACCCGACCGCGCCGCAGGAATACATCGTCCCCAAGGCGCAGAAGATCTTCCCGACCGATACGCAGTGGTACCTGCAGACGCTGAACGGCAAGCCCGTGGGTGCCGACAAGCCGTCGCTGATGTTGGACGGCCAGTTCCGGGCGCGCGGCTTTTCCGGCTGCAACACCTATTCGGCGGCGGCCTATCCGCAGCAGGCCCAGGGCTTCGCCGTGGGGCCGATCGCAGCCACCAAGAAGGCCTGCTCCAAGGAGCTGATGGCACTGGAGAAGCAGTACCTCGTGGCGTTCCGCACGGCGCGCCAGTGGGACACGAAGGACGGTTTCCTGATCCTCGCCGGTCCCGGCGGCGAGATGCGCTTCACGCGCGGGATCTGAGGCTGGCCGCGCCTAGACGCCGGCCGCCGCCGTCTCGCCCGGCACGAAGAGGTCGCCCTGCGGTTGCATGGACAAATGGCGCTTGTGCATGGCGAGCAGCGTCGAGCGGTGGCCGATGCTGACAACCGTGCTGCCCGGCAGGCGCTCGGCCAGCACGCGGTAGATCGCCGCCTCGCTGGGCTCGTCCAGCGCCGCCGTCGCCTCGTCGAGGAACAGCCAGTCGGGCTTCGCCAAAAGGGCACGGGCCACCGCCAGCCGCTGCTGCTCGCCACCCGACAGGCGCTGCGGCCAGATATCCTCCTCGTCCAGGCGATCGACGAGTTCGGGCAGCCGTGCCGCCACCAGCGCGTCGCGGATCGCGGCGTCGTCATAGGTGCCTGACACGGACGGGTAGCACACCGCGCCGCGCAGCGTTCCCATGGGAATGTAGGGGCGCTGTGGCAGCAGCATCACGCTCTGGCCCTGCGGCACCTCGATGGCGCCATTGCCATAGGGCCAGATGCCGGACACGGCGCGCAGCAGGGTCGACTTGCCGGAGCCCGACGGGCCGGTCAGCAGCGTGCTTTCGCCGGCCTTGAGGGCGAGATCATCGACCCGCACGATGGTGCGGCCCGTGGGCAGGCCCAGCGCCAGCCCGCGGATGCGCACGGCGCCGTCGTCAGGCGCGGGCTGAAGCGCGATCATCGGCGGCTTGCGGCCGGTGCTGCGGGCGTCGCCGATCGCCCTGTCGAAAGTGTCGAGCCGGTCGATCACGGCCTTGTAGTCGGCCAGCGTGACGTAATAGCTGACGAAGAAGTTCAGCGCGCCCTCGACATTGCCGAAGGCGCCGGCCGTCTGCGTCATCGTGCCGAGCGGCACCTTGCCGGCGAAATAGAACGGAGCGGCAATCACATAGGGGATAATCGGGCTGACCTGGCCGTAGGAGGCCGTGAAAGCCAGCAGTCGCTTGCGCACCCCGACGATGCTCCAGAAGTTCGACAGCACCCAGCCGAAGCGGCCCATCACCAGGCCGCGCTCGGCGCGCTCGCCCGACAGCAGGGCGATCTGCTCGGAATATTCGCGCAGGCGGGCGAGCGAGAAGCGGAAATCGGCCTCGTAGCGCTGCTGGGCGAAGTTGAGCGGCACCAGCGAGCGGCCGATCCAGTGGGTGATGGCGGTGCCGATGCCGGCATAGACCAGCGCCACCCAGAACAGCAGGCCGGGCACAGCGATGGTGGTTCCCGGCAACGTGAAATTGGCGGAGATACCCCACAGGATGATCGAGAACGACACCAGCGACGACACGGTGGCGAGCAGCCTGATCGAGAAGCCGTAGGTCTGGTCGATGAACCGGTCGATGTCGACGGCGATGCGCTGGTCGGGGTTATCGGCGCCGGTCTGCGCCAGCGCCATGCGGTAATGGACGTGATCGCCGAGCCAGTCGCCGACGAAATGATCGGTGAGCCAGCGGCGCCAGCGGATGGTGAGGCCCGACTGCACCACATATTCGAGGATCGCGCTGGCGATGTAGATCGCCGCCCAGAACAGGAAGACCGTATAGAGCAGCGACCAGAAGGCCCCCTCGTTCTTCTCCTGGATGGCGTTGAACCAGTCGCGGTTGAAGAAGGACAGTCGGACCGAGATGCCGACCTGGGCCTGGTTGACGACGACGAGGAACACCACGGCGAGACGCGCCAGCCAGGTCTCCGGCAGGGTCACGCGCCCGAACGGCCAGATCTGCGCCGTGCCGCTCTCGCGCGTGTCGAAATAGAGGTCCGCCAGGCGGGTAATCGTCCGAATCACCGGCAGGTGCGAGGCGGCGTAGACGAGGATCCCGAAGATGCCAACGGTGACGGGCAGGCTCGACGGCGGCGCCATGCCGGCGAGCGCGTCCGGCCAGAGCCCGGCGCGCCCCAGCGTAACGATGCCGGAGAACACGACGTACTCGACCGCAAAGATGGCGATGAAGATCTGCAGGAACGACGAGATTTTTGCGGCGCGCAGCGTTGCCGCGGCCAGCAGCAGCCCGACGACAGCCAGTCCCAGCAGGATCCTCTCGCCCGAGGCGGCGCCCATGGCGGCGACTGCGACGGCCATGACGGCAACGGCCGCGGCAAGCGGAACGAGTTTGGAACCACGCATGCGGGATCAACTCCGGAGGGCGTCGGCCGGCGCAGGCTGCGCCGGGGCCGCACCGTGTAGCATGGTCACAGTGCGTCCGCGAAGCGCAACCGTGCCGTCACGGGAGCGTCGCAGGCCGGACTCGCGCAGGCGTGAACGCGAGCGGCGTCAACAGGATCGACTTCGCACGACCAGCCCTGTTGCCTGTCCCGTCTGGATGACTGCGGGGTGTGCCGGCACGGCCTCCCCCTCGGGCCTCTCCAGACCCGGTGGGGTCTGGCCGAAGAGGGGCTTGCCGCAACGAGAAAGGGCGCCGTTGCCGGCGCCCTCCCCATGACTGCTCGGGTGGATGGATCAGAAGTCCATGCCGCCCATGCCGCCGCCGCCGCCGCCGCCCATCGGCATCGAGGGCTTGTCCTTTGGCAGTTCGGCAACCATCGCCTCGGTGGTGATCAGCAGGCCGGCGACCGAAGCCGCGTCCTGGAGCGCCGTGCGGACGACCTTCGCCGGATCGACGATGCCGGCTTCCAGCATGTCGACATACTGCTCGGTCTGGGCATTGAAGCCGAAGGTCTGAGACTTGTTCTCGCTGATCTTGCCGACCACGATCGAGCCTTCAACACCGGCATTCTCGACGATCTGGCGAAGCGGAGCCTCGAGCGCCTTCATGATGATGTTGATGCCGGCCTGGACGTCGGCATTATCAGACTTCAGCTTCGCAACAGCGCCCTTGGCGCGCAGCAGGGCCGTGCCGCCGCCGGGGACGATGCCTTCTTCGACCGCCGCGCGGGTGGCGTTGAGGGCGTCGTCGACGCGGTCCTTCTTCTCCTTCACCTCGACCTCGGTCGCGCCGCCGACGCGGATGACCGCGACGCCGCCTGCGAGCTTGGCCAGACGCTCCTGGAGCTTCTCACGGTCGTAGTCCGAGGTGGTCTCCT
>JBEIIL010000064.1:0-20219 GCA_040380755.1 Methylobacteriaceae bacterium | reverse complement strand
TGATGCCTTTGATCCGTCCCTGCAGCCGGGCGCGCCCGGCACGCCGCGCCAGCTCGGTTCGCCGCTGGACGCGAGCGGTGGCGCACCGTTGCGGGGCGGCGGCCTGCCGCCGCAGGGGCGCATGGCCAGCACCGGCATTGTCGGCGATGGCGAGGACCCCGGCGCGCCGCTCGACCTGCAGGGCATGCGCGCCGGCAGCGGTGACGGCCTGCCACCGCCAGGGCTGCCGGCCTCGGGAGGGCCGGGAGCAGGCCTGTCCGCCCCCGGCCTGCCGACGGGCGCCTTGCCGGGCAGTGTCCTGCCCGGTGGAGTCCTGCCCGGCGGTTCGCTGCCGGCGCCAGGACGGACCCTGCCGCCGGCCGGCGCCACAGCCTCGCTGGGTGGCACAGGCGTCGCCAAGGATGACTACGACCTCGCCTACGGGCTGCTGCTGCAGCGCCAGTACGAGCAGTCGGAAATGGCGTTCCGCCAGTATCTGCAGGCGTGGCCGCGCGACCGGATGGTCGCCACCGCCACCTACTGGCTCGGCGAGACCTATCTGCGGCGTCAGCGCTATGCCGATGCGGTTGAGCAGTATCTGAAGATCTACCGCAGCTACGGCAATTCGCGGATCGCACCCGACAGCATGCTGAAGCTGGCGGTGTCGCTGCGCGGCATGGGCCAGCCGGAGCAGGCCTGCGCGACTTTGGCCGAGGTCGGGCGGAAATATCCGGACGCGTCTGCCGATCTGCGCGCCGGCGTCGAGCGCGAACAGAAGCGCGGCAATTGCTGAGCCGATGACGGCTGGCGGCGCCGCGGACCCGGTCGGCGAGGACGAGGCCGCGGGCCTGCTGGCGCCGCTGAGCGCCTTTCCGGCCGTGGTGCTTGCGGTATCGGGCGGCCCGGACTCGCTCGCTCTGATGCATCTGGCGGCGCGGTGGGTGCGGGCAACGCCCCATGCGCCGCACCTGTTGGTCGCGACCGTCGACCATGTCCTGCGGGCCGAGTCTGCTGCAGAGGCCGCCGCCGTCGGTCGGGCAGCCACCCGCCTCGGCCTGTCGCACGCGGTGCTGGTCTGGACCGGGCCGAAGCCGGCCACCGGCGTGCAGCGCGCGGCGCGCGAGGCGCGCTATGCCCTGCTGGCGGCGCATGCGCACGCGACCGGCGCTGGTGCCATCGTTACCGGCCACCAGGCCGACGACCAAGCCGAGACGGTGCTGATGCGGCTGCTGGCGGGGTCGGGCCCGGCGGGCCTTGCCGGCATGCGGCCGGCCCGACCGCTCGGCGGGCTGCTGCTGTTGCGGCCCCTGCTCGGCCTTGCGAAGGCGCGGCTTGTCGCCACGGCCACCGCCGCCGGCCTTGCGCCAGTGGATGATCCGGGCAACGCCAGCCTGCGCTTTGCTCGCGGCCGGCTGCGGCGGCTGATGCCGATGTTGGCCGCCGAGGGGCTGGACCGGGATCGACTGCTGCGCCTGGCGCAGCGTGCGGCGCGGGCCGAGGCGGGACTTGTCGCGGCGGCCGACGATGCGTTCGCCAGGCTCGTCCGTCGGCAGGGCGACGACGTCGTTCTGGACCCCGGCTTTGCGGCGCTGCCGGAAGAGATCGCCGTGCGGCTGCTGCTGCGGGCCTGCGGGGTCGCGCAGGCGAGCACCGTGAAGGGACGCGCCGGACCGACCCGGCTGATGCGGGCCGAACGGCTGGCGGCAGAGCTGCAGGCGGCCCATCACGACAGGCGGGCCCTGGTCCGGACGCTCGCCGGTTGCCGGGTCGCGGCCGACTGTCACGGCCTCGTCACCATCATGGCAGAAAGCCGGCGCCGCCGCGGCCGTCGTCAAGGTTGATGCGACGGATTGCTCGCGCCAGCCTGCGCGCGGTGGTAGTGCGTTGACTTCGGTGTCCGCGACAGCCCGTTCCCTTGGCAAGGGGCCGTGCAAGACCTACATTACGATCACGCAACCGCCCGCGACGCGTCGTTCGTGGCAAGGGCCTGAACAAGGCGATCCTTCGGTAATGAACCCGAACGTCCGCAATTTCGCCCTTTGGGTGATCATCTTCCTGCTCGTCCTGGCTCTGGTGACTCTGTTCCAGAACCCCGGCCAGCGTGGCACCACGTCGGACATGGCTTACAGCCAGTTCCTGAGCGAGGTCGAAGCCGGCCGCGTCAGCAACGTGGTGATCCAGGGGCCGGAGGTCCACTTCACCCTCAGTGACGGGCGCTCATACCAGTCCTATTCGCCAAACGATCCAAGCCTGGTGCAGAAGCTGTCGGCCAAGGGCGTGAACTTCTCCGCCAAGCCGCTACAGGAAAACCTGCCGTGGTTCCTGGCGCTGCTCGTCAACTGGATGCCGCTGATCGTCTTCATCGCGGCGTGGATCTTCCTGTCCCGGCAAATGCAAGGCGCCAGCGGCAAGGCGATGGGCTTTGGCAAGTCCAAGGCCAAGCTGCTGACGGAAGCGCATGGCCGCGTGACCTTCGAGGACGTAGCGGGAATCGACGAGGCCAAGGAGGACCTGCAGGAGATCGTGGAGTTTCTCCGTGACCCGCAGAAGTTCCAGCGGCTCGGCGGGCGCATCCCGCGCGGCGTGCTGCTCGTCGGCCCTCCCGGCACCGGCAAGACGCTTACCGCGCGCGCCGTCGCCGGCGAAGCCAACGTTCCCTTCTTCACGATCTCGGGATCGGACTTCGTCGAGATGTTCGTGGGCGTCGGCGCGAGCCGCGTGCGCGACATGTTCGAGCAGGCGAAGAAGAACGCGCCCTGCATTATCTTTATCGATGAGATCGACGCCGTCGGCCGGCATCGTGGTGCCGGCCTCGGCGGCGGCAATGACGAGCGCGAGCAGACCCTCAACCAGTTGCTCGTCGAGATGGACGGCTTCGAGCCCAACGAAGGCATCATCATCATTGCGGCCACCAACCGGCCGGACGTGCTGGACCCGGCGCTGCTGCGTCCAGGCCGCTTCGACCGTCAGATCGTGGTGTCGAACCCCGACGTGAGCGGCCGCGAGAAGATCCTGCGCGTGCATGTCCGCAAGGTGCCGCTCGCTCCAGATGTCGACCTCAAGGTCATCGCCCGCGGCACGCCCGGCTTCTCCGGCGCCGACCTGATGAACCTCGTCAACGAGTCGGCGCTGCTGGCGGCGCGGCGCAACAAGCGCATCGTCACCATGGCGGAGTTCGAGGACGCCAAGGACAAGATCATGATGGGTGCGGAGCGCCGCTCCACAGTCATGACCCAGGAGGAGAAGGAATTGACGGCGTATCACGAGGCCGGCCATGCGGTGGTCGCGCTGAACGTGCCGTCGGCCGATCCGCTGCACAAGGCGACCATCATCCCGCGCGGCCGCGCGCTGGGCATGGTGATGCAGCTGCCGGAGGGCGACCGCTATTCCTACCGGTACAAGTGGATGACATCGCGTCTCGCCATCATGATGGGCGGGCGCCTGGCCGAGGAGATCACCTTCGGCAAGGAAAACATCACGTCCGGCGCCCAGAGCGACATCGAGCAGGCGACCAAGCTCGCCCGCGCGATGGTGACCCGCTGGGGCTTCTCGGACGAGCTCGGCACGGTGGCGTATGGCGAGAACCAGGACGAGGTCTTCCTCGGCATGTCCGTCTCGCGCCAGCAGAACGTGTCAGAGTCGACGTCGCAGAAAATCGACCAGGAGGTCCGGCGGCTGATCGAGCAGGCGGCCCTGGACGCCCGCAAGATCCTGACCGAGAAGAACGACGAGTTCATCGCCATCGCCAAGGGGTTGCTTGAATACGAGACCCTGTCTGGCGACGAGATCCGTGACCTGATCGCCGGCAAGCCGCCGCTGCGCGACCTCGGCGACGATCCGCCGAACCGCTCTGCACCGGTGGTGCCGACGGCCGGCAAGGGGCGTCCCCGGCAAGAGCCCGATGCCGGCATGGAGCCGCAACCGCAGGCCTGATCGCTACCGCGCCTGACAGTCACCGAATGTTGAAACCCCTCCTGGCAGTGCCCGGAGGGGTTTTTTCCACCGGAAGTTGCTTTCGGAAACCATACCGCTTGAAGGCCGAGCATTCCCCCGCGGATTGGTTCGGTGGTAACGAGAGCTGCCGTATGGTGCGGCGTTCGGGAACAAGGGCGGATCCCCATACCGCCCGGCCTGTCCGGGGGACGTCATGACGCGCAAGTATTTTGGCACCGACGGTATCCGCGGGTTGGCGAACCGGGTGATCACGCCCGACCTCGCGTTGCGCGTCGGTCAGGCGGCTGGCCTCACCTTCCAGCGGGGCGACCATGCGCACCGGGTGGTGATCGGCAAAGACACCCGCCTGTCGGGCTACATGATCGAGAACGCCCTGGTGGCCGGCTTCACGTCCGTCGGTATGAGCGTGCTGCTGCTCGGGCCGATGCCGACGCCTGCGGTCGCCATGCTGACGCGCTCGCTGCGTGCCGACATGGGCGTGATGATCTCCGCGTCGCACAACCCGTTCGAGGACAACGGCATCAAGCTGTTCGGGCCGGACGGCTTCAAGCTCTCCGACGACACCGAGCGCGAGATCGAGGCGTTGCTCGACAAGGACCTGTCGTCGCGGCTTGCCGGCTCGCACAGCCTCGGCCGGGCGAAGCGCGTCGAAGGCGTGCAGGCGCGCTACATCGAATTCGCCAAGCGGACGTTGCCGCGGCAGCTCGACCTTGACGGGCTGCGCGTGGTGCTCGACTGCGCCAATGGCGCTGCCTACAAGGTCGCCCCCGATGCGCTGTGGGAGCTTGGCGCCGAGGTCGTGTCGATCGGCGTCGAGCCGAACGGCTTCAACATCAACCAGGATGTCGGGTCGACCGCACCCGAGGCGCTGTCGCGCAAGGTACGGGAGCTGCGGGCCGACATCGGCATCGCGCTGGACGGCGACGCCGACCGGGTCGTCCTCGTCGACGAAAAGGGCCAGCTCGTCGACGGCGACCAGCTGATGGCGGTCGTGGCGCGCAGCTGGCGCGACGACGGACGGCTGTCGCGGCCGGGTATCGTCGCCACTGTGATGTCGAATCTCGGGCTCGAGCGTTACCTCCAGAGCCTCGGGCTGGGCTTGGCGCGCACGGCGGTGGGGGATCGCTACGTCCTCGAGCACATGCGCGAGCATGGCTACAATCTCGGCGGCGAGCAGTCCGGCCACATGATCCTGTCGGATTTCGGCACCACCGGCGACGGGCTTGTGGCGGCGCTGCAGGTGCTGGCGGTGGTCCGCGCGCAGGGACGGCCGGTGAGCGAGGTCTGCCACAGCTTCGAGCCTCTGCCGCAGATCCTGAAGAATGTCCGGTTCCGCAAGGGCGCGCCGCTGCAGGAGCCCTCGGTGATCAACGCCATCGAGGCCTCGCGCACCCGGCTGGGCGCGCATGGCCGGCTCGTCATCCGCCCGTCCGGCACCGAGCCGGTGATCCGCGTGATGGCCGAAGGCGACGACCATGACCTCGTGCGCCAGGCGGTCGACGACGTGGTCGACGCGCTGACTGCGGTCGCAGCCTGAGGCGACACCGCCCTCGCGCCCGCGTATCGCTGGTGACATCCGCCTCCGCAACAGGGTGCAGTTGGCGGCCGGTCATGATCCGGTAGGGTTAAATCTTAGGGTTAAGTCAGCATTAACCCATGAACGGCATCATCCCCAAAGTGTGTAACGGCCCGCGCTGGATGCTCGGGACTCGAACCCAGGGATGAATTGTCATGGCAAGCCTGAAAGCCCTCGTGATCGCGGGAGCCATGGCGATCGCGGCGAACGGCGCCGTGTTCGCCGCGGATCTCGGCCTTCCCCCACCGCCGCCGATGCCGGAGCCCGTGGTCGCCGAATTCGGCGGCTGGTACCTGCGCGGCGACATCGGCGTCGGCATCACCGAGGTCGGAAGCGTGACCTCCACCTTCGATGCGAATTTCGTCGTTCCCGGCCTTCGGGTCGACCGCAAATACATCACCGACCAGTACTTCGTCGGTGCGGGCTTCGGTTACGCCTTCAACAGCTGGTTCCGGGCCGACATTACCGGCGAATACCGGACCGGCAGCCGCTACGGGTCGATCCTGTCCTACAGCAACGGGACCTGCCTCAGCGGCCGCTGCTATAACAACTACTCGGCCGATGTCACCAGCGCGGTGTTCCTCGCCAATGGCTATGTCGACCTCGGCACCTGGTACGGGCTGACGCCCTTCGTCGGTGTCGGCCTCGGCTTCACCAACAACCGCGTCTCCAACATGGTCGACGTCGATCACCAGCTTGGCGGCTACGGCTACGCCGGTGACAAGTCCAAGACGAACTTCGCCTGGGCGCTGATGGCCGGTCTTGGCTACAACGTCTCGCAGAACCTGAAGCTCGAGCTTGGCTATCGCTACCTGAACCTCGGCGACGTCGAGTCGGGACCGATCCGCTGCCAGAACACCCCGGCCTGCGGCAACGAGATCCAGAAGTTCGGCCTCAGCTCACACGATATCCGGATCGGCATGCGCTGGATGCTTGGCGGGCCGGTGGCCTACGCACCGCAGCCGCTCATCCGCATTTTTGTACGCATCCGTTTGCCGCCAACCCGCCGGGGGCGCGCCACGGCGCGCCGCCCTCCCGGACCCGCATGGTGCGGGCCGACCCGGAGGAAACCCGATGGCCGTCCTGCGTAACGCCACTCTCGTCCTCATTGCCTGCCTCGGCCTCGCCGGCCCCGCCCTTGCAGCCGATCGGCTGCCGCCGCCGCCGCCGCTGCCTGCCGATCCGCCGGCCAGCATCGGCTGGTATGTCCGCGGCGATGTCGGCTATGCGATGCCGCGCGATCCCTCCGGCACGCTGATGTTCCAGAACCGGCTACTGCCGTACAGCAACGCCCGCATGGGCAAGTCGGCGACGTTCGGGCTCGGCGTCGGCGCCCAGTTCAACAGCTGGTTTCGTGCCGACCTGACCGGCACCTACGCGACCGAGTCGCGGATCCGCGGCAACGCCTCGGCCGACTATGCCATCAGCTTCCAGGACGACGCCGCCACCCTGACCCTCGGAACCGTTCTGCTGAACGGGTATCTCGATCTCGGCACCTGGTCGGGCTTCACGCCCTATCTGGGGGTCGGCGTCGGTGCGGCGGGGCTCAACGTCAGCAATGCGGTGTCGCGCACCATGGTGCTGCCGGGCGCGACGCTCGGCGCCTACTACCAGATCCCCAGCCGTGAGCAGGTGAACGTCGCCTGGGCGGTGATGGCGGGGACCTCGATCGACATCAGCCGCGCCGTGAAGCTCGATCTCGGCTACCGCTACACGGCGCTCGGCAAGGCCGCGTCGGAGATCGACACCTTCGGCACGCAGATCCAGGTGAAGTCGCTGGGCACCAGCGAGTTCCGCCTCGGCCTCCGCTACATGCTGTCCGACCTGTTCCGCTAACCCCTCCGTCGAAGCCTCGCGGTCCGCCCCTTGGCGGACCGTTTTCGTTTGACGGGTTCCGCCGCTTCGCCTACGCCCGGTGGCGGGACACTCCTCCCCAACGAGGAGCGCCCATCTGCAAGGATGGAGAACCGTCATGACGAACCCGACGCCCGGCCTGCGGCCGGCGAATCCGCAGTTTTCGTCCGGCCCCTGCGCCAAGCGCCCCGGCTGGTCCCTTGACGTCCTGAAGGATGCCGTCCTTGGCCGCTCGCATCGCGCCAAGCCCGGCAAGGCACGCCTGAAACTTGCCATCGACCTGACCCGCGAGGTCCTGCAGGTTCCAGCCGACTACCGCATCGCCATCGTGCCTGCGTCGGACACCGGCGCCGTCGAGATGGCCATGTGGTCGCTGCTGGGCGCCCGCGGCGTCGATCTGCTGGCCTGGGAGAGCTTCGGCGAAGGCTGGGTGACCGATGCGGTCAAGCAGCTGAAGCTCAAGGATGCGCGCATCCTCAAGGCCGGGTACGGCGACAGTGTCGACCTGGCCACGGTGAACTTCGACAACGACGTGGTGTTCACCTGGAACGGCACGACCTCGGGCGTGCGTGTTCCCGATGCGAACTGGATCCCCGCGGACCGCGCGGGCCTGACGATCTGCGACGCCACCTCGGCGGCCTTCGCCCAGCGGCTCGACTGGGCCAAGCTGGATGTCGTCACCTTCTCGTGGCAGAAGGTGCTGGGCGGCGAGGCGGCGCACGGCATGCTGGTGCTGTCGCCGCGTGCGGCCGAACGCCTGACCAGCTACACGCCGGCCTGGCCGCTGCCGAAGATCTTTCGCATGACGTCGGGCGGCAAGCTCACCGAGGGCCTGTTCCAGGGCGAGACGATCAACACGCCCTCGATGCTGTGCGTCGAGGACTATGTCGATGCGCTGCAGTGGGCGAAGGCGATCGGCGGGCTCGACGCGCTTGTGGCGCGGGCCGACGCCAATATGACGGTGATCGCCGACGCGGTGGCACGTTTCGACTGGCTCGACTTCCTGGCCCGCGATCCTGCGACGCGGTCCAACACCAGCGTCTGCCTCGTCGTCGGTGATGCCACGGTGCGGGCGCTGCCGGCGGACGCCCAGGCGGCCTTCGCCAAGGCCATCGTCGACCTGCTGGAAAAGCACGGCGTCGGCTACGACCTCGGTGCCTACCGGGATGCGCCCGCCGGGTTGCGGATCTGGTGTGGCGCCACCGTGGAAACCGCCGACGTGGCGGCGCTCATGGACTGGCTCGCCTGGGCCCATGCCGAGGTGCGGGCCGGGCTGCCGCAGGCGGCCTGAGGGCACCCGCAAGGCAGCGGGCTCCGCCTCGCGCGGGGCCCCACTTCCCTCATCCAGCCTGATGCGGCGCCGCGGCGCCCCCCTCCTGCGGGAGGAGAAAGGACACTCCATGGCACCCCGCGTCCTCATTTCCGATGCTCTGTCGCCCGCCGCCGTCGCCATTTTCCAGGAGCGCGGCGTTGCCGTCGACGTGAAGCCCGGCCTCGACAAGGACCAGCTCGCCGCCATCATCGGCGACTATGAGGGGCTGGCGATCCGCTCCGCCACCAAGGTGACGGCGAAGCTGCTGGAGAGCGCGACACGCCTCAAGGTCGTGGGCCGCGCCGGCATAGGCGTCGACAATGTCGACCTGCCTGCCGCCACGGCGCGCGGCGTGATCGTCATGAACACGCCCTTCGGCAACTCGATCACCACCGCCGAGCATGCGATCGCGCTGATGTTCGCGGTTGCGCGCGAGATCCCTGCGGCTGACGCTTCGACCCGGGCCGGAAAGTGGGAAAAGAACCGCTTCATGGGTGTCGAGATCACCGGCAAGACGCTGGGCATCATCGGCTGCGGCAACATCGGCGCGATCGTCGCCGACCGGGCCATCGGGCTCCGCATGCGGGTGATCGCGTTCGATCCGTTCCTGTCGCCGGAGCGCGCACTCGATCTCGGTGTCGAGAAGGTCGAGCTGGACGACCTCCTGGCCCGGGCCGATTTCATCACCCTGCACACGCCGATGACGGCGCAGACGCGCAACATCCTGTCGGCCGAGGCGCTGGCGCGGACGCGCAAGGGCGTGCGGATCATCAATTGCGCCCGTGGCGGGCTGGTCGACGAGATGGCGCTGCGCGCGCTGCTCGACAGTGGCCATATCGCCGGTGCCGGGTTCGACGTGTTCGCCGTCGAACCGGCCACCGACAACCCGCTGTTCGGCCATCCCGCCGTGGTGTGCACGCCGCATCTGGGCGCAGCGACGAGCGAGGCGCAGGAGAACGTCGCCCTGCAGGTTGCCGAGCAGATGTCGGACTACCTGATCCGCGGCGCCATCACCAATGCGATCAACTTCCCGTCGATCACCGCCGAGGAGGCGCCGCGCCTGCGTCCTTTCGTGGCGCTGGCCGAGCGGCTTGGGTCCTTCGCCGGCCAGCTCACCGAAACCGGCATCAAGGAGGTGCGGATCACCTATGAGGGCGCCGTCTCCGGGCTGAAGACCAAGGCGCTGACCGCTTCGGCCGTCGCCGGCCTGCTGCGCCCGCTGCTGCAGGACGTCAATGTCGTGTCGGCTCCGACGGTCGCCAAGGAGCGCGGGATCGTCATCGAGGAGACCACCCGCGCCGCAGAAGGCGATTACGAGTCCCTCATCACGCTGACGGTGGTGACGGAGACGCAGGAGCGAGCCGTGGCCGGGACGGTGCTCCACGATGGCCGCCCGCGCATCGTCGCCATCAAGGGCCTCAAGGTCGATGCCGAGTTCGGCCCGTCGATGATCTATGTGACCAACGAGGACAAGCCCGGCTTCATCGGCCGCTTCGCCGGTCTGCTGGGTGACGCCGGGGTCAACATCGCCACCTTCGCGCTCGGGCGTGATGCCCGCGGCGGCTCGGCCATCGCGCTCGTCGAGGTCGATGGCCCTGTCCCCTCCGAGGTGATCGCCCGGGTGCGGGCGCTGGCGGGGGTGAAGCAGGTGAAGCCGCTGCAGTTCTAGAGCGGACAACCTGATTGCATCAGGTCGTCCGCTCCATTTTTGTGTTTCAGCATCATCCCGCCAACCGGTGCCCACTTGGCGGGATGATGCTGTGGCTGCCCGGCCGCCGGTCACGCGGATCGACGGCCGAGCCTTTCGGCGATGTAGATGCCGCCCAGCACCAGCGCCAGGGCGACGGCGCTGTACAGGCCGAACGGCTCGGCAATCAGGCCGACGGCCAGCAGCGTGCCGAACACCGGCACGAGGTTGATGAACAGTCCGGCGCGGCCCGGCCCGATCAGCTCGACACCGCGGATGAAGAACATCTGGGCGAGCAGCGACGGGAAGATCGCCACGTAGAGCAGCACGGCCCAGCCCTGCGGCGTCGGCCAGAAGGCGCGGCCGGTGGCGATCTCGAAACCGACCAGCGGCAGCGACGTCAGGAAGGCGAAGACCGACAGCATGGCAAAGAAGCCGATGCCGGACGTGGCCGGACGGCTTCGCAGCCCCAGCGTATAGCTGGCGTAGAACACGCAGGCGATCAGCATCCAGCCATCGCCCGGGTTGATCTGCAGGCCGAGCAGATTGGCGAGGCTGCCGCGTGACGCCAGGACGGCGACGCCTACCAGGGTCACCAGCATGCCGATCACCTGCAAGGCGGTGATGCGGGTGCCGTAGATCAGCCGCGCGCCGATCAGCACCAGCGCCGGCATGGCACCCTGCAGGATCGTGATGTTGACGGCGGTGGTGTAGTGGGCGGCCACATAGAACACGCCATTGAACAGCGTGAAGCCGAAGGCGCCCATCAGCGCCATGTAGCGCCAGCGCGGCGCCACAATGGCCCAGTCGGTGACGATCTGGCGGCGCATCAGGACCACCAGCAGCGTGCTGGCGAGCACCCAGCGGCCGCTGGTCAGCATCATCGGGGAGATGTGGCCGACTGCCAGTCTGCCAGCGACAGCGTTGCCGGCCCACATCAGCATGGTGAGGCCGAGGAGCGTGTAGGCGTGGCCGTAGATCCCCCTGCCGAGCCGGCGGGCAAGCGTGGTCACGGGCGTCTCCCGGGGTCGGCCGCTTGCGGGTGCGGGCCGGACTGGTTAGCAGGAACGATCATTCCTGCGGATCATGCCATGGCGTTACGGTTTCTGGTCGTCGAGGGCAACACGCGAGACGCGCGCGAGGCGCATCGCTCCACCTTTGGCCTGACTCCCTCCGGCAGTTATGCGGACACAGTTGCCGCCCTGGAGCCAGGTGCTGTCTGCGATATCGCCTATCCGGCGGATGAGGGCGCGAATCTGCCCGATCCCGGCGGGCTCGAAAGCTATGACGGCGTGTTCCTCACCGGCTCGGCGCTGCACGCCTATGAGGGCGGCCCCGCCGTGATGCGGCAGGTCGACCTGGCGCGCGCCGCCTATGCGTCGGGGACGCCGCTGTTCGGCTCGTGCTGGGGCATCCAGATCGGTGCGCTGGCGGCGGGTGGCCGCGTGGCGCGCAATCCCGCCGGAAACGAGGTGGGTTTTGCCCGCCGCATCACCGCGACAAGCGCCGGTGCGGCGCATCCGCTGCTGACGGGCCGTCCCGCTGCCTGGGACGCCCCGGCCGTGCATCTCGACATCGTGTCCGAGCTGCCGGGCGACGTGACGGTGCTGGCAAGCAATACGCTGACACCGATCCAGGCCGCCGAGATCCGCCATGCCGGCGGGGTGATGTGGGGGGTCCAGTACCACCCGGAGTTCAGCCTGCGCGAGGTTGCCTCGATCATGGGTCGGCGCGGCGCCACCTTGGTCGAGCAGGGCTTCTTCCAGGACGAAGACGACCACCGTCGCTACGTCGCCGCGCTGCACGCGCTGCATGACGCGCCGGAGCGCCGCGACCTTGCCTGGCAGCTCGGCCTCGACGGCGAGGTGCTGGACACGGACCGTCGCCTCGCCGAGATCCGCAACTTCATCACGCATCTGGCCAAACCGGTGCGGTCGCAACGGGGGCGCGCATGATCGATCCAGGGGACCTTGGTCCGAGATCGCCAGGGCCGCTGACGGGCATCCGGGCCTGCGTGTTCGATGCCTATGGGACGCTGTTCGATTTCGGCTCGGCGGCGGCGGTCTGTCGGGACGTTCTCGGCGACGATGTGGGGCCGCTGACAGCGCTGTGGCGCGACAAGCAGATCGCCTATTCGTGGTGGCGGGCGACGACGGGACGGCATGCCGATTTCCGGCAGGTGACCGCCGATGCGCTGGACTACAGCCTGGCCGCGCTACGGCTCGATACGCCCGGACTGCGAACACGCCTGCTGGCGCTCTACGATACGCTGCTGCCTTTTCCCGAGGTGCCGGCCGTGCTGCGGACGCTGAAGGACCGTGGCTTTGCGACGGCGATCCTGTCCAACGGCTCTCCGTCCATGCTGGCCACCGCCGTGGCGGCGGCGGGCATCGGCGAGCACCTGGACCATGTCCTGTCGGTGGAGGAGGTCGGCGTGTTCAAGCCGCACTCGTCAGTCTACCAGCTGGCTGTCGACCGCCTCGGCGTCCCGGCCTCCGCGATCGCTTTCCAGTCGTCCAACGGCTGGGATGCGCATGCAGCCTCGGCATTCGGCATGCGCGTCGTCTGGTGCAACCGTGACGGCCGTCCCGCGGAGCGGCTGCCCGGTGCGCCGGACCGCGTTGCGGGGAGCCTTGCAGACCTTCCGGAGCTGCTGTCCAGCTAACTCCGTGCCCCGCTACGGCCACGTCCACGCCGCAAAGCGTCCCCAGTCCTGCGTGCAGATGCCGCCCGGTTCGGATCACGGAGACCCACCATGCGCGTGACTGTTGCCTGCATTGCCCTCGTGGCCGGCCTTCCGGTGCCGGTTTTCGCTGCCGAGATTGAACCACCGTCGCGGATCGTCGCCGTTACCGTGTTTCCCGATGGCGCCGCCGTCACCCGTTCGATGGACGTGATGCTGCCGCCGGGTGCCAGCACCATCGTGCTGCGGGGCCTCGCGGCCGCCGTCGACCCGGCCTCGATCAGGGTGCAGGGCGAGGGCAGCGGCCGGCTGCTGCTCGGCGCTGTCGAGACGCGCGCCGTGCCCGCCGATCCCCGCGCCGGGCTCGATCCGGTGCTGGATGGCCGCATCGAGGCGGTGAAGGCCGAGCGTGAGGAGGTCGCGGGCCGCGTCGAGGCGGCAGAGGCCAAGAAGGCGGCGATCCTGCGCTTTTCCCAGGTGGGGCCGGAGAAGCTGTCGCCTGACGCCAAGCCGCTCGACGTCGACCGCTGGCCCGCCGTCTGGGATGCTGTCGGCGACGGCCTTGCCAAGGCCAACGAGGCCCTGCGCGACCTGCGAACCCGCGCCCGCCGGCTGGATGCGGATCTCGTCGCTCTCGAGCGCACGCGGCAGCGTCCGGCCTCGCAGGGGCCGCGGCGCGACCTTGTCATCGCGGTGGAGACGGACGGTGCGGCCACCAGCACTGGGCCGGTGACGGGCCGTCTCACGGTGACCTACCGGGTCTCGGGTGCCGGATGGCAGCCGCTCTACGACGCCAGGCTCGATACCGGCGCGCGCGACCGCAAGCCGACGCTGGCCTTCGAGCGGCGTGCGCAGATCACCCAGCGGACCGGCGAGGACTGGGGCGATGTGGCCCTCACCGTGTCGACGGTGCGTGCGGCGCGCGGCACCGCCGCTCCCGATGTGCAGCCCATATTGGTGACGTTCTTCGAGCCGGTGGCCGGGATGTACGACCAGCGCCGCGACGAGATGATGCGCAACAGGGCCGCCGAATCGGTGGCACGGATGGCGCCGGCTTCAGCGCCGCCGGCGCCGGCGGCGCCCAAGGTGGTGGCTGCCGAACAGGAGGCGGTGCTGGAGAGCGGCGCCTTCCAGGCCGCGTTCCGGGTTGCCGGCGCTGCGACGGTACCGGGCGATGGCACGCCCAAGGCGCTGCTGCTGGGCAGCCGCAGGGCGGATCCGTCACTGAGCGTGCGCGTCGCCCCCGCCCTCGACGAGACCGCCTATCTGGACGCCGCCTTCATCAATGAGGAGGACGCGCCGGTGCTGCCGGGCACGGTGACACTTCACCGCGACGGCACCTATGTGGGTCGCGGGCGGATCGGCCTCGTTGCTCCCGGCGACAAGGTCGAACTCGGCTTCGGCGCCGACGACAAGGTCAAGGTGCTGCGGGTGCCGGTGCGGCGGCGCGAGAGCGAGCCGTCGTGGATCGGCTCGACCAAGACCGAGCTGCGCGAGTTCAAGACGACGGTAAAGAACCTGCATGACTCGGCGCTGCGGATCACCGTGACCGACCAGATCCCGGTGTCGGAAAATACCGCCATCACGATCGAGGCGACGGGCGTGACGCCGCCGACCGAGAAGATCGTCGCCGACAAGCGTGGCGTGATGGCCTGGGCTTGGGACTACCAGGCCGGCGAGCAGAAGGAGATCCGCCTCGGCTGGCGGATGAAGTGGCCGGCCGACCGCGAGGTGGTGATCCAGGGCCAGCCCCCGGGCCTGCCGCGCCGCTGATCCAGGGCGGCTCCCTTTACGCTCCGGGCCGGAGCGGATAACACATCGCGGCAGCCCCGGCCGTTTCCGATACGCATGGATCCGCCGGGGTTTTTCGTGATGGGGCAGGGCGGCCTTCGGCCGCGCGCCGTACGGAGTGACCGGCCATGGCCAATGTCGTCGTCGTGGGGGCCCAGTGGGGCGACGAGGGGAAAGGCAAGATCGTCGACTGGCTCAGCGAGCAGGCCGACACGGTCGTGCGGTTCCAGGGCGGCCACAATGCCGGCCATACGCTGGTGATCGGACCCGACACCTACAAGCTGTCGCTGCTGCCGTCGGGCGTGGTGCGGCCGGGCAAGCTGGCGGTGATCGGCAACGGTGTGGTGCTCGACCCGCATGCGCTGGTTGCCGAGGTGGCGAAGCTGCAGGCGCAGGGCGTGGCGATCAGCCGGGCCAATTTGCGGATCGCCGACAATGTGCCGCTGATCCTGTCGCTCCACCGCGAGCTCGACGCGCTGCGCGAATCAGGTGCTGCCGGGACAACCATCGGCACGACCAAGCGCGGCATCGGTCCGGCCTATGAGGACAAGGTCGGCCGCCGGGCGATCCGGCTGATGGATCTCGCCGAGCTCGACACGCTGCCGGCGAAGATCGACCGGCTGCTGGCCCACCACGACGCGCTACGCCGCGGCATGGGGCTGGCCCCGTGCGATCCGGACGCGCTCTACACCGAGCTGGCCTCTGTGGCGCCGCTGGTGCTGCCCTACGTGGACACCGTGTGGAAGCTGCTCGACGAGGAGCGGCGGGCCGGCAAGCGCATTCTCTTCGAGGGCGCACAGGGTGCGCTGCTCGACATCGATTTCGGCACCTACCCGTATGTGACGTCGTCGAACACGATCGCCGGGCAGGCGGCGACCGGATCGGGGATGGGTCCGAAATCCGTCGGCTACGTGCTGGGCATCGCCAAGGCGTACACCACCCGCGTCGGCGAGGGTCCGTTCCCCACCGAACAGGAGAACGCCATCGGCACGCTGCTTGGCGAACGCGGCCGGGAGTTCGGCACCGTCACCGGCCGCAAGCGGCGCTGCGGCTGGTTCGATGCCGTGCTGGTGCGGCAAACCGTGCGGACCTCGGGGATCGACGGCATCGCGTTGACCAAACTCGACATTCTCGATGGGTTTCCGACCATCGAAGTGTGCGTGCGCTACAGGATCGACGGCACCGAGATCGACCACCTGCCGGCGAGCCAGGGCGCGCAGGCCCGTGTCGAGCCGGTCTACGAGACCATCGAGGGCTGGCAGGGCACGACGGCGGGCGCCCGCTCCTGGGCCGACCTGCCGGCGCAGGCGATCAAATATGTCCGCCGCATCGAGGAGCTGATCGGCACGCCGGTGGCGCTGGTCTCGACCAGCCCCGAGCGCGACGACACCATTCTGGTCCGCAATCCGTTCGAAGGGTAGGGGCCCGGCTTGACCTGCTCGCTGCTGGCGGCACATTGAGGTGACATGGCCGACTATTTCCCGCTGATCTCCCGGGCCGTCGCCAATATGGGCGACAGCACGGCCGAGGATCGTCGCGCGCTCTACGAGCGGGCGAAGCTGGCCCTCGTGTCCCAGTTGCGCAACTCGGATCCGCCGATCGCCGAGACCGACATCGCGCGCGAGCAGATCGCGCTCGAGGAGGCGATCCGGCGCGTCGAGACCGAGGCGGCGGGCGGGCTGCCGCTCGAGGACGCGTTGGCGGACTTCATCGAGCCGATGCCACCCCCCTCCGGGGCGATAGAGGCCGACATCCCTGCGCCGCCACCGCCTCCGACCGGGACAGGCGAGCGGCCGCGGCCGCCCGCGCCGCGGCTGCCGACGGACCGCAGGCGCTGGGTCGTCTTCGCGCTGATCGGCATCGCCATCGCCACCGTGGTCGGCCTCACCGCCATTGCGGCGATCATGCTGAAGCACAAGCCTTCCGAGTTTGCGACGGTTCAGCGGCCGGCGACGGGTGACCAGGAGCGCAAATTCCAGGACCGGCTGTCCGGCGAGGGACCGGCCGTGATTTCCGAGGCCCCGGGTCCGCGCGCTGATGGCGCGCCGGGCGCCGGCACGTCGCCGGCCATCCCCGTGCTGCAGCGGGCGATCCTGGTGGAGGAGGCGTCCGAAGGGTCGCAGGAGGTGCGCCAGTCCGTCGGCAAGGTGCTGTGGCGGCTGGACAGCGTCGCCGTCGGCCACGGCCAACCGGTTGACGCGGCCATCCGTGCCGAAATCGACCTCGCCGATGCCGGGCTTCGGGCCGATATCCTCATTCGCCGCAACCGCGACACGGCGCTGCCGGCGTCGCACACCATCGAGTTGCGATTTGCGGCCACGGAGCGCAGTGCCAACGGCAAGGTGCGCGACATCGCGGTGCCGGAGATGCGCACCGAGGAGACGCAGCGCGGCACGCCGTTGCTGGGGCTCGCGGTGCCGGTCACCGAAAACCTGTTCCTGATCGGACTGTCGAGCCTGCCGGCGGACACCGCACGCAACATGGACCTGCTGCGGCAGCGCAACTGGTTCATGATGCCGATCCGCTTTGCCAACAACAAGCGGGCGCTGCTGCTGTTCGAGAAGGGCACGGCCGGCGACCGTGCGGTCGCCGAGGCTATGCAGTCCTGGCAGCAGCAACCCTGAACCGGCAACGCCGTCAGCCGCTTGGCTGATGCGTTCAGCCGTTCGGCTGATGTGTCAGACCCGGGCGGCGAGGGCCGGCTGCACGGCTTCCTGCCGTGCGACCGCTTCGCGGACGGCCTTCTGAACCTTCTCGAAGGCGCGCACCTCGATCTGGCGGACGCGCTCGCGCGACACGGCGAACTCGCTCGACAGGTCCTCCAGCGTCACCGGGTCGTCGGCCAGGCGGCGGGCCTCGAAGATGCGGCGCTCGCGCTCGTTCAGCACCGACAGGGCGTCGCGCAGCGCGCGGTGGCGGTTCTCCGCCTGCTCCTGCTCGACCAGCACGTTCTCCTGGCTGGCGCTGTCGTCGGCCAGCCAGTCCTGCCACTCGCCGTCGCCGTCGCCATCCGAGCGGATCGGCGCGTTGAGCGAGGCGTCACCGCCGAGGCGGCGGTTCATCTCGACGACCTCGTGCTCGGCCACGCCGAGACGGGTGGCGATGATCTTGACCTGGTCGGGCCGCAGATCACCCTCGTCGAGCGCCGAGATCTGGCTCTTGGCCTTGCGCAGGTTGAAGAACAGCTTCTTCTGGTTAGCGGTGGTGCCCATCTTCACCAGCGACCAGGAGCGCAGGATGTACTCCTGGATCGAGGCCTTGATCCACCACATCGCATAGGTGGCGAGGCGGAAGCCCTTCTCGGGCTCGAAGCGCTTGACGGCCTGCATCAGGCCGACATTGCCCTCCGAGATGACCTCGCCGATCGGCAGGCCATAGCCGCGATAGCCCATGGCAATCTTGGCCACGAGGCGCAAATGCGAGGTGACGAGCTTGTGTGCGGAGTCGGAATCCCCATGTTCCCGCCAGGCCTTGGCGAGCATGTACTCTTCCTGCGGCTGCAGCATCGGGAAACGCCGGATCTCGTCGAGATACCGGCTGAGGCCGCCTTCGGCGGCGACGATAGGCAGGGCGGCTGACGCCATGGTGTCCTCCTGACGGCCCCTCGGCGAGCGGGCCCTCGCGGCCATCCCTCGGATCGACCGCACATCACAATATCATCGGGGTGACCGTGGCCGAAAGAGGGCAGGCGGTGAAGCCGCCTCTCCTGGTGCACGACACATCAACCGCGCAGTGCTGCAACAAGCTCCGCCAGATCGGCAGGAAGGGCGCTCTCGAAATGCAGGGTCTCGCCGCTGCGGGGGTGGGCGAAGCCGAGCACGGCCGCATGCAGGGCCTGGCGCGGAAAGGCCGCGACGGCGGCCCGTGCACCCTCCTCGACCCGGGCCGACTTGGTCTTGAACCCCGAGCCATAGACGCTGTCGCCGACGAGCGGATGGCCGAGATGGGCCATGTGCACGCGGATCTGGTGGGTGCGGCCGGTCTCCAGCCGGCAGGTCACCAGGCTGGCGACGGGCGTTCCGTCTGCCCCGCTGAAGCTCTCCACCCTCTCGTAGTGGGTGATCGCCTCGCGGCCGCGGCCCTGCGCCACCACCGCCATGCGGTCGCGGTGGCGGGTGGAGCGGTCGAGCGGGGCATCGACGGTGTCGTGCTGGCGCGGCAGGATGCCCCACACCACCGCCTGGTAGGCCCGCTCCAGCGGCCCGGTGCGGCCGTGGTCGGCGAACTGCGCCGACAGCGCCTTGTGGGCGCGGTCGGTCTTGGCCACCACCATCAGGCCGGTGGTGTCCTTGTCGAGGCGGTGGACGATGCCGGGCCGGCGCACCCCGCCGATGCCAGACAGGCTGTCGCCGCAATGGGCGATCAGCGCATTGACGAGCGTGCCGGTGTCATGCCCCGCCGCCGGGTGGACCACCAGGCCGGCCGGCTTGTCAATGACCAGCAGGTCGTCGTCCTCGTAGACGACATCGAGCGGGATCGCCTCGGCGGCGGGCTCGGCCGCCACCGGCGGCGGCACGTCGACGATGATGCTGGCGCCGACCTGCAGGCGCCGGCCGGGATCGCCGGCCGGCTTGCCGTCGATCGTGACGCGGCCCTCGAGCACGAGCGCCTTCAGGCGGGTGCGCGACAGCGACGGCACGGCGCGCGCCAGCACCCGGTCGAGCCGCTCGCCTTTGTCCTCCTCGCCCGCTACACAGGCGATCGGCCCGCCGGGTGGGCCCTGGTCCTCGGTCAAATCCTGCATCTCCCCATGAGCAGCCCCGACACACGGCCCGAAGCCGACGACGACGCCAAGGCGCGCGAGCAGACACGGCTCGTGGCGCTGAAGATCGTGGTCATCGTGCTGGGCGCGATCCTCGTCGCGCTGGCGCTGGTGGTCTTTTCGACACTCATCTGGCGCGCCGTCAAGGGCGGCGGCAAGCCGGCCACCCCCTTGGCGTCACCGGCGACGGCCCTGGGCAGCGTCGCGGCGCTGCTGCCGGCGGGCGGTCGCGTCGTCTCGACCGCGCTCGGCGACGGCAAGCTGGCCGTGACCGTCGAGCAAACAGAGGGGCTCGTCACCATCCTGTTCGACGCCACGAGCCTGCGCGAGACCGGCCGTATCGTGTGGACGCGGACGCCCTGAGCAACCGCGCCGGGACCATCGCGTTTTTGTCACGCAAGGCTTGAACCCCCCGCCGCCTGCCGCTATAGAACCCGCACCGCGGCCTAGGCCGCCGTCCGCTCCCATCGTCTAGCGGTCTAGGACGTCGCCCTCTCACGGCGAAAACAGGGGTTCGATTCCCCTTGGGAGCACCACCACCGTTCCAAAGTATTGATATTGAACGGTTTTTCGTGCGGAAAGTCCCACTTTCACGTAAAGTGGGACACATGTTGTTCCCGG
>JBEIIL010000063.1:0-20504 GCA_040380755.1 Methylobacteriaceae bacterium | reverse complement strand
AGAACAGGATTGCGCCAGCCTGCAGTTCGCGGGCCGCCGCGACGATCCGGTTGCGGGCCTCGGCCACCAGCGAATTCTTGGCGTTGACGAAAAACAGCTCGTGATCGGCGGTGCGCCGAGCCAGAACGGCAAGGCTCATGGCAAAATCGGCATGCACCATGTCAAAGGACGGGATCCCGACGACGATGCGCACCGTCGTCAGCCCCGGCCTGTCATGCCTAGAGGCCCACGGCGCGGGCGAGGCGCGTCTCGACAGACCCCAGCGCGCTGGCGATCCGGTCGCCGGCCTGGACCTGGGTGCTGGCGACAGCCGAATCGTCGGCGCGGATCAGCGCGATGGCCTTGCGGACCTCGGCCACCGCAGTGCGCACTGCAACGCGTGCCTCATCGAAGCTCCGGGCAACCCGAACCTTCCGGGCCGCCTCGCGGATCACCGCCGAGACGCCGCGCAGCGGGCGCGGCAGGTCGAGGGACAGCGAATCGAGGTTCTTGGCGAAGGAATCGAGCGCGTCACTGAGACAGCCGGTGTATTCGCGCAGGTTCTTGCGGCGGTCCTGGCCGCCGCCCTCGCAGCCCGCGGCGGCCTGCTCGAGGTCCGTCGACGCCTTTTCGACGGCACCGAGCGTTGCCGTGGCAGCGCCTGACGGCGTGTTGAACGGCGGCACGCCGATGGTGGGCCCGCCACTGGAGGAGCCGCCCGGGTAGGTGGGCAGCGAATCCGGATAGGTTGGCAGCGTGACGGTGGTCACCGGCAGGTTGATGACCGGGTTGCCGGGCCCGCCGCTGGAGCGCAGCAAAGCGGGGCTGCCCGGGATGGTCAGCGTCCCAGGCTGGTAGGTGATGGCGTAGTTGCCGAGCCCTGCCCCCACGGCGCTGCCGACTGTGATTGCGTAAAGGCCGACCGGCGCCGTGGCCGGCGCGCCGGCACTGGCGAGCGCGGCCGAACTGACGGTGTCGGTGTTGCGCAGGCCCGTCGTGGTGAACTCGGTGCCGGCGAAGGTCAGGGTCGTTCCAAAGGTCTTGCTCTGGTCGTTGGCACGGATGGTGAGCGGCGCCGGGTTCACTGCGAAGATGCCGGCCCCGTAGCTGATGGTGTAGTTCGACAGGCCTGTGCCGGCGGCCCCTGACGCTGCAATGCCGTAGCTGCCGACCGCCGCCGTGACCGGTGTGCCGGCACTGGAGAGCGCGACCGAGGCGACCGTGTCGGCGTTGCGGAGGCCGGCACTGGTGAACTCGGTGCCGAGGAACGTGAAGGCGTTGCCGTAGGTCTTCGTCTGGTTGCTCGGCGTGATCACCAGCGGCGCGGGCGTGACCGCGAAGCTGCCCGCCGCATAGGTGATGGTGTAGTTCGACAGGCCCGTGCCGGTGGCGGCGGATGCGGTGATGCCGTAGCTGCCCACCGCGGCTGTCGCCGGGGCGGCAAGGCTTGCGAGTGTCGCCGACGTCACCGTGTCGGTGTTAAGCAGGCCGGTCGTCGTGAACTCGGTGCCCAGGAACGTGAACGCGTTGCCGTAGACCTTGGTCTGGTCTTTGGCCGTCACGGTCAGCGGCGCGGGCGTGACCGAGAGGGCCGGCGACACGGCCGGGTTGCCGGTGGTGGAGGCGACCAGCCGGTAGCTGACGCCGAGCGTGCTGGTGACCCCGGCATCGACGCCGCGGATCGCATAGCTGCCCACAGAGCTCGCCACCGTTGCGGGGGTGACGAGCGAGCCGGTGAGATTGACGGTGTCGCCTGATGGCCCGAACACATAGACCGCCGGGCCGCCATAGGAGCCCGTGACCGGGAAGGCTGGGTTGGCGGCTCCATAGAGGCGCGTCGCATTGTCGGTATCGACCCGGATCACCGGCTCGATCGCATAGGGATCGGGATAGAAGCCAGGGCTCGTAGGCAGCTTGGGCGGTGCCCATGTGGTCGTGAAGTTCCAGCCCCCGGCAAGCGCCAGGGGGACAAAGATGGCCGGATCCTGGAATTGCAAGGTCTGCAGCCCGGTGGCCGAGAAGGTTCCGGCATTCTGGCCAAACCCGGCCGCCTGCCCCGTGGTCTGCGTATCCCAGAAGGAGGTCGTGACGCTGCCGGCGACCGCGTTGCCGACGAAACCACCAAGGCGAGATGTGGTCCCGGCCGAGCCGGCCGTTGGCACGGTCACCGCTCCGGTCGCATAGGCCTGCGTGACGGTCCCGATCGTGTTGCCGACGAAGCCGCCGACATCGACGGTGCCCGTCGCGGTCAGGCTTGCGGTCGCCGCACCCTGGGCGGTTGCGACCGTCACGGTGCCGGGAGCGCCGTCGTCCGACGTGATGCGGCCGACAAAGCCGCCTGACGAGACGGCGGCGGATCCCGCGCCCGAGACCGTCGCGGACGCAGAGCCGGTGGCTGACGCGGTGTTGATCGTGCCGGTGTGCACGCCGGCAAATCCGCCGGCGTCAATCATCGAGCCGACGCCGGAGACACTTGCGGTGGCGGAGGCCGCCCCGGTGGCAATCGAGTTGGTGATGATGCTGTTGTTCTGGCCGGCGAAGCCGCCGGCCATCAGGTCGGCCACCGGAGCCGTCGCCGAGATGGTCGTCGATCCGCTGGCCGAACTGGCCGAGATCGATGCCGTATTGAACCCGACGAGGCCGCCGGCCTGGATGATCATGGTGTTGGAGGCGGCACCACCATTGACCGTGACGTTGCCGGTCGCGGTGCCGTAGTTCACCGCCGACACGTTGGTACCGACGAGACCGCCGGCAATCAGTGTCGCCGCGTTGCTGGCGCCGGTTGCCGCCGCCGTGACGGCGACGCCTGAGGTTCCCCGGGTGATGGCTCCCGACGAACCGGCAAATCCGACAAGACCACCGGCCGTGATGTTGAGCCGCCCGGTCGTCGACGTCGCGCGGCCGGAGGCCTGCACGGTTCCGCTGGCCTGGGAGGACGTGACCGCGCTGAATGCGGTACCGATCAGGCCGCCGGAGCGGTTGTTGGCGGTGCCGCCGCCGTGATCGTTGTTCGCCACCGAAGCCAGCGTCGTGGTGGCGCTGCTACCCGACACGGTCCCGCCGGCCTGCCCGATGAGCCCGCCGGCATAGACGGTGAGGATCGAGCCTGTGCTCGAGCCCGACGTATTGCCGGTGGCCGTCACCGTTGCGGTGGCGGAGGAGCCGGAGACAGTGGTGAGTGATCCCGTGCGGCCGACCAGGCCGCCGACATAGATATCCGTGCTGCCGCCACCAAAGGCGGTGCCGGCGCCGGTGACCGATCCGAGGACCGACGACGCCGTGATGCTCGAGCCACCGCTGCTCTCGGCATAGCCGACCAGCCCGCCGGTCTGGGCTCCGCCGCTGATAGAGGCGGCCGTGAGCACGACATTGCGCAAGGTGGCGTCATAGGTGTGGCCGAACAGGCCGGCATAGAACGCGCTCGGACGGTTGATGGTCAGGCCCGAGATGGTGTTCCCGGCCCCGTCGAATGTTCCGCTGAAGCCCGGGCTGCTGCCGATCGGCACGAAGCCGCCGCCGGTCCAGCCCGCCGTCCCTGCTGCATCAATGGGGTTGGCGAGGATGTAGCTCGACGACAGCAGCGCGCTGCTGGAGCCGATGCCCTGCAGGCCGTAGACGTCGCCAAGCTGGTAAGGGCTGACCGTTGTGCCGGCACCGCCGAGCGCGCGCAGGAAGCTGCCGCCCGAAATGGAGAAATCCGCCGCGGCAAAGAGGGTTGCGGGGCCGACCTGCGTCCAGGCGCCGGACGTCAGGGTGAATTTGCCGACGGAAACGGAGCCGTTCCCGACCGCGGTGCCGCCGGCAGCGGTGGCGATGGACGCCGGGGTGGTGATCGTCCCGGCCAGGCCAGCGCCGACACTCAGGCCACCGTTGATACCCGTGATGGGGGCACCGATGACGATGTTGCGCGCCGCATTGAGCGTCAGCGTCGTGCTTGCCGTCCAGGTGACCGGAAAGCCGACCGTGATGTCACCCGACTGACTGCCATCGGCCCCGGTGGTGATGACCACGCTGGCAGAAGCGAGCGCCGTCTGCAGGACACCGGCATTGATCACCGAATTGTTGCCAGTGGGCGAGAATGCCGGCGAGCCGGTGTTGTTGGCGTTGGCGCCGCCCTCGATAAAGACGTCGAAGGGATCCAGCAGCAGGGTACCGAAGGCGCCGCGCGGTGCCGACAGGTCGGTCGTGCCGTTATAGACCAGCACCTCCTTGCCGGAGACTTCGGCAAAGCCGCCATTGCCGCCGTCGCGGCCGCCACGGGCCGAGATCACGCCCTCAAAGCTTGTCGCCCGATCGGACCACACGACGACGCTGCCGCCGTCGCCTGCCGCGAGCGCGTTGGCGCTGATCCGCGTGGCCGCATCGATCGTGACCTGCTCCGCGCGCTGCAGTGGGCCCTGCCCCTGCAGGTCGCCGCCGATGCGGACCGTGCCACCGCCAGCTACACCGCCGGCATCGATGCGCGCGCCCTGGAGCGCAATCGATTGTCCGGTGACGGTGACGGTGCCGCCGCGCGCCGGCGGACGGGAAGCCGTGCGGGGCCGCACCGATGCTGTCGCAGCCAGCCGTCCCGACACGGTGACGCGGCCGCCAGCGCCGCCGCCGAGCACGATGGCGCCCGAGCGTCCGCCGACGCTGCGCGCCTCGACGGTGCCGGACAGGTTGATGGCATTGCGGGCCATGTCGCGGGCCGTCGCAGCCTTGATCTCGATACGGCCACCCGGCGCGCGGATCTTGCCGCTGCTCTGGATCAGCGCGTCGTTCCCGGCGGCGCCGGAGGACGGAACCGAGACCTGGAGGAAACCGTCGCCCGACAGGTCGAGCGTGGCGCGTTCGCCCGCACCGAGGCCGACGCGGCCGAGCGGCACGCTGATCATGCCGGCATTGTCGACAGCGCCGCCGATCAGCGCCGCGTAACCACCGGGGCCGATCTCGATCACACCGCGGTTGACGATGCCCGCGGACTGGCCCGATCCGGAGAAGGTGCGGCGGCCGGCCTTGAAGTCATCGTCGGAGATGCCGAGCGTCGAGGCGACGAAGCCGCCCGCCCGGACGCTGCCGGTCGGCGTGATGACGATGCCGTTGGGGTTGACGAGGTAGACCTGCCCGTTGGCGCTGATCTGGCCGGCGATGGTCGATGTCGTCGTGCCGGTGACGCGGTTGAGCAGCGCCGCGCTGGCCGAGGGCTGCTGGATGGCAACGCTGTTGCCCTGGCCAACGGAGAAGCCCTGCCAGTTGACGATCGCCGCCTGGGACGACTGGCGGATGGTCATCGCGCCGGGCGACGGGGTGGCGATGCTGACCGAGCCATAGGCGACGCTGCCGCCTGTGGGCAGTTCGCCGGCCTGCACGACGACCGGCCCGGACAGCGCGGTGCTGGCCAGCAGGGCGAAGGTCAAGGGGGTCTTGCTGCGCATCATGGCCGAAACACCTCCGCCCGCGGACGACGGGCGGTCCCCATCAAAACTTCAGCGAACCGACCACCGTGAACCGGTTGGCGTCGGGCAGTCCGTCGTCACGATAGCGGCGACCAAATTCGACCGTCAGTGAAGCTTGCGACACGCCGGCATCGGGCGATGCAGCGAGACGCAAGCCGACGCCGATGGACGACACATTCGTGGTCCCCCGCTCGAAGACCGTCGGCCGGTGCAGGGAGAGGGCTCCGGTCGCCGCAAAAGCATAGGGCATCACCGACAGCTGGACCGGACCGGCCGGCAGCAACCACGGCGAATTGACCTCGCCGCGGACCATCCAGCCACTGTCACCACCCAGCGTGCCGGCATCGAAGGTCGACAGCTCCTGGAACGACGCTATCCCCAGTTGCTCGGCGCGCGGCAATGCGCTGTTGAAGGCGGTCTGCCCGCGAGCCAGGAGGCCGATGCCGACATGCTCGCCCAGCGCCTGCGCGTAGGAGACGATCGCCTCGGCCTTGGCGAAATCCGCGTCGGCGCCCTGCCGGGTCAGCGGCAGGATGGGCGTTGCATCGGCCGCCGAGCGGGCACCGAACGCGTCCAGGCCGAAGGACGCAATTCCGCGGGCGAACAGGGTTCCGGCGCCGGGAACCTGCCATGACACGTCGGAGGCGAGCCGCAGCACCCGCAACCGGTCAAGCGCGAGCGGAAGGACAACGCCGACGAGCCGCGCATCGTCGCGCTCCTCCTCGACGTCGAAGATGACCTCGGATGCGAAGGTCAGACCACGCGAGCGAATCCACGGATACCGCAACCGGGTCGAATAGCGCTCGAATTCGGTTGCGGTCTGCAGCCCGCCCTTCGCCTTTGGCGTGGTGCGGCTGTTCGTGGCCTCCAGGTTGAGGGTCAGGCCATCGACGCCCAGCGGCACCACGATGCCACCCGCCAGGGTGCGCACGCGCGGAAGGTCGCTGAAGAAGGCACCGACGCCGCTGGAATCATTACCACCGGGGTGCCCTGATGCCCGCAGATAGATCGTCTCGCCAAACCCGAACGGGGTGTTGAGATCGAGCCCGGCATTGGCGGTGACACGGCCGAGATCGGTGGACAGCGTGTTGTCGAACCCGACAAAGCCGCCGACCATCTTGTACGTCCCCTGCACCACCAGCACGGTGGCGCCAGCCTCCTTGCCGGGTGTCAGGGCGGACCGCATGGCAACGCCGGGCGTGTCGCCGGCGATCATCAGCCGCCGCTCGATCTCGCCAAGCCGAAGCCCCTTCTGGCCGACCAGCGGAGACAGAACGGCCGTCACCCGCGCCCTCACCCGCTCGGGGAGTTCGCCGACCTCGAGCCGCTCGACGAAGCCGTCGACGACCGTCAACCGCATGCGCCCGCCGTCGCGCAGGCTCTGCGCCGGCAGAACGACGCGGACGAGGACGAAACCGGCCCGGGCATAGGCCGCCTCAAGATCACGGGCCGCGGCAAACAGCTCCGAGGCCGGCACCCGCCGGCCGACAAGCCGGGCGCGCAGCGCTTCGACATCGCCAGCCAGTTCAGGCCGCCCACCCTCGACGGTCACGCCCGACAGCTTGACGAACAGGCGATCGGCACCCGCCGGCGCATTGAGACCCGGCTGCCCCGACACGATGACGGCCGTGCCAGGCGCTGACGGGCTCGGCCGGAACGTCGGTGGCGTGATCTGGCTCGCGCTCTGCGACCACGCAGGCACGCTGCCAACCACGGTCAGCAGGAGCGCCCAGCACGGTAGGATGGTCCGCGCGCGCACGAATCGCCTCAACTTCATCAGTTCGCCCAGGTACCGACATTGAGAGACCAATTCCCGGTTCGGTCAAGCAATGGCCGCTGTTTTGTCATGACTGGTGGCACGCATCTGCTGGTCGTGTCCCATCGGCAACAGTCACCTTTCCATCCAACTGAAGCCGACTTTGAACTCTCGGCCGGCCGTTTGCTGGAAGTCGGCTGCCTTTTGACAACACCCTATACAAAAATTTAGGAGTTTCGACGTGAATCGATTGAATCGTATGGCGCTTGCTTACGATTGAATGATTGGCACTGGCGCTCACCTCCAGTTCAGCAGGTGCGCTGACGCACAGAAGGCCCGCCGCTTTTCGGCCATGGTTCTGCGAAGCTAGCGCGATGGTTGCACTCGCCTTCGCTGCATGGGGGTTTTGAAGACCGCGTTGTCTCCGTCAGTCCCGAGGAGAGAAGATGAGCGCCCGTTCGACCCGCTGCCAGACCGGCACGTCGCCATGCTGCGGCACGGCGGTCGATACCTTCGGGCCAAGGAAGCGCTCGACGAAGAGCAGCGCGACGGGTTTAATTCAACTGACGGTTGGCCAAGGACGATCGACCCCCGCGGGCTTGACGGCACTGTCCCATGCCGGCGCGGCCCATGCCTTTGAGGACGTGATCGCAGGACAGGTCCTCGGCGACGTGGCTTCGCACGGAAGGGCGGTCGTCAATCGCCGGACGATTGCTGCGGGACGCGAGGGCCGCCCCGCTCCGCGTGGCCACCGGGAGACGCAGTCATGCCGTATCTGATCGGACAGGACAGCCGGCTCCGGTTCGAGCTCCGGGATTTTGACATCATCGGCCGCAACCAGGACGCGTCCGTCCGGCTGCCCGACGCCGGCGTCTCGCGGCAGCATGCCAGCATCCAGCAGATCAACGGGCTGCACTGGCTGACCGACCTGGGCAGCGCCAATGGCAGCTTCGTCAACGACGTTGCCGTCACAATGCCCACCGTCCTGCGCCACGGCGACAGGGTCCGCCTGGGGAGCGTCGTGCTCAGCTACGAGAGCGACGTCCCCGTCCCGGACGCCGCATCGGCCGAGATTGTCGGTCTGCAGACCCTGCTCATGCCGGCGCAGACCAGCCGACTGACGCTTCTCGTGGGCGATCTGTGCGGCTTCACCAGCATTTCCGAGAAGATCAGCGCTGAGCAGGTCGCTGCCCTGCTGCGGGAGTTCTATGCCAGCTGCGAACAGATCTTGTGTTCACGCGGCGCGGTCATCGACAAATTCCTCGGCGACGGCGTCTTTGCCTACTGGCGCGGCGATGACGCGGCGACGCGGGCCCGCGCCACCGATTGTGCGCGCCTGCTGAGCCGCCCTGCCGACACGCCGGTCCGCCGCATCCTGCGGGAATCCATGGGGCTCGAGGTGCGCTGCAATGTCGGGCTGCATGTCGGCGAGGTCGCCATGGGCGGGCTCGGCCGCGGCATCAGCACGGCTGTCGGCGAGGCCGTCAACACCGCGTTCCGGGTCGAGGGACTGACGCGCAAGCTCGAGGCCCCGATTGCCGCCAGCGACGCCTTTGTTGCCGGCTGGCCGGAGGGCGTGAGCCATTACCGGCCGGCCGGCACCCATCCGATCAAGGGCTATGCCCAGCCGATCAGCATCTGGGTGGCTGTCTGAACGGCCGCATTCCCATGCGCGGCCCCACAATGCGCTCCGTCCGCATCAAGGGCGCTCATCTGTGCCGTCAATCTGGAACCGTTTCCCGCCGTCAGGTCGCCAGCAGCGGCGTGATGCGCTAGATCGAAATCCGACCTGATTGCATCAGATCGTCCGCTCTAGCTCTCTGTTTCAGCATCATCTTTGTCCGCCAACCGGTGTCCACCTGGCGGGATGATGCTCTACCGCGCGATCTGGTTGACCCGCACGCCGATGCCGTCAGCGACTTTCATCAGGCTGCCGGTGCCGATGCGCAGCCCCGCCGCGACGATGTCGACCAGGGTCTGCTGGCTGCGGCCGAGATCGAAGGCGTAGCCGGGTCCCAGTGCGGCGACCTCGGCCAGCGGCATGCCGAGCCGGCCGAGCTCGAACACGAGCCGCACCGGCAGGTCGCGCGGGCGGCCATCAAGGCTGTCACCATCGTCGTCGCCCGCCATCACCGCGGCCAGCGGATGGCGGCCCGGAAAGGCCGAGGCCGGCTGCAGCGGCCCGTCGAGGACAAAGCCCGACGCATGCACCGAACAGGTCTGGCCGACAGCCCCGCCGGCGACGCAGGCGACTTTTTCGGAGGACAGCAGCGACGTCTCGAGCAGGATCGCATCGCCGATGCGCAGCCGGTCGAGTTCGCCGCGCGCCACCGTCGACGCCCCGGCGCAGAAGGCCAGGTCGATGCGCAGGTCGTGGCAGCGGAACGGATCCGGCGGCTGGGCGTCGATGAACGCATCGAGTGCATCCCGCAGGAGCGGGCGACCGTCGACCACGACAGGAAAGGGTGGCTGGCCCTCGCGCGCCACCATGAAGGCGGTAGACGCCGAAAAGGTCAGGCGCGTGTCAAAGTCGACGGCACGGACCCTGATCGGCCCATGGCCGCCGGATTCGAGACGGCCGAGCAGGTCGGCCATGGCGTCCTCCAGCAGCAGCGGCATGAGGCCGGGGTCGAGATCGGCCAGCACGGTGCCGGGATAGCGGTGCTGGATCCACGCGGCCAGGGCGCCTGACGGTGCGTAGAGCAAGACCTCTCCGTCGGCGTTGACCAGCAGGATGCGCACCCAGGCGGCGTCACCGCGCAGCGGATCGACGGCGCAGGCCCTCAAGTTCCAGACCTCGCCGGCGAGCCGCAGGCCGACCGGCCGGCGGCGCCACGACAGCCAGGTCTCCCGCCGCGCCTGGCGCAGGTTGACGGCCGGCAGATCCAGCGTCTGCCAGCGTTCATACAGGGGGGTGGGCCGGGTCACGGCCATCGGCATATCCAGGGGTCAGCGCGGCCGGGTCGGCGTGGGTCGCAGATTCGGCTCGTCCTGCATTTCGGCGAGGATGTCGGCGCGGCGCAAGTCCCGTGTCGCGACATGCTCAACCAATGCATCAAGGCGCTTGGCAGCGCGACGGGCGGTGTCGTGGCGGACACGGGCGGCTTCGACATCGCGCAGCCGCTCGGCCGCGACGGCACGCTGGCGCGCCAGTTCGACGGTTGCGGCTTTGGCCGCAACGCGCAGGCCATCGACGCGCTCCTGCAACACCAGGAGGGCTGAGGGCACCACCGCAGCTCCGCCGACGGTGGCGACAAAGCTCGGGACGGCGATGGCAATGCCGTCACGGGCCGCCTGTTCGGCCGCCTCGGCCTGCGCCGCGCGGACCCGGGCGGCGCGGTGGTCGGCCAGGGCAAGGCCGAGCTTGCGGCGCTCGGCGTCCTCGCGCAGGCGTCGCAAACGTCCCAGCTGGCGCAATCGTCCATCGATCATGACGCCAGCACGGCCAGGCGGGCAACAGTGTCGTCGAACGACTGGGCCTCCCCGGGAGACTGCACCAGGAAGGCGCGGATCGCCGCGTGCTTGCGCACCGCCTCGTCGGTCTCGGGATCGGCCCCGGCACGGTATTCGCCGACCTGCAGCAGCAGTTCGATCTCGCGGTAGCGCGCCATGAGTTCGGCGACGCGGCGGGCCGATCGTCCGTGATCGGCGGCGATGACGTTGTGCATGATACGGCTGCGGCTCTCCAGCACGTCGACTGCAGGAAAATGGGCGCCTGCGGCCAGCCGATCGGACAGCATCAGATGACCATCGAGCAGCGACTTGCTTTCCTCGACGATGGGATCGGCACTGGCGTCGCCTTCCACCAGCACGGTGTAGAAGGCCGTGATCGAGCCGGAAACGCCCATGCCGGCACGCTCGAACAGCCGCGGCAGGGCGCTGAACACCGAGGGCGGGAAGCCGCGGCGCGCCGGCGGCTCGCCAGCGGACAGCGCGATGTCGCGCAGCGCCCGCGCCAGGCGGGTGACGCTGTCGATGACGAGGAGCACACGGCGGCCCCGGTCGCGGTAATGCTCGGCGACGGCGGTGGCGACCAGCGCCGCCTGGACGCGCTCCACCGGCGGCCGGTCGGCCGTGGCGACGACCGCGACGGCGCGCGCGCGCATGGCGGGCGAGAGCGTGCGCTCGATGAACTCGCCCACCTCGCGGCCGCGTTCGCCGACGAGGCCGACCACGACGATATCGGCCTCGGTGCGGGTGACGATCTGCGAGATCAGCGTCGACTTGCCGACGCCGGCGCTGCCGAAAATGCCGACCCGCTGCCCCTCCCCGCAGGTCAGCAGCCCGTCGACGACGCGCAACCCGACAGAGAGCGGGCGATCGATCATGCGGCGGAACAGCGGCGGCGGGGCATCGGCGACGATCGGGCGGAGAACCGCGTCGTGCCCGGGCGGTGGCGGCGGCGGCTGGCCGGGGGCGTCGAGCACAATGCCGAAGGCATCGATGGCGCGGCCGAGCAGGTGATCGCCGACCAGGATCGACGGTGCGCGGCCCTGCGTCACCACCTCGGTGCGGATCGACAGGCCGCTGGTTTCGCCATAGGGGGCGAGGAAGGCAATGCTGCCGTCGATGCCGACGACCTCGGCAAAGCGCACGTCGCCGGTGTCGGGGTTGCGCAGCTCGCACAGCTCGCCCATGCGGGCCGCCGGCAGCTCGGCCCGGACCAGCGGACCGGAGACGCCGACCAGCGTGCCGGCGGCGATGCGGGTGTCGATGGTGCCGATGCGGGCGCGCAGGCGGCGCAACTCGTCCGCCAGCGCCACGACGCCCGGGCTGGACGCGCCGGTCACCGGCGCGCCTCGGCGACGCCAAGCCCGGCCTGGAGCCGGCCGAGCTGCTGTTTCAGGCCGACATGGACATGGCCACGCGGTGTTTCCAGAATCATCTCGCCTGGCCGCAGCAACGGGTCGGCGCGCACGGCCGTGAGGCCACCGGCCTGGCCGGCCTCATGCAGCGCTGCCACCTCGCGCTCAATGGCGGCGAGATCCTCGGCGGCGACCCGCAGGACGATGCCGACGAGACCGATGGCGTCGGCCAGCGCCTTGGCGACAAGGCGCTTCGCCAGCTCGCCATCGTCCAGGCGGCCAACGATCTGCTGCACCGCTTCCAGCACTATTCCGGCGAGGTCGCCCTCGGCGCCGGTGAGCCGCGCGCGCGCCTCCGCCACCGCGGGTCCGAGCTGGGCCATGGCCTCGCGCACGCCGCGGCGGAAGCCCTCGGCATAGCCGGCCTGAACGGCCCGCTCATGCTCGGAGCTGGCCAGACCCCTCGCCTCCTCGGCAAGCTTGCGGGCCTGGCCCATGAAGGCGGCCGCCTCGGTCAGGTGACCGAGGTCCTCGGCCCTGACGATGCGGCCGGAGGGAACGAAGACCGGGGCGCGCATCAGGCCTGCCTCTCAGCGGCGAGAGCCATCGCGCGCTCCACGACGTCAAGCGCGCAGACGCCCTCAAGGGTTGCGGTGCTGGCCACCGGCGGCAGTGCCGCCTCGATCCACGAGGCGTCCGCCCCGAAGCGGGCGGCAGCCCAGTTGCGCAGCAGCGCCAGACCATCGGCCAGAAGCGCCGCGTCAGCGGCGGCCTCGTCACCGCCCTCCACATCGCCAGAGGCCGTCGCAGGCGGCACCCGCGACGCGAGTTCCAGCGCGCCGGAGACCGTCGCTTCGCCATGGTGCAGGGCGAGCCGGCGGAGATCCTCCTTGACCAGCAGCGGCCCCTGGCGCCGGAGCCGGGCGGCAAGACCGAGCAGGGTCGCAGCGGCGACAAGGCGCTCGCGCGGCCAGTCGGCCAGGAAGGCGACGACCGCCGGCGGCACCGCGCGGCGCTCGCCGATCGAGAGCCGGGTGCGCAGCAGTGCGGCGACCCGGCGGCGGACGCGCGGCGAGGCCATCAGCCCCTCGATTGTGGCGCGTGGCAGACCTTTGCCCAGTGCGGCGGCGACACGTTCGGGGGCGATGACGGCCAAGAGGCTGCCTTCGCGGTCGACGGCGCGCCGGTCGAAGCGCTGGACGGTGGCCATCAGCCGGCCTTCTGGCGCAGCGAGCGCCAGCCGAGCACGGCGGCGACGCCGGCCAGCAGCAGGGCCACCAGCAGCATCAACCCGTCCCGTGGCGCCGGGATCGCCCGGCGGGCCGCCGGCTCGCCGGCGCTGCCGCGCAGGTCCGGGCTGGCGACGAAGAAGGCAATCGACACGTCGCGATAGCTCAGCCCTTGGACCGCATTGGCGACCAGTTGGCGGGCCTTGGGGGCGAGCTCGTCAGGCTCGACCGCGGCGGTGTGGTGGATCACCACCGAGGCCGAGGCCCGGCTCTGGGGGGCGCCGCGCAGGTCCAGTTCCGGCACGACGATATGGACGCGGGCGGCGGTGACACCCTCGATGCCGGCCAGGGTGCGGGCGATTTCCTGGTTGAGCGCGTACATCATGCGGGCGCGCTGCTCGAAGGGCGAGACGATCAACCCGTCGCCGGGGAAGACCTCGGCCAGCGACCGGTAGCGCTCGCGGGGATAGCCGGCGCGGCGCAGGACATCGACAGCCGACGCGAAGGACCCGCTGGTCACGGTGACGCGGTAGCTGCCGTTCTCGCCGGTCTGGCGCGCCGCCGAAATGCCGTTGTTGGCGAGGATCGCAACCATCTCGTTGGCATCGCGCTGCGAGACGTCACGATAAAGCTCCTCCTGGCACGCCACGAGGGAACAGGCCAGAAGGGCCACGCTGGCGAACCGGACTGTGCGACGCATCGGACCCCACCACGCGCGGGCCCGCAGCGCGGAACGCTACTGGGCCTGCCAGAGGGACTTCAGACCGCTGGAAACCTCGGACACGACCTTCGACATCAGATAGGTCCGCATCGCGAAATCGTAGGCTCGGTTCAGCGATGTCAGGTCGATGTTCGTGCCTGCACCGGTTTCCACCGTGCCGCCGAATGTCGCCTGCGTGCCGATCCCGGTCACGATGCGCGGCCCGGACCGACCCACGGCATTGCCAAGGTCGATCAGTTTCTGCGCTTCTTCGGTCACCCTCTCCCAAGGCTTGTGAACACCTAAATAATGTGACGCGTTACCGTTAAGGTTCGGTTGCGTAAGCGTGGCTTCACGCGCAGCCAGCGTCGCGTCGAAATTCGCCTGCGATGTCGCCGGCAGCGGCTGCGGGGCAGCCGACTGGAGCTCGAATGGCGACGGGACCGAGCCGGTCACGGGCGCGGGGATGGCGGCGGCAAGCATGGGCTAGCAGGCGCTCTCGCGCATGGCGCGCATGGCCTCGGGCAGCTGCATCGACTGCAGCAGCTGCCCTGCCACCGGCACGGCGGCCTCCAGCGCCGCCTCGAACGCAGCACGGGCGGCGTCATCCTCGCTGATGGCGGCGGTGGCGGTCTGGGACGTGGCAGCGTTGGTCGAAGCGATCTCGGTCATCGGCAACTCCCTTGTGGGATCATTCAGATCGTCAAGTGGCGGACTGGCGCGGTCCTTGGGAGCTGATGATAAGTACACGCGAGCTAATTTGAAGTTTTTACTCCAAACTTGATTACCGTGATGCCTTCCGAAGGCATAACGCGGGGCCCGTCCCCGCCGGCGAGGGTCTCCACCAGGGTGACGAAGGCCGGCGGCCCGGCGACACGGACGACACCGCTGCGCTCGTCAATCGCGAGCTCAAGCCCATCTCCAACCACGCGAAACCGCTGCAGCGCGGAACAGATCTGGCTCTCGCGAACCCCCGGGACGGTCAGAAAGCGCTGCACCGTTTCGTCGGACGAGACGACGGCAAGCTGGCGCCCGTCGCCGAACCAGACGAGCCCGTGGGCCGTCGCCAAGCCACCGAGCACCTCCCGCAGGGGGCCATCGATGCGGGTACGGCGCAGCACGCCCTTGATGCGGGTCCCAACCGACATGGAAAAGCCTGTCAGCGTGCCGAGATCCTGAAGCGTGGCGGACAGAGGCTGCTCCAGCACCGCCAGGCGTACCGACCGGGCCGACCAGTCGGCACCCGGCTCGGCCACGGCGCGCTCCGCGGGGCCGGGGCAAATCTCGGCGGACCGCGCGGGCGCGCCCAGAAGAACGGCGCCGGCAGCGACGGCAAGGACGGCTCTGGTGAGGGTCAAGCTAAATCGGGTCATGGATCGGCCAGGCGCGCCAGCTTTGGCACCCCATCAGTATGGTGACCAGCAGGTTAACGATGACTTAGCCATTAACTTTTATTGATGAGTTGCGACGGGCGCGCCGCTGCGCCTGCGCCGCCATGGATGAGCGATGACGCCGATCGACCTCGCGCCGCTGCGCAAAGCCTTCGACCGGTTCCGACCGACAGCGGACATGGCGGATGCAGGTGTCGACGACGAGACCATGGTGGAGCCGCGTCTGGGTCCGCGCTTCAGCGTCACCGTGTCGGGTCCCGGCGGCGGCGCGACACGCCATCTCGGCGAGGGCGAGTTCGTGGTCGGCAACGCGATCAGCGCCGATCTCGTCCTGCCGGCGCTGGCCGAGCCAGAAGTCCTGCTGCTGCGGCTCGAGAGCCACGGCCCCTTCGGCACCATCACGGTCGTGCCGCTCGTGCCGGGCCTGCGGCTGCGGGATCGAACACTGCCCGTCGGCGTGCCGGTTCCCGCCGGCGACCGGGCCATTGTCAGCGTCGGGTCGCTCGAGCTGGCGCTATCCTGTCTCGAGCAGCCGGCGGAAGTCACTGCTCCGGCGCCCAAGGTTCCGATGCTGCCGATCCCGACCGGGATGCGCATCACCCGGCCGTCCCCGCAGCCGATCCCGGCGCGGCTTCGGATGCCGGTGGTGCTGATGCTGCTGGCTGCCGCGCTCGCCGCCATGGGGTTTGGCGGCTGGCGCATGACGCAGGCGGTGCTGGGCGGGCTGGAACGGCTCGCGGCCGACAGTGGACCGGCAGCGGAGCGCGCGGCACGCGACCTCAACCGGCAGGTCTCCGGCGGCTGGCTCGGCGACAAGGGCCAGGTGCAGGTGCGCGACAATGCGGTGGTGCTGCGTGGACGCATCACGCCCGAGGAAGGCGCCCGGGTGCAGGATGTGATCGCCGGGGTGCGCAAGCGCAATGCGGTGCCGGTGATCGCCGAGCTGACGCTGCAGGACGGACCGGCCGCCGCCCAGGTGGCAGCCGTGCTGCTGTCGCCGCGCAAGCTGGTGGTGGGACGGGACGGTCGGCACTACGGAATTGGCGACCGGCTGCCGGACGGCACGCTGGTGGCCGGCATCGACGAGGATTCCGCCCGCTTCGTCCGTGACGGGCTCGAGGAAACGCTGAGGTTCTGAGCATGGACATGCTGTCGCGGGTGCTGCAGGCGGCCTCGGGCCGGCAGGACATCGTCTTCGCGAGCTTCTTCGTCGTCGTCGTCGGCATGCTGGTGCTGCCACTGCCGCCTGCCCTCATCGACGTGCTGCTGGCCATCAACATGGCGCTGTCGCTGACGATCCTCCTGGCGGCCACCTATCTGCGCAGCACGCTGGACCTGTCCACCTTCCCGTCGATCCTTCTGGTGACAACGGTGTTCAGGCTGGCGCTGACCGTGTCGACCACCCGCATGATCCTCGCCCATGGCGATGCAGGACACATCATCCAGGGCTTCGGCAATTTTGTCGTCGCCGGCAATGTCGTCGTCGGCATGGTGGTGTTCCTGATCGTCGCCATCGTCCAGTTCATCGTCATCACCAAGGGCGCCGAGCGCGTCGCCGAAGTCGGCGCGCGCTTCACGCTCGACGCGCTGCCGGGCAAGCAGCTGTCCATCGACAGCGACTTCCGCAATGGCGAGATCACCAAGGAAGAGGCCCGGCGCCGCCGGCTCACTCTGGAGAAGGAAAGCCAGTTCTTCGGCGCCATGGACGGAGCGATGCGCTTCGTGAAGGGCGACGCCATCGCGTCGCTGCTCGTGGTGGTTGTCAACCTGTTCGGCGGCATCGCCATCGGGACGCTGCAGAAAGGAATGAGTCTGGGCGAAGCCGCCAAGCTCTACTCGCTGCTGTCGATCGGCGACGGTCTCGTCGCCCAGATCCCGTCGATGTTCCTGGCTGTGGCGGCCGGCACGGTGGTGACGCGGGTCATCACCGAGGAGAACGGCTCACTGGGTGTCGACATTGCGCGGCAGCTGGTGGCAGAGCCCCGGGCCGTGATCATCACCGGCGTGTTCGTGACGGCCCTGGCTGCCGTCCCGGGCTTTCCGACCCTCACCTTTCTCATCATCGGCGCCCTCATGGTGGGCGGTGCGGTGTTTGCCCAGCGCGGGCGGGCCAGGGCGCTCGCTGCGTTGCAGGCGACGCCGGACGTTGCCACACCGGCTTCGTCTCAGACTCCAGCCACGGTCGATGCCGCCGTCGGTCTGGCGTCATCCGACGTCCGGCAGACGGCCCGGCCGCTTCCCGTCGCCGGTCTCGCCCACGCGGTGACGGTCCGCCTCGGCGCGGCCGACGCCGATGCGCTCGAGCGGCTCGGCCTCGCCGGCGCGCTTGACGCTTCGTCCTCTCTTCTGTCCGGCCGGCTCGGCTTTGCCGTGCCACCACCGGGATTTTTGCGCGACCCTGCAGGCAGCGGGGGCATCGGAACCGTTGAAGTCGACGGTGTTCCCGTTGCCCGGATCGATGGCGCCGTGCTCAGTGACCCGCAGCAGCTGGCCGGCGTGCTCGCCGACATCCAGGGGCGGTTCGCCGCGCGGCAGTTCGGACTGCCGGAGGCGGCGCGCTGGCTGGAGGACGCCAGGGCCGAACTCGGTCCGCTGGTCGGCGACGTGCAGCAGTCCGTGCCTTTGCTGCACATGGTCGAGGTGCTGCGCCGGCTGCTCGACGAGTATGTGTCGCTGTCGCAGCGCCGCCTGATCTTGGAGGCTCTGCTGCATCACGCCGCGCGCGAGAGCGACCCTGACGCCGCGGCGGACCAGATCCGCCTCGCCTTGCGCCGGCAGATCTGTCACGCGCTGAGCGAGGCCGACGGCACGATCCGGGCGATCATCGCCGGTCCGGACGTCGAGGACTTTTTTCGTGGCGGAGCCTCCGGCAAGACGCCGAGCGCCGACCAAGGGGCGGCCGTCACGATTGTCGCGCAGCTGCGCGCCATGTCCGCCGGTGCCGGTCGGCCTGTGGTGCTCACCGCCGGGGATGTGCGCCGCCGGTTGCGGCAGTTCATGGCCACCCACGGCATCGACCTGCCGGTGCTGAGCTATGCCGAGCTCGTGGCCGAGTTCCAGCCCCGCCCGCTCGGCACGCTGTCGACCCGGCCGACGCCGGCGGCCCAGGCCGCGGCCTGAGCGAACCAAGCGTCGGACCGAGCGGACAAGACCGCGTCAGCCTCAGGCTGCACGGCAGCGGGCCCCAGGCGGGGGTGCAGCGGTGACGAAGGTGGACACCAGGTCGTTGAGCTCGCCGACCTTGCCCGTCAGGGTTGTGGCTGCGGCAGCGCTCTCCTCGGCCAGCGCCGCATTCTGACGGGTGGCATCGTCGAGGTGGACGATGGCGCTGTTCAGCGCGTCCAGACTGACGGCCTGGACCTGCGACGCGCCCGAAATGCTGCGGATGGTCTGGACCACCTCCGTCGACGCGCCGACGATACGGGCCAGTACGCCGGCGGCGTCGCGGGCCCGCGCCGAGCCGGCCTGGACCTCGCCCTGGCTCACTTTGATCAGGCTGGCAATGTCCTTGGCGGCGTCGCCAGAGCGCTGGGCGAGCAGACGGACCTCGGTGGCGACGACGGCAAAGCCGCGCCCGGCCTCCCCGGCCCGCGCCGCATCGACCGCAGCGTTCAGCGCCAGCAGGTTGGTCTGGAAGGCGATCTCGTTGATGACGTCGAGGATCGCCGCAATGCGGCCCGACGACGGCTCAATGCGGCCCATGACCTCGGCCACGCCGGCGACGGTGGCGTCGCCTTCGGCCCGGAAGCGGTTCAGCGATACCGGCCCGTTGGTCGTTGTCGTTGCGGCATCGGCCGCGGCCCTCTCGACGGCCGCAGCGTCCTGCAGGACGGTGATGCCTGTCGCCGTGCGGCCCAGCACCCAATAGCCCACAAGGCCGCCGGAGCTGGCGATGACGAGCACGGCGGCAGAGGCCGCGAACAGGCGCTGGGACAGGTTGGCAAAAGGCGAGACATTCCCGTCGAGGTCCTTCGACCCGATCAGAATGCCTGCATTCATAAAGCTGAACTTTAAACAACCCGGTGCGCCTGTCTTCACCCCATGCCCGAGAAAATACCTTCCAGGTAAGGCTAACAAGAGGTTACCGAGCAGACAAGTTGAAACCAGCGTATTGAGTATACAGATCAAGACCGCAGAGGCGGGTCGGCGTTAACCTTCGTTACCGTCCGGCAATCCATGAACACAAAGAGGTGCCGAGATGAAACGGGACGAGCTGGAGGGCTGGGCCCAGATGTTCGTTGCGGACCTGACGCCTGGCGGCGTGCAGGTACCATTGCGCCGGATCATGAAACGACATGTCTCGCGGTTCGCCGAATTGCGGGCTCTGGGACTGACCTGGAAGGGTATTGCCAATTGCCTCGACCAGGCTGGCCGGGGCGTTCCCGGCTACATGCCCATTTCGGCCGACCTGCTGCGGGCGAATTTTGCCCGCCTGGATGCTACACTGGCGCCTACACAACCGGCTCGCTCATCGCGCATGACGCTGACTGCGCAGTTCTCGCCGGAGAACAAGCTCGGGTCGGTGGTGGCCTTCGGATCGGTGCGCGCCAAGGTGTAACCCCGGCGCGCAGCCGGGCGGTCAGCCGCCGCGCGCCTCGACGACCTTGCGGCAGCCGTCGGAGAGCTGGTTCTTGTTGGCCCGCAGGCAGGCATTCATCTCCGGCGGCTTGCCGACGAAGGACGGACACAGCTTGATCGCATCGGAGCGGCACGCGGCCTGCTCCTGTTGCGAGGGACCCGACTGGGCCATCGCAGAACCCGACAGGACCACCAGCGTGGCGATGAGGGCAAATCGAGGCAGAGACAACATGGCAGGCAACCTCCGGTCATGGCGGGCACCGGCCGCCACCCGGCCAGTCGAACCCGGCTGCAAGGTGCCCTAACCGCGTGACGCGTCAAGGACAGGCGATGCCAAGCCGGCATGTCCTCATCGCGTGGCGCGGTCGCCGTTCTGGCAGGTTACGCGCGCGAACGACGGACTGCGTGGGTCGTGGTCGAGTAGCTCGGCCATTCGGCTTCGCCCTCACAGATCCGGGCATGCGGCTCTCCCGCACCCGGCTCCTCCTGGAAGTCACCCGCATGCCGTCCTCCTGGGCGTCCAGGGGTGAGTGATGCGCGGGAGCGGCAGGGGAAGATGCTCGGTCACAGCCTCGAACCACGCCCAGCTCATGCGACGGTTCTTCTGGCTTCGCCGTTGCAGGCACTT